>DATLCW010000384.1:0-11072 GCA_035526195.1 Bryobacteraceae bacterium
AAACAGTCTGGAATGTTCTGGACAGTCGAAGGTGCCAACCAGATCATAGCCCTACGCTGCTGCCGCCTCAGCGGCAAATTTGAAGACTTTTGGGCCGATCAGGTAGCCGCCTAGTCATCACTTTTGAGACGCGCACCCCCACCGACGCATTTCCGCCGTAAATCAGTCGGAATTCCATGTTCTCCGGTCGAGAGAACCCGTCCCCAGCCATAGCACCAATGCTGACGCAAGCGGGAGAATTCCGAACAACAAGAAGACCGGCGCATACGAGTAATGGTCAATCAGCCATCCCGTAACCAGAGCAAAAACCATTCCTCCGAATCCGGAACCCATGCTGCACAGTCCCCATGTGGATGCAAGGGCGGATCGCGGAAGAACGTCGGCCGGTATGGAAAGTAGCACGGCGTTGCAGGCGGTGTATCCCGCCATGGCAACCGAAACGTACCCCATTGAATGCCACGGACTCGCGACGAACACGGCTGGAATCGCGCTGGTCATGAGGCAGGCGGCGAGAGTCACGGTTCCTTTTCTGGCGCGGTTTACGGTCACGCCGTGCTGCAGGAGCCATCCGCAGAACCAGCCCCCGATCAGGTTTCCCACGTCAGCGGCGAGGAAGGGAATCCAGCCATACTTTCCAATTTCCGCCATATCCAGATGTCTGCCGTTTTTCAAATACTCCGGGAACCAAAAGATGTAGAAGTACCAGACAGGATCCATCAGCAATTTCACCACCGCGAACCCGCGGATGAACCGCAGGCCTAGAAGCGCGCGCACAGGCACCGGCTTTTCCTTTGGTGCATCCGGCGAGAGCGGCGTTTCGTAGCAACTCCACCACAGGATCAGCCATGCAAAACCAGTGAGCCCGACCGCGATGAATGCCGTGCGCCAGCCGAATTGTAGCGAAAGGAATACCACGAGCGGCGTCGCGATCAGAGCGCCAATGGAGGATCCGCTGTTGAAGATTCCCGAGGCGAGCGAACGTTCGCGCGCGGGGAACCATTCGGCAACCACGCGGATTCCGGCCGGCCAGTTGCCTGCCTCGCCCATGCCGAGGAGGAATCGAGTGGCGCCGAGGGTCCAGGCGTTGACGGCAAACGCCTGCAGGATCGACGATGCGGACCACCACGCGACACAGAGCGCATAACCGAGGCGGGTTCCAATGCGATCGATCAGCGGGCCGGAAACACCGTTCATGATCGTATACGCAACCATGAATGCAGACACGATCCGCGAGTAGTCGACGTTCGACATTCCGAACTCTTCGCGGAGAACCGGCGCGAGGACTGAGAGAGTTTGCCGGTCAAGATAGTTGATCACGGTGGCCAGAAAGACCATCGCGATCATGAACCAGCGCCTGCGGGATGGCACCTGCGGCATCAACGCTTTGCCGGCATCACGGCGATGCTGGCGACCGCCCACGGAACATCGCGAAGTTCGTGCACCAGTTTCCCTGCCGCGTCCACCTCAACCACGCGCCGCGAGGTGAAGTCCGCGATCATAAGTCCACCCGATGGCAGTAGATCAATCCCAGCGATCCAACCGAAACGAAGCGCGTTCTTGCCGCCTCCGATACTGCGTACAACGTTGCCGCTGGTGTCCACTTCGATCACCTCGCCCGGATCGACAAGTCCGATCAGGGTGTTGCCGTTCGCCAGGCGCAGCGCCTGATAAGGAAGACGCTTCGGATCGATCTTGTACTCCCATACCGTCTTTCCTGCTCGGTTCACTTCGAATACTGCTCCACCCTTTTGAAATGTGATCAGCGTGGTGCCGGCCTGAGTGGGCCGTGACATGCGCGGCCACAAGTCCGCCATTTCAGGCTTCTCCCACTTCCAGGCAACCGATTTCTGTGAAGTGAACTCAAGCACCCGGGCCCCTTGTGCATCGCCAACCAGAGTGTTTCCGTTCGGCAAACGCCGCACGCTGTACGGCGTCACTAAGCCAACCTCGGAGCCGGCACTCCAGACTTCCTTCTGATTGCCGTCAATCTCCACTACTTTATGGGCGGTATGTTTGGTAAAGAGCACGTGACCATTCGGGAGCGCGTGAACGTCCAGCCCGGCGCCATTCGCCACGCGCCACAGAACTTTGCCGGAAGGCCAGCCCATCGCCACCAGTTCGGCCGCCGGACCATGATCACTCAGCAGCACAGTCCACCGGTCGGGCGCGGGTTTGAGGTGATGCTGCAGGAACTTCATCGCCTCGGGTGGCAACCGCTTGCCTTGGGGGCCCATTACGGTGGCCTCGACCCCGGCGGACTTGAGACGCCCGGCCAGCAGCATCGCGTCGGACGCGCCAATCGACAACACAGGCGCAGCATCGGGCGTCACCCAGTGCATCGGATTCGCTTCCGGCACGGCGCGATCCACGCCAACAAATGCGGGCACAATGTTGGTCATCGGATTGAGACTGACCACGCAGTCCACGGCACTCGAAAACTCCCGATACTCGGGGCGCCCTTCGAATCTTGCAATGCCGCGTGTCAAACCAAGAAACAGCGCGAGTGTCCCACCCGCTTCTTCGCCCAGCGCGCAGATCCGTTCTGACTGGAGCGAGAGGCGCGCCGCATTGGCACGCAGGTACCGAACCGCCGCCTTCAGATCGTGGATTTGCGCCGGATACTGGAATCGCGGAATCAACCGGTAACTCACGAGCGCGCTTGCAAGGCCCGCCCGGCGGAGTTCCTCGGCCACCGGATTCATGTCCTGCTGCGATCCCTTCTCGAACCCGCCGCCATGAATCAGCATCACCACCGGAAAAGGTCCGCTGCCTTCCGGCTTGATGATGTCCATCTTCAGCGCGGGAGCCTGGCTCCGCGGCGAAAGGTAGATCAGGTTACGTTCCGGCTGCTGGGCGGATGCAGCTACAGAGAAAATCAGGATCCAGATGGCTCGCATTCGCTGCCTCCACTTGAAAGGGTTAGCCGGCTGCTTTACGAAACTCGGTGACACCACGCGAATAGACACCGGCATCGGTCCCGAGACTGATGGCACGGAATCCTTTGGATAGCCAATGCACCATGTCTGGAGCGTTCGCTGGAAGGAAGCCGGCCGCGACGCCATGCTTCCGGCACGCGGCAACCAGTGAGTCCATCGCATTCAGAAATACCGGATGGTCGAACTGCGCGGGAATCCCAAGTGACACGGTCAAGTCATAATGGCCCATCCAGGCGACGTCGAGTCCTGGCGTCGCCACAATCGCGTCAAGGTTTTCGAGGGCCTTGGGTGTTTCAATGATCGCGATGACTACCGTCTCCTGGTTGGCCTCCTCAAAGTAAGGTGCTCCACGGGGGTGGAAATGGTCATGCGCCAGCCCGAGCGCAACGCCCCGCCGGCCGCTGGGAGCGTACTTCAACTGGGCGACAGCATCCTGCATCTGCTCCGCGGTGTCGAGCCTCGGGATCATGACACCTCTCGCGCCAATGTCGAGAAGACGCGCAATCGGATGGGCGTAGACGTCGGGCACTCTAGCGATCGGCGTGAGTCTTGTCCCGCGGCAGGAGGTGACCATCTGGCTCAACAACTCATAGCCGCAGCGGCCATGCTCCATATCGTAGATCACGAAATCGAGGCCGGCGTTGTGCAGCATCGGAGCTATTCCCGGCGTGAACAGCTCAAGAATCATCTGGCCAAAAACAGTCTCTCCCGCCTGCAACTTCTGCTTCATCGTTTGCATGTTTGCCTCATTGCGCAGCCAGCCGCTCGAGTTTGCGGCGAAATCCCGGGCGCTCCAGGACTGCCTGATTCACGACGTTGGCGGGTGGTTCGCCGTTCATGATCGCAACCACGCCCTCGAACGCCTCCCTACCCATGTCCCGGAAAAGCTCGCGAGTCCAGCAGAGAGAGTGCGAAGTGAGGATCGTGTTTTCCAACCCGATGAGCGGTGACTCAGGGGAGAGCGGCTCCTGCTCGAACACATCGAGAGCGGCGCACCGGATCGCTCCCTCGGAGAGAATCCGGGTCAGGGCAACCTCATCGACGATCGGGCCGCGCGCGGTATTCACCAAGACTGCGTCCTTCTTCATCAGCCGGAGGAGCGATGCGCCGATGAGCCCGCGAGTTTCGGACGTCAAAGGGCAATTGATCAACACATAGTCGCTGTTTGCGAACAATTCTTCGAGGGACGTGAGCGTCACGCCGATGTTGTCCGCCGTCTCCGGGGTGACCCACGGATCGAAGGCGAGAAACCGTGCGAATTCAAAAGGCCGCAAGAGTTTCAAAGTCTCGCGGGCGATGTTGCCCAAGCCGACTGTGCCGAGGATCCGCCCGCGAGGCTCCTGCCCGAGCACTCGCGTACTGGCCAGCCAGTCGCCCCGGCGGACAAGCCGGTCCTTCCATACCAGATTGTGTGAAGCGGCGAGCACCAACAGCACGACGGAAGAGGCCACGGGCCGCACTACGGCCTGGCGGGTGATATAGACCGCAATATCGTGTTCGGTGCACGCCGCCAGGTCGACGTTATCGTAGCCTACACCGAAACGGCCGATTGCGCACAGGCGCGTCACCCCTTCGAGCGATTTGGCGGTTACCTTTGGCTTCAGCGAAAGCAACACGTCGCTATCGCGCAGTTGATCGGGCTCATACTCCGGCGAGTAACGGTCCAGGAAGCGATGCCGGATCCGCGGCCATCTCGTAATCGTATCGATGGAGATGTCGGGAAAGATTGGTGCTCCGTTCTCGTTCAGAAAGTCGGCAGATAGGATGGCGTCGAGATGTGTCATAGCAAAGCGATTCACGAGGCTTAACGATTCCCTCCAGGCAATGGTAGTTCGCCGAGCAATTCGAACTTAACAGTGTACGTTCTGGCGCGAGCACATTGCCGGCTATGAGTTTGCGGCTGTACCGCGGCGAAGTCCGGCTGGCCGGCCGCTCCGGCACATCAGTTGTGGCGCGAGAACTCTGCTTGATATCGCCGCAATATTCGGTCCGGCGTTGTCTCATGCTGGACCTGAAAGCGATCCGCTTGCCCAGCCGTCCTGTACACGCTCGCCGTGGCGCGATACGCCTGCTTCACCGCCTCCGGGTCGAGCACCCGATGCAGCGCATCCACGGCATTGTGGATCAACAGCGGCCTGGGCGCGATCAGCGATGCCACCTCCGGCAGGTCAAACGCCGTAAGGAACCCTGGACCGAATGCACCGAAGCGGTGCGAATAAAGGTTGCTCTCGGCTATGGCGGAATAGGAAACCAGCGCTCCGGTCGATGCAACCGAGCGGATCCGATCGTCGAAAGCCGCGGCGAAGAGAACGATCAGCCCGCCCATTCCGTGGCCTGCCGCCGCGATGCGTTTGGGATCCACTTCCGGTCTGCTGGCTAGATAGCTGACGCCGGCCATCGCGTCAACTGTCCGCATCCCGACCACCGTCTTGCCTACGCGTAGCGAATCATGGAAAAATCCCGATTCCGCATCGTGTACGAATTTTTTGTAATCGGTTGGCTTAGACGCCCTCGGCGCGTCGGGATCGGTTTCTCCCATTCCACGAGGGTCGATCGAGAAGACAACGATTCCAGCTTTCACCAGAGGCTCCAGATACCGATCGACGAACCCCGGCTCAGCCTTACCATCTTCGTTGACGAAGATAACGGCGGGGTGCGCCGCCGCGCTTTTGGGCAGCAACAATACCGAAGGCACATAGATGCCGGGCTCGCTCGAGTAGACGATCTTCTCGAGCACGTACGACCCGCGATCGACGCGGCCCAGACTGCGGGGCGGGTGCGCCGGCTCCGGACGTCCGAGCCCCAGTTTGGCGCGAATCGCCTCTTTTATATCGGCGTCCGGCTTCCTGTTCGAAGCAAGCTGAGCGGCGTGGGCGCGGTTCAGCGAGGCCACCGTCTCTCCGCCTAGTGACATCGACACTTCACCCGACGGGGTGGCGTGCAGGTTCCCGGCTGGCTCCACGGCGGTAATGGGTTCGTTCAGCTCCGCCTCTTTCACCGCTTTACCGGAAAACCAGCGCTGGAGCCACGAGTAGGCGGCCTTGTGCATGTCCGGAACATAGCCATGCGGGCCATCGACGATGATGAAGCGCGTCTTGTCTCCCTCGCCGGACACTTTGTACACGTGCTCCAATTCGCGATGGCGTTCGTGCTTGCTGGTCACGCCCGGGCGAGGATCTCCCGTGGCTTCAATCATGAGCAGCGGGCGGGGTGCGATCAGCGCATCGATATCCGCCATGGTGAGACCGGGCCGGGTTGGATTGTCGGGATTGCAGCCTCCGTAGCAGACCGGGATCGAGACTTTGATGCGTTCGTCGATCGCGGAAAGTAACTCTGTCTGAAGACCCCCTCCCGACGTTCCCGTGCAAGCTAGACGCTCCTTGTCGACATCTTTGCGCCCCGAAAGATAGTCCAGCCCGCGGATGCCGTCCCAAACGAGGTAGGAGGCGTAGTTGCCGCCGGTCAGAATCGCCTGCGCTCCCGCATAGCCATGCTCCAGCGTGACGAACCAATGCGACCCGCCGGGATCGATGAGTGCGCGGCCGAGCACTGGGTTGAAGTACTCTCGCCGCTCGCCTTGCCCGGCGGCATCGTAGACAAGCACAATGTAGCCGCGCCGGGCCAGATAGATCCCTAACCGCTGATATTCCTCGAAGGTCTTGCCCGTGCCCCAGTGCCCGACCGGCGCCAGCACCGCCGGGTACGGAGCCGTACCGTTGCGCGGAACATATACGTTGCCGGTGACGTAGTAGTGCGGACGGCTTTCGTAGATCACCTTCTCAACCCGGTAGCCCTCACGTTCGAGCGTGCCGGTGACGCTGACGTTGAGCGGGGTCCGCTGGGGCAGACCGCCGAGCGCGGCGCGAAGTTTCGCCCGTGTCTCGGCTTGGTATTGGCGGACCTCCGCTGTCGAGGAAAGACCTGCGATCAACTTCGACCGGCGTGCCTGCTCCTCGTCGCGCAGTTTCGCGAGGTAAGCGGAAAACATCGTGTGTGCGCCGCGGAACTCACTCGCGCCGTAGAGCACATTCCAAGCCGGGAGAGCGGGACCGCCGGGGGATTCCTGCGCGAATGCGACCGCGGCGATGGCGGCGATGGCTGCAATATAACGGGACATAGGAACGATGCTATCAACTTCTTGCACCGTTCAGTCGGAAATGGACAAGCATTCTCCCAGGAAGCAAGGGAAATAATGCAGCATTCCTTGGCGGAAGAAGGTGACTGGACTCCGAGGTCGCGGGCGGCCGGGAGTCAGCCACAGGCGACGGTGCCTCCGATTTACGCCGTCGCCTTTTACGTGGCTTACCAGCAGATTCCTCGTTAAACCAGGCAAAACCCAGACCGAGCAACCTTCCGTGCTAGTTAGAGAGATGTCAGAGGATTTTGTTTCGCGCAAGTCTTTTCAAACTATATACCTTAGCCCTACTTAGTACTACTACTACTGGAATGAAAGTGGTAGTTGGCCGGAGCTATTGGGGTTCCGGTTCGATAGCAGCCTGCGCCGCGTTGACCTGCAAAACTCCGAATCGAGGATCCGTTTGCCGTTTAGCGTGTTCTCATCCTCCGGCAGAAAGTCAGATCACGGCCGGTTGGGACGAACAGCCCAGTCGTACTGAATCAGTGCTTCATCGATGGCGCCGCGAAGATCCTGCGCCAGCATAAATCGATCGGCGATCAATTGGCGCGCGGCGGACGCTACCTTTCCCAGATACTGCTCGCGGCTGCTATAACGCTCCTCCAGAGAAAGCCTGGAATCGCCCGCGGCGCGCCCGGCGCGGGTCCGCGCAAAGGGATGGAACGAGCCCGCTTCGCCGGAAAGCTGATCGGGGGAGCCGGCGCTGGGAGCACGGTAATTCCAGCCCGCATAAGTGGCGATAGGGACCTGGATCGCCGGGAGCCGGATACCGGCGCGGTCATGCCCGTCCTGGTCGACCGCCGGTACCAGACCCACGAAAGGCTTGCCCACACGCGGCGGCTCGAAAGCGACGATGCCCCGGCTCCAATCCGGGCCGAAGTCGAGCCGGTAGGTGATCAGCATGGGCGGCGGCAGCGAAACGCCGGGAATCTTCGGCCAGCCGGCCCGCGCGGGAGCGGTGAGAGTTCCATCGGAGATACGCGGGTAACGGCTGGCGGGCGGCGGCGTTCCTTCCACCACCCAGGCATCCATCGCCGGCAGCAGCGCGCGAAGTACGGGCCGGCGCATCAGCGGATTCAGAGGAGCGGCCATGATTTCCGGCGGGACGGGCGGGAAGGGGCCATAGTAGTGGGGGACGGAAGAAACAAGATAGATGCGTACATTGGCCGGAACCTCAGCGTCGCGCCGGCCAGCCGGATCGGTATGGATGAGAGATCCGGCGCGGTTGAAATATTCGGAGTTGCTAAGTATGTGGAAGATTTTGGGAGCCACGTGGCGTGCTTCGGCGCGCGTCAGCAGTCCATCCGTCTGCCCTGTCTCGGGATCGGTCTGGGGCCCGTCGGTGAACGGGAACATATCGACGGGATAGAAAATGTTGAGGAACTGTTCCGCATCCCGCGATGCCTGCGCGAAACGATGATTAAAAGATCCGCGTCCGGCACCGCCCACATCGTCGATCACTCCGTCAAACACACGCCGTCCCTGTTCATCCTCGTTGAAGCCCTGATAGAGAAAATGCCGCAGGAAACGCCCGCTCTGCGAGCCGCCCGTA
This sequence comes from Bryobacteraceae bacterium, assembly GCA_035526195.1. Lineage (GTDB taxonomy): Bacteria > Acidobacteriota > Terriglobia > Bryobacterales > Bryobacteraceae > CADEFT01. Next base: position 8,624 of record DATLCW010000384.1, read on the forward strand.
CCGTATACGAACCGTATGCCGCGCAGGGGGTTGAGCTCGGATTTCGTGTACTTGAGGAAACTGAGCAGATCGCGCGTGCCCGCAAAGCCGCAGCCAATGACGCGTGGCCCGCTGGTGCGGTAAATCACATCGTAGATACGGCCTGGCTGAAAGCCACCGTCGAGCGCCACGCTGGAATCATTGACGAAGCGCCACTTCTCTCGGGGAATGCGCTGCGCCGGATCGAGCGGCCGGTCGCGAACCGTCATCAGATGATCGGGACTATCCGGCTTCTCGACAACGTACGCCTGGTGGCCGCGGTCCGCCAGCGGAGCGGTGGCCGCGGGCGCGTCGAGCACGAAATTGCCGCGTATCAGGCCGCTGATTGGCTTGCCATGATCCGTCGCGATGGGCATTTCCATGCGCATACGGCCTTCGGGAACATCCCACTGCCAGCCCATCCAGAGCAGCGAATATCCCTGCGTCATCAGATCGCCATTACCAAACTCGGCGGCAGTCTTTGGGTCGGTACTCGTCTCCGCCAACTGGAATGTGCGCAGGATGCCTTTGCTTCCCCGGTTGCCGACTTCGTAGAACAGGCGGCCGTTTCCACGCGTAGAGTCCACGGGTTTGAGTAAGTAGAAATCCGCCGAAAACTCCACCTCGCCGCGCTGGTTGCGTGGCGCCAGGCCGATATCGACGATGGCCGTGTTGAGCGCTGCCGACGGATCGACCGCGAACTCGACTTTCCCCGACAACTTCTCGTAGGGACCTGCCAGCCCCCAGCTTTTCCCGTTGAGAACCACTTCACGCCGATCCACCCGGAGCTGAACGACGCGCGCCTCCGTCACCTTTAACAGAAAGCCCAGGAATAGTGCCGCCCCGGAAAACAATAGTCTGAGATGCATAAGAGCTACGGTGGCGCCTCAATGGTTGTGCAGAAATTCTTTCGAGTTGAACAATGCCCACAGCGTGTCTTCAAAAGCCTGGCGCCGGCCTCCCGGCACCGCTAGCATGGCCTTCGCCAGTTCCCGCGGCTCGGGCTCGCGAACGAGCGTGGCGCGGAAGAGGCGCCGTATGATCTCTTCATCCGTCAGCGAGGAATCCGCCATCCAGCGATCCAGGGTGCCACGCTCGGCGGTGAGTTTTTTCTGGATCGTTTCCCCGCTGATCAGGTGCATTGCCTGGGCGATATCCGGCTGATCGTCGCGCTCGCAGATTTTCTCGCGGTCCGGCATACGGCCGAAGGTCTTGAGAAAGTAAGTGGGGGCGCCTTGGGGAATTGTCATCGCCCGCGTGCCCGGCCGGAAGCCGGGGTACTTCTCCGGCACGCCGGTGACGGTCACGATGGCATCCATCAATTGCTCGGCCATCAGCCGTTTCAAATAGTAGCGGGAATAGTTGAGCGTATCCCCGCGGTTGGAGTCATTGGCTTCGCTGGATAACTGGTACATCGCGGAATTGAGGATCCGGCGGGCACTGTGGCGCAGACTGTAACCGTTCCCGCTAAAGTCGCGCGCCAGTGCGTCGAGCAGCGCCTGATTCGTGGGCGGATTGGTGACGCGGAAATCGTCCACCGGTTCCACCAGCCCCCGGCCCATGTAATGCTTCCACACCCGGTTCATGATGGCGCGGCCGAACCACGGATTTCCCGGTGCGGTGATCCAGCGGGCCAGGTCTTCCCGAATATCGTCGTCGGGACCTTCCACCGCCGTGGGGCCGTCGAGATATTTCGGCTGCACCGGCTTCTTCGTCTTCGGATGGATCACCTCACCGCGATCCTTGAGCAGGATCTGGCTCTCGTCGCCTTTATAGGTATCCTTCACATCCATGCGGCCGAAGAAAGAAGCGAAGCCCCAGAAGTCGTCCTGAGTCCACTTTTCCCACGGATGGTTGTGGCAGCGGGCGCATTCCAGCCGCACGCCCAGAAAGATCTGGCTGATGTTGGTGGCGAGATTCTCCGGCTCGGAGCGCTCCGTGATGTAGTAAAAATTCGACGCCGGGTTATAAAACAGGTTGCCGCTGGCGGTGATGAGTTCGGTCGCGAACCGGTCGTAGGGTTTGTCCTCGAGCATCGCCTTCCGCAGCCAGTTGTACATCAGCCGGCCACCCTTGGCGCCCTGGTCGAGCAGCCCCACCCGGAACAGGTCGGCGAAGCGGGTGGCCCACAGTTCGGCGAATTCCGGCCGCGCGAGGAGTTGATCGATCAGCTTGCTCCGATCCGGATTGCGGAGAAACGCCTCCTGCTCCCCGAGCGACGGCAGGATTCCAATGGTGTCGAGGTAGACGCGGCGAAGGAAGGTGCGGTCGTCCGCCGGGGCGGAGGGAAGAATGTTCAGTTGACGCAGCTTGGCGCCGGCCAGCTCATCGATGAAGTTATTTGCTTTGAGCGCGGGATAGTTCTTCAGCGGCGTTCCGGGGACCACGGCAATGCGCGCCGCCACCGCCTGGCCTAGAGTCCGTACCATGA
>DATLCW010000385.1:0-21126 GCA_035526195.1 Bryobacteraceae bacterium
CGAGGACCCAATCATCGTCCAGATCCAAACAGAACTGTTCGATAAAGACGGAAACCCTATTTTGCCCAGCGAGCCTGAGCAGCCTTCTTAGCGATCACGGAACGCTTCCTGGGAGATAGCGCTTCGGCTCTAGCCTTTCCCCTCTTGGCAGCGCCGGGCTTAGAGAGAGCAAGCGCGGCCTGATTGCGAGTGTCCACGGTCGGTTTCTCTAATGGCGTGCCATCCATCTTCTCCCCGATGAGATCTTCAATCACGGATCGCGCCAGGAGGTTTGGATCGCGTGGCCGCTCGGGTATGCCACATGCAACCAAGCCAAACCACGATCGCAATCAAGATCGGGGTTGTGTTTATTGCGTTCGGGCTGATTCCAGATACAGTGGCTTAGACCTGAACGATGAAATACAGCAATTCCGCGACTCGCTATCGCAGTTCCCAAGAATGCGCCCGCATCACGACACGGAAAACACAGAACTAGCTCCAGGGCAAATAAACTGAACCACTACCGCAATTCCGGCGCCACGAAGGATCGCTCGCAAGGCCCGCGATCCAAATCCTTGTGATCCGGCACAACCGCCTGAGCAATAGGTTCGTCCCGGCGAAGCACCATGTGGCTGCCTTGCTGCCGGCGCAATCGAAAGCCAACCTTCGCCAACTCCCTTGCGCAATCACGGCCGGAAACGCTCGGAAGTTTGCTCACACAGCGATCAGCAGCGTATCGAATCGCTCTTCAGGAACGGGCAAGTGATCTTCCTCCAACACCTGGACGTAGAGTTGAATCGCTTCCCGAATATGGCTCACAGCTTCTTCCCGCGTTCGCCCCTGGCTCACACAGCCCGGCAGGCTCAAGCATTCGGCCACCCACTGCCCGCCTTCGCCTTTAAAAACCACCGCCTGTCTCATTTGCATCCATCATAGCCCAATGCCCTTTGACGATCGATCCCGCCTTGTCGCGCAGCGTCTACCAAAACGGTCCGCGCAGCCTGCCGAACCGCGTCGTGCTTGCGAGTCTATGTCAGCTTCAGTAAGGCCGGTCCTCAGAGATTCCGACACCGGTTCGGCGCGGATTTTGGGCAGCCTAAATTTCAGCCGGGATCATCAGTCGATATGAGGTGCCGCCGCTATTTGCTTCACCTTGCCGTTGAATCGCGCCGCTGTTTTCCGGCGCGGCACTCACCCGCAGTAGTGAGTTCCCGGTTACGGGCAACTGATTGCCGAAAGAGATACCAGTAGAACGCCGCTAGGTTGGAGGCCCGCCCCCCTACCTCAGACCTTCGCCACCGGCGCAAACACCGGGGTCAGCCACGCCTCCCGGTCCGGCGAACTTCCATTCACGATCGCGAAAAATTCCTTCTGCAGCACTTCCGTGATCGGCCCCCGCCGTCCATTGCCCACCTGTACCCGGTCCACCGAGCGGATCGGCGTGATCTCCACCGCCGTGCCGGTAAAAAACACCTCATCCGCGATGTACAGCATCTCCCGCGGGATAATCGTCTCCACCAGCGGAAACCCGAGCCGCCGTGCCAGCGAGATCACCGAATCCCGCGTGATCCCAGGCAGTACCGACGCCCCCAGCGGAGGCGTATGGATCTTCCCATCCCGAATCACGAAAATGTTCTCGCCCGACCCCTCGCTTACGTACCCCGCCTCATCCAGCGCGATCCCCTCCGCATAGCCGTTAATATTCGCTTCCATCCGGATCAATTGCGAGTTCATGTAGTTGCTCGCGGCCTTCGCCAATGCGGGCAGCGTGTTCGGAGCAATGCGTTTCCAGCTCGAAATGCACACATCCACGCCGCTCGCCAGCGCCTCGTCCCCGAGATACTTGCCCCACTCCCAACACGCGATATAAACCTCGGTCGGGTTCTTGATTCCCAGTACGCCCATCTCTCCGTAGCCGCGCATCGCGATCGGCCGCACATAGCACGACTCCAACTTGTTCACCCGCACCAGCTCCGCCGTCGCCTCCTGCATCGCCTCGATGCTGAAGGGGAGATCCATGCGGTAAATCTTGGCCGAATCCGCCAACCTTCTTACGTGATCCCTAAGCCGGAATAACGCCGGACCCGACGGGGTGTTATAACACCGGATCCCTTCAAAGACGGAGCTGGCATAGCTCACCACGTGCGACAGAACATGAATTTTCGCATCGTCCCACGGGATGAACGTACCGTTGTGCCAGATTTTCTCGGTGGGCTTCAACATGAGATTATTATAACTGGATGCGTTCTCAATGATAAGGATCAGACGAACCGCGGCCGGTGCGCTCCTGCTCGCCGCCGCTTTAGGCGCGCAGCCGAGGCCCATCAAGCCCGGCTGGAATCTGTTCTCCCCCGAACAGGACGTGCAACTCGGCCGTGAAACCGCCGCCCAAATCGAAAAGAAGGTGGCCGTCGTCGATAACCGCGATCTCACCGAATATGTCAACCGAATCGGTAGGAAGCTCGCCGTCCAGCCTGAGGCAGGCAAATTTCCCTATACGTTCAAAGTCGTCTACGACAAATCCATCAATGCCTTCGCCCTCCCCGGCGGCCCCACATTCGTCCATACCGGACTGATCCTTTCCGCGGACAATGAAGCGCAGATGGCTGGCGTCCTCGCTCATGAAATCGCCCACGTCTCCCTGCGCCACGGCACATCCCAAGTCACCAAAGCGAAGACCCTCCAAGTGCTGGCCGGTCTCGGAAGCATGCTCGTCGGCGACGGAATCATGGGCCAGCTCACCCAGATCGGGGTCGGCCTCGGCGCCAACTCCATGTTGTTGAAGTTCTCGCGAACCGCCGAGACCGAAGCCGATCTCCTCGGCACCCGCATGATGGCGAATGCCGGCTATAATCCCGTCGAAATGGCCCATTTCTTTGAAAAGCTGGAAGTTCAGGAGAAACGCTCAGGCCGCACCGCCATCCAGTTCCTGAGTGACCATCCGAGTCCCGGAAATCGCGTCCGCGCCGTTTCCGCCGAGGCGCGCCTGCTCCCCGCCCGAGGCTATTCGCTCGGAGATGCCTCCGAGCTAAAGCGCATTCAGGGAGTAATTCAGGGCATGCCCGCCCCCCGCAAGGCAAACACCGATTTCCGCAACTCCTCCGATACCGGCGCAGGCCGCCCCAATGGTCAATGGAAGCAGCATCAGGGGCGCGGTTTGTCCTTCCATTACCCGGCGAACTGGGAAGTCTTCGAGCAGCGCGCGGCCACGGAAATCACCGTCGCCTCCCGCGAAGGCATCGCCGAGTCAAACGGCAATGCCGAAATCGCCTTCGGAGCTATCCTCGGAGTATCTCCCACCCGCGATAAAGTAGACCTGGATCGCGACACCCAGCTTTACCTCGATACCATGAGTAAGACGAACCGTTCCCTCCAGCGCGGCCGCGAACAGACCAAACGCTTCCAGATTTCCGGCGCCCCCGCCCTGTTGACCATCTTCTATTCCGCCTCGCCCTATCAGGGTCAAAAGGAAGTGGACGCGGTCATCACGGCGGAACATCCTGGCGGCTTGTTTCACATGGTGCTCGTCGCTCCCGAAAGCGAATATACAAAAGCACAGCCTCTCTTCGAAAAAATGATCCAGTCCGTCCAGTTCATCCGGTAATCGAATGGAAGCGCCTTTCGAAGCCATCCTGTTCGATTTTGACGGCGTACTGGTGGACAGCGAGCCGATTCACTTTGCCTGCTGGCGCCAGGTCCTCACACCCCTGAGTATCAACCTCGAATGGGACCACTATCACCAGCACTTCATCGGCGTTTCCGATCGTAAAATGGCCGAAGCGCTGGTCGGGCTGGCTTCCTGTCCCCGTACCGTCGAAGAAGTATACGCACTCTATCCCTCTAAAACAGCCCTGTTTGAGAAGCAGATGCGAGCCCGTTTACCTTTCTCATCGGGAGTGATCGACTTTATCACAGGTCTTGCCGGCTACCGCCTGGGAGTCGTATCGTCCAGCCGCCGTACCGAAGTAGAGCCCGTTCTCGCCGCCGGCGGCATTCTAAGCTGCTTCGAAGTAGCCGTCTTCGGGGAAGATGTGACCCGTCACAAACCCGATCCCGAGCCCTATCTCAAAGCCGCGAACATGTTGCAGACTACCCGTATCCTCGTAGTCGAGGACAGCGAAGCCGGCGAACACAGCGGACGCGCCGCGGGCTTCGAAGTACTGCGCATTCCCGAACCCGGCCTGACCGTAGACCTCGTAAAACGCCGCCTCAATGGCCATTCACAATAAATAGAACCTAATATCTGGCCTATTATCAATAAATGGGAGTCGATTCAAGCAACGGCCCGAATCCCCGGCGCTAACCTGACCGCAGCATGAGCAACTCCCAGCCTGCCGTTTATCCCGATATCCTCCTTCAAGGCGAGGACACAGCAACCTACCACGCCCTCGTCGATAGCCTACGGAAGTGGCTGAAACCAGCCTGCCCCTACGAACAGTCCCTCGTAGACAGACTGGCCTCTCTATCCTGGCGCCAGCAGAGAATCGCCCTCTACGAATCCCGCCTGCAGATGTTCCAGCGCATCATCACCCCCTCACTCCTCATCAAAGCCTGGCCCGGAATCGACGATGCCGGCCGCAACACCTTCTCCCTGGCATGCATGAGAAAGAAGATCAAGGATCTGCTCAATCTGGAGCTACTCCTTGCCCGGCTCTTCCGCGAGGCGATCAACGCTCTGGCCGCCCTGCGAAAACTGGCCGAACCACCCCCAAAGCCCCGCACGGCGAAGTCCCGCAAACCAACCACGCACCCCGCCCCCGAAGACGGATAATCTGCCCACCGAACAAATCCGAACACTTTTTCAGAATCGGCGAAACTGTTTATCCGTCCAAAACAAACCAAACCCAAAGGCCCTGAGCAATTGAGGTCCTTGAACTCGTGCCCCTGGCACGGTAGCATCGGAGTGTCATGATTTCAAGTTTCTTCAGCCGTCGCGACTTGTTTCAGAGCGGTTCTCTTCTGGCCGCCCTCAGTTCATTCTCGGGACGTCTCTTCGCAGGCTCGCTGCGCATCGGTCCCGATATTTACGAGTCGATCGGCGTAAGGCCGCTAATCAACTGCAAGGGTACCTACACGATCATTTCGGGCTCCCAGACCCTCCCCGAGGTGAAAGCGGCCATGGAAGCGGCATCCCGCCATTATGTCCACCTCGATGAACTCATGGAAGGTGTCGGGAAGCGTCTCGCCGAATTGACCCAGGCCGAATCGGGAATGGTGTCCAATGGTTGCGCCGCCGCTCTCGCCAATGCCACCGCCGCATGCGTCACCGGAGCCGACCCCGAAAAAATGCAGCGGCTGCCCAATACCCATGGCATGAAAAATGAAGTCATCGCTCCCGCGTATTCACGCAATGTGTACGATCAAGCCGTACGCGGAGTGGGTACCCGGTTCGTCGATGTAAATACCATTGAGGATTATCGCAAGGCATTTAACGATCGCACCGCGATGGTGATGGTGCTTGCCGGCCCCGGTGACCGCGGCCCCCTCGGACTGCAGGTTCTGGCCCCGATCGCCAAAGAGAAAGGCGTCCCGGTATTGGTGGACGCCGCCGCCGAGCGCTTGAAGGTTCCGAACATCCATCTGCAAGCGGGAGCGGACCTCGTGGCTTATTCCGGCGGCAAATGCCTCCGCGGGCCCCAGGCTGCCGGTCTGTTACTGGGTCGCAAGGACCTGATCAAAGCCGCTTGGATCCATTCCGCCCCGCATCACACCTTCGGCCGTCCGATGAAAGCCGGTAAGGAAGAGATCATGGGGATGCTCGCTGCCGTCGAGATGTGGATGAAGCGCGACCATGACGCCGAATGGAAAGAATGGGAAGGCTGGCTCGATACCATCTCCCGAAGCGTCACTCGCGTGAAGGGCGTCACCACGAAGGTGATGCAACCGAATAGCCTGTCCAACAATGCGCCTCAGCTCTCCATCCAATGGGACGGCGAAGCCCTGGGATTATCCGGCCAGGAGGCGGAGAAGATCCTGCTCGACGGCAGCCCCCGCATCATCCTCGGTGGAGCCAGCGGATCCCGGCGCACGGGTGTGAAAAACAGCTCGCTGACCGTCATGCCCTATATGATGATGCCCGGCGATGCCAAAATTGCCGCGGAGAAAATACACGCCGTCCTGGCGCATCCGCCCGCTGTAAATTCTCCTAAGCCCTCTCCCGCCGCTGTCAACGTTAGCGGCCAGTGGGAAGTGGAAATCGAGTACGCCGCCGGAAAGGGCCAACACCGCCTGATGCTCGAACAGAAAGGCGATGACTTGGCCGGCACCCATGAGGGCGAAACCCTGCGCGGCGACTTACGCGGTTCCGTCGCCGGTGAAGAGGTTTGGTTCCGCAGTTCACACCGCTATGAGGGCACGCGAATCGGCTATGAGTTCCAGGGAAAAGCCGCCGGGGACTCCATCGCCGGCAACGTAGACCTCGGCGAATATGGTCTGGCTAAGTTCGTAGCCCGCCGCCACAAATACACCCAGCGTATGGGGAGGAACGGTTAATCGTTGCCGCGACGTCGGCAACGATATATGAAGCAGCGCACGCCCGAACAATTTCTTCCGCTCCCCACCGCTTGGTTCCATACCTTGATCGCCTTAGCCGAATCGGAGCGGCATGGCTATGCGATCTTGCAGGATATTATCACCCGCACTCAGGGGAAATCGAAGATCGGCCCCGGCACTTTGTATACCGCACTCAAGAGAATGGCCAGTGAAGGTCTCATCAGGGAGTGTGACGGTCCGGACGATCCCTCCGGTGCCGGCGAGCGGCGCCGTTACTTCCGGATCACTCCTCTTGGCCGGGAGGTCGCCACCGCGGAAACCGAGCGTATGACTTTCCTTGTACGGCAAGCCCGTATCTTCGGGCACGACGGACAAAAATCAACTACCTGAGAGTTTTCTACGGAAAACCTCCGCGCCCTCTTCGTCCGGCGCGATCACCAGAATCGTATCGTCCCCGGCGATCGTGCCAACCACCTCCGGCCAGTTCGCCTGATCGAGCGCCACGGCCAGCGAATTGGCGCTGCCGGGCGGCGTCTTAAGCACTACCAGGTTACGGGCTACACGGATATCGAGTAGAAATTCGGCCGCTACCTCAAACACATCAGGCGCGGGGGGCGCGGAGCCGATCGGCTGATATCCCTGCGTTGTCTTCACCAGCCCGAGCTCTCGAATGTCCCTCGAGAGCGTCACCTGGGTCGTCTCTACGCCCACTGCCCGCAGAGATTCGGCCAACTGCTCCTGCGTGTGGATGTGCTGGCTGCGCACCAGCTTGAGTATCTCCTGCTGCCGGTGCCGCTTCTGCATACGAGCCTACCCGCGCATCGCGCGGAGCCGTGTTTTCGCCGCCCGTAACGCCGCCTTGACCGTTTTCGGCCCCGTCCCGCCGGGGATCTCACGGGTTTTCAACCCTTCGGCGGGATCGAGCAGTCTTACCATTTCCGCAGTGAACTTCGGCTTGAAGGCCACCAGCCTCTCGGCGGACCACTGCGATGGTGCGCTGTCGGTCTTGATACTTTCCCGCACCAGTTCTCCCACCAACTGGTGCGCCTGATGAAAGGGGACCCCGTCACGGGCCAGAGCGTCGGCCAGATCCGTCGCCACCGCCCAACTACGTTCGGCATCGGACAGCGACAGGTGCGGTTTCAGTTCAACCGTATCCACCACCACCCGCGCCATCTCCAGGCAGGCAAGCGTCTGGTTCACCACGTCGAATAATGGCTCTTTATCCTCCTGCATATCGCGGTTGTAGGTCATCGGGAGGCCCTTCATCGTCACCAGCAAAGCCAGGTAACTGCCGAAGACGCGGCCCGCCTTTCCGCGGATCAGCTCGAGCGAATCGGGATTGCGCTTCTGCGGCATCATGCTGCTTCCGCTGGTGACGCCGTCGCCCAAATCCATCCAGCCGTATTCTTCTCCCGTGTACAGAATCCAATCCTCCGCCAGCCGGCTGAGGTGCAGCAGAATCAGGTTCGCCGCATGCTCGAAGTCGAGCAGAAAATCACGGTCGCCGCTGACGTCCATGCTGTTGCGGGTGATCGAATCGAACCCCAACTCGCGGGCGATCATCTCGCGATCCACCGGAAAGCCGCTGCCCGCCAGCGCCCCCGACCCGAGCGGCATCACGTTCACGCGGCGGCGGGCATCGCCCAACCGCTCCCAATCCCGGGAAAACATCTCGAAGTACGCCAGGATGTAATGCGGCCACAAGACCGGCTGCGCGCGGCGGGTGTGCGTATAGCCGGGGATGATGGCATCGGGATAACGGCCGGCCAGTTCCAGCATGGCGCCCATCAATTCGGTGAGCATACCGCGCGTCTCGTCGATCCGCTCCCGCAGCCACAACCGCACATCGAGCGATACCTGGTCGTTGCGGCTGCGGCCGGTATGAATCTTGTCGGCCAGCGCCGCCCCCAGCCTTTCCTTCAGCTTTCGGATGACGACGGTGTGGACATCCTCCTCCGTCGCCTCGTCGAAGAAGCCGGGCTGCGCGGCCTCTTTTCTCATCGCCTCCAGAGCCTTCACCAGCGCCGCGCATTCCTTGCTGCTCAAAATGCCGATCTTCCGCAGACCTCTGGCATGGGCGGCCGAACCTCGCAGATCGACATCTACCAGCGCTTTGTCGAACTGCAGCGACCGCCCGAAGCGGACAAATACTTCTGACGGTCCTTCGTCAAAGCGGCCGCCCCAGAGCTTCATTACTTCTTGCCCAGCGAAGCCCGGACTTTGATCGGAAGCCCGATGAGGTTGATGAAGCCCAGCGCGTCCTTCTGGTCGTACTCGGCTCCCATGGTGAAGCTCGCGATGTTCAGGGAGTAAAGAGAATTCGGCGACTTCCGGCTCACCGGATCGGCGTGTCCCTTATAGAGGCGCAATGTGATTTCGCCGGTGTTCGGCTCATTGCAGACGTCAAAGAAGGAATCGAGCGCTTCCCGCAGCGGCGTGAACCACAGCCCGTTATAAACCAGTTCCGCATAGTCGAGCGCCAGCTTCTGTTTGTAGTGCAGCAGATTCTTATCGAGCGTCAGCGCTTCCAACTCCCGATGGGCGGCCATGATCAGCGTGCCGCCCGGCGTTTCATAACAGCCGCGCGACTTCATGCCGACAAAGCGGTTCTCCACCAGGTCGATGCGCCCCACGCCATGCTCGGCCCCAATCTTATTCAGTGTCTCGAGCAGTTTCACCCCCGAGTCATAGCGCTTACCATTGACCGAAACCGGCGTTCCCTTTTCAAAACCGATGGTTACCTTCTGGGGCTTGTCGGGAGCCTTCTGGGGGCTCTTGGTGAGCATCCAGACGCCATCGCTCGGAGCATTGGCGGGATCTTCCAGTTCCGCACCCTCGTGCGAAATGTGCCAGATGTTGCGGTCGCGGCTGTAGATTTTGGTGGTGCTCTGAGAGATCGGAACATGGCGCTCGGCGGCGTACTCGATCGCATCCTCACGAGACTTGATGTCCCATTCCCGCCAGGGCGCGATCACCGGCAGATGCGGCGCGAATGCCTTATACGTCAGCTCAAACCGTACCTGATCATTGCCCTTGCCCGTGCAGCCGTGAGCCAACCCATCACAGCCGGTCTGCAGCGCCACCTCCACCTGTTTCTTCGCCAGCAGCGGCCGTGCGATGGACGTACCCAGCAGGTACTTGTGCTCATACACGCCGCCCGCGCGCACGAGGCGCCAAAGGTATTCGGTGACGAACTCCTCGCGCATGTCTTCGATGTACACTTCCGAGGCGCCGGTCTTTTTCGCTTTCTTGGCGAGACCTTTCAGCTCCTCGCCGCCCTGCCCGATGTCGCCGCAAACGGCCACCACTTCGCAGCCGTAGTTCTCTTTCAGCCACGGAATGATAATAGACGTATCGAGTCCGCCTGAATAGGCGAGTGCCACTTTCTTCGGTTTGTTCATGAGTTCCTATATTATTGCAGCAGCATCAGCAGCAGCGCTTTCTGCGCGTGCAGACGGTTCTCTGCCTGGTCAAAGATGACGGAGTTCGCCGATTCCATGACGCCATCGGTGGTTTCCTGGCCGCGCTTCGCGGGAAGGCAATGCATAAATACCGCATCCTGCCGGGCCCCGCCCATCAGCGCTTCATTCACCTGGTAGGCGGAGAACACGGATTGCCGTTCCGCGGCCTCGTGCTCCTGCCCCATGCTGGCCCACACATCGGTGTAGACGGCATGCGCGCCGCTTACGGCCTCGAAGGGATCCTGCGTCTCCTCGATTTTCGATCCCGTGGCGCCGGCGTACTCGCGAGCCTGCTCCACGATGTTCGCCGCCGCGGCGTACCCTCGCGGGGCCGCGATGGTGAAATCGACTCCGAGCCGCGCCGCATTCAGCATCAGCGAGTGGGCCACGTTGTTGCCATCCCCCACAAAGGCAAGCTTCACCCCACGGAAGCGTCCGAACTTCTCCTTAATCGTCTGGAAGTCGGCCAGCGCCTGGCAGGGATGATACTGGTCGCTGAGAGCGTTGATCACCGGCACATTGGACCAGGAAGCGAGTTCGTCGATAGTCTGTTGAGAGAACACCCGTGCCACAATCCCGTTGGTCCAGCGATCCAGATTGCGCGCCACGTCCTTCAGCGGCTCCCGTTCCCCGATGGGCCCGGTGGAAACGACACAGTCGGCCCCAAGCTGCTTGATCGCGAGTTCAAACGTCATCCGCGTGCGCAGGGAGGGCTTTTCGAATAGAAGGGTCAGATAGCGGCTTTTTAAAGAGTTGGCGAAGCGCTTTGGGGTCCGCTTCACCTGTTGAGCAAGGTCGAGCAGGCGATGAAGATCCTCCGTCGTCAGATCATTGTCCGAGCGCAGGTCCTGCGCGGCCATTTTCCAAAGGGACGGGTTCATCAACGGGATCGCCATCCTATCCTCCTAACGGAAAACAGGGACGGCAGCCCAGCCGTCCCCAGTGAATGTTTATTCACTAGAATGAATAATTACACATTTGGCGACCCATTGCAACACCCGTCGCGAGCGGACGCTACCGGACCATTCCGACCACGGCGTACGCCAGCGCCGAGCCCATCACCCCGCCCACCACCACGTCGCTCAAAAAGTGCATTCCCAACACAATGCGCGAAGCGCCAATACTACCGGCTGCGAATAACAACCCGGCCATCGACCACGGATAGTACATGCCGAGACTGACTGCGACCGCAAAAGCCGACATCGTATGGCCGGAGGGAAAAGAAAACTGATCCGGTGGCAGCAGATTCGCCCAACAGTGAGGTTCAAATTCGCAGGGACGTTTTCTGGACGCGGTGCGCTTCAGCACGAGAAAGAGGAGGATGGAAAAAGTGGCCGACAGAAGAGCTGTAACCGCAGCCCGGTATCCGCCAGCCAAATAGACAATGGCGATCAGGGAAAGCCACAGCCAGCCGTCGCCGGCGCGGGAGGCGCAAAGCATCCAAAGGCGCACCCACTTGGGGGCCGGCCAATTATGGACCCGCCTCATGAGCGAATGATCTCTCGAGGTAATAAAACTCAGGAACGCCATTCGTTCTCCTTCATTATACCTGCCTCACTTATGCGCCTAACGGGTTACACCGGCGTGACAGGGCCGCAAAACATTCATGACAGGATATGTTTCGCCCCATCTGTCTGCTAGAGTGACTCTTAAATGGCGGAAGGCGAGCAGCTTATCGATTTCATTTTTTTCGATGCGGGTGGGGGCCACCGCGCCGCCGCGACCGCCCTAAAAGCCGTGATTGAGCAGCAAGGCCGGCCGTGGACCATCCGCCTCGTCAATTTTCAGGAAGTGCTGGACGATCTCGATCTATTTCGCAAACTCACCGGCGTCCGCATGCAGGACATCTATAACTTGATCCTGAAAAAGGGCTGGACGCTCGGCTCCCCGCAAATGACCGTGGTGATGCACTGGCTGATCCGGATGCATCATCCGGCGCAAGTCCGCGGCTTGAAGGAATTCTGGGCGAAATCGAAGCCGGACCTGGTGGTGTCGCTGATTCCAAACTTCGGCCGCTCGCTCTATCAGAGTTTGAAAGCAATCCACCCCCATACGCCGCTGGTCACGATTCTCACCGACCTGGCCGACTATCCGCCGCACTTTTGGATGGAGCCGGGCCAGGATCAAAGCTACATCTGCGGTACGGACAAAGCGTGCCGCCAGGCGGCCGCGCTCGGGTATAACAACGAGAATATTTTCCGCGTCTCGGGCATGATTCTTCACCCGCGCTTTTACCAGCCGGTGGAGATCGACCGCGCGGCGGAGCGCACCCGCCTCGGCCTGGATCCGCGGCGTGCCACCGGCTTGATTCTCTTTGGCGGACAGGGCAGCCCCGTCATCGAGCCGATCCTGGAACGCCTGCAGCACTCGCCCGCCCAGTTCATTGCGATCTGCGGCAAAAACGAGAAGCTGCGGCAGCGACTGAAGAACCGCAAGTGGCCGATGCCTGTGCACGTGGAAGGATTCACCAGCGAAATTCCTTACTACATGCGGCTCGCGGACTTCTTTATCGGCAAGCCTGGACCTGGCAGCATCAGCGAGGCGTTATCGCTTCATCTGCCGGTGATTGTGGAAAGCAATGCCTGGACACTCCCTCAGGAACGGTACAATGCCCAGTGGGTGGAAGAAAACCGCGTAGGACTTGTACTCGCCAACTTCCGCCAGATCGCCGGCGCCGTCGATACGCTGCTGGCGGAAGGCACGCTGGAGCGCTTCCGTGAGAACGCGGCCAGGATCGAAAACCGCGCTGTATTTGAAATTCCTCCTATCCTCGAAAGGCTTTTATGCAAACCACCACCCTGAAGCGGACCGGACTGAATGTCTCGCGCGTCGTGCTTGGAACCATGACGTTCGGCGGACAGGCCGATGAGACCACCAGCGGCCAAATTCTGGACCGTGCCCTGGACGCAGGCATCAATTTCGTGGATACCGCGAACGCCTACAACAAAGGCGTCACCGAAGAGATTCTCGGACGCGCGCTCAAAGGCCGCCGGGATCGCGTCGTCCTCGCCTCCAAAGTTTTTAACAAAATGGGCGATGCCGCCGATGAGCAGGGATTATCCCGGAAGGCGATTGAACGGGCGATTGAAGACACGCTGCGCCGGCTGCGCACCGATTACCTGGACCTCTACTACCTGCATGCTCCCGACTGGAATGTGCCGATCGAGGAAAGCCTTGCAGCCATGGACAGCCTGGTGCAAGCGGGCAAGGTGCGCTTTCCGGCGAGCTCGAATTACGCGAGTTGGCAAGTGGTTCAGATGCTTTCCCTGGCCGCCAACTATGGCTATCGACCCGCCGCCGTCACGCAGCCAATGTACAATTTGCTCGCCCGGGGCATTGAGCAGGAATATCTGGCGATGACTCAGTATTACGGCATCTCCACGGTCGTGTATAACCCGCTGGCGGGGGGGCTTCTGACGGGCAAGCACCGGCGTCAGGCGGTTACTCCGGGGACGCGCTTTGACAAGAACAAGATGTACCAGGACCGCTACTGGCATGACAACATGTTTGACGCTGTCGACGCCTTGCAGGAGATTGCCCGCGAGGAGCGGCGCACGCTGGTGAGCCTGGCTCTGAACTGGATTTATCACCATACGGTGGCGGACTGCATGATTCTCGGCGCCACCAGTGTGGAGCAGCTTGACGAGAATCTGAAAGCGCTGGAAGAGGGGCCGCTTTCGGAAAACGCGCTGCGCGGTTGCGACGCCATCTGGGATGCGTTACGAGGTCCAGCTCCGAAATACAACCGATGATGGGCCTCTCCGGCGATCAGCCGCCAGCCTCAAAGCCGGGATACAGCAGCATCCCGCCGTCGACGAAAATGCTCGCTCCGGTGATGTAATCCGCATCATCGGAAGCGAGCCATACAGCAGTCTTGCCCACATCTGCGGGCTCTCCGATGCGTTTGTAGGGTACCAGCTTCATGAGCGCGTCGTAGGCCTGCCGCGTCTCCCATGCTTCGCGATTGATCGGCGTACGAATGGCTCCGGGGCAGATGCTGTTGACGCGAATGCGCTCGGCCGCGAACTCCTGCGCGATGGATTTCATCATCAGCATGACGCCGCCTTTGGAAGCTGCGTAATTCACATGCCGAGCCCACGGAATTACTTCGTGCACGGAGCTGATACAGATGATTTTCCCGAGCGCCTTGGAAACCTCGGGCCGCATGCCTTGCTTCTTGAAAGCCCGCACCGCTTCGCGGGCGCAGAGGAATTGCCCGGTGAGGTTGACGCCAACCACGGTATTCCACTGCTCGAGCGTCATCTGATCGAAGGCCGCATCCTTTTGCAGCCCGGCGTTATTGACCACGATGTCGATTCCGCCAAATTCCTGCGCGGCGCGTTCGAACATCGCCACCACCTGATCTTCGTTCGACACATCGGCCTGATGAACCATGGCCCGCACGCCGAAATTCTCAATGGCGGCCGCCACCTCTTTGGCGGCACCCGCATCGCCGCGGTAATTGACAATCACGTCCGCGCCCGCGCGTCCCAATTCATTCGCGATTGCCGTTCCAATGCCGCTGGAAGCTCCGGTTACCAGCGCACGTTGTCCCTTCAGCTTTTGATCCATTCGTTACCCTCAAGCCAATTATTCCCCAGATTGGTAGTATGCTGTCGTAGTTATGAAATTCGGAGTGAACCTTCTTATCTGGACCGCCCACTTTACGGAAGACCATTTTTCCCTTCTGCCACGAATCAAAGAGCAAGGGTTTGACGGCGTAGAACTGCCTTTATTCAACCCCGACGGCTATCCGGCGGCGGCGGTGAGAAAGGCGCTCGAGGGAAACGGGCTGGAAGCGACTACGTGCTGCATCCTGCCCTCAAACAGCCTTTTTGACGAGGATGCCGCGAACCGGAGGAAGGCGCTGGAGCATGTGAAAAAGCAAATCGCCGTCAATGCGGAAATCGGCAGCAGCATGATGGCCGGTCCTGTTTATTCGCCGGTGGGATGGCTACCGGGCCGCCGCCGGACTGCGGACGAGTGGGCGCGCGCCATCGATTCCTACGGCGAACTGACGGGCGTGCTGGACGAGCACGGAGTCACCTTGGCCATTGAGCCGCTGAATCGCTTCGAGACCTTTTTTCTGAATACGGCCGCCGATGGAGCCGCGCTTTGTGATGCGGTGAATCACTCTCGCGTGGGGCTGCTTATCGACACCTTTCATTCCAATATCGAGGAGAAAGATGTTGCGGACGCTTATCGGGTGGCCGGGAGGCACCTGAAGCATGTGCACACCTGCGAGAACGATCGGGGAATTCCGGGCAGCGGACACGTGGAATGGCCGGCAGTGTTCGACGCGCTGCGGGGCATGGGTTACGACGGGTGGCTGACCATTGAAAGCTTTGGCTTCAACATTCCGGAAATTTCCGGAGCGGCGGCAATCTGGCGCGATCTCGCGCCCACGCCGGAATCCATTGCCTTCGATGGTCTTAAATTTTTGAAGCGCCGTTGGGGCATGACGTAAAATAACCCTTACATGTCATCGTTACTCGCAGGAAAAACCGCCCTCATCCTCGGCGCCGCCAACAAGTGGAGTATCGCTTACGCCATCGCCCAGGCTTACGTGCGCGAGGGCGCGAAGGTGCTGCTCACCTATCAGGGAGAGCGGCTGAAGAAGACGGTGGAGGAGTTGGGGGCGGAACTGGGGGCGGCGAAAATTATTGCCTGCGATGTGAGCAAGGACGAGCAAATTGCCGCGCTGGTGGAGCAGTTGAAGGCGGAGCAGATCACGCTCGACACGGTGGTGCATAGCATTGCGTTTGCCAATCGCGAAGACTTGTCACGGCCGTTTGCCGAAACCTCGCGCGCCGGCTTCGCGCTGGCGCAGGACATCAGCGCGTATTCTCTCGTGGCTTTATCGGCAGCGCTGGCGCCGCTCATGACCAACGGCGGCGCGATCCTCACCTTGAGCTATCTGGGCGCGGTGCGGGTGGTCCAGAACTACAATGTGATGGGGGTGGCCAAGGCGGCGCTCGAGGCCAGCGTGCGTTATCTGGCGAGCGATCTCGGCGGGCGCAACATTCGCGTCAATGCGATCTCGGCGGGACCGATCAAGACGGCATCGGCACGCGGCATCAAGGATTTCTCGAAGGTGCTGGATGGAGTGGCGGCGATCGCGCCGCTGCGGCGCAACACCGACCCGGCGGAAGTTGCCGATACGGCGGTATTCCTGGCAAGTGATCTCGGCCGGGGCGTGACGGGAAACGTAATTTATGTCGACGCCGGATTCCACATCATGGCGCTTGCGCTTTAGTCACCACGTTGGCAATCGCACTCATGGCGCGGTTTGCCCGGGCCGGAGACCGCACAATCGGAAAGCCTTTGGTGGTACGCATTGAGACGGCCGCAACCCCGCCGCCGCCGTCGATCGGCGCTACCGGCAACGCGGGCTCGGACACGCGATCTGGAAGGCTACGGGGTTCCACCCTCGCGCGGTTCAGAAAAAAGCAGCGCACAGATCGTTGCTTTTTAGGGTCCGTTGCGGCAGCAACAGAAGCTGAGCACCGGTAGACCATTTGGACAGGAGACAGGGAAATGCAGGACACCCGAAGTTTGACAGAGACACTGCCCGGATCTAGAGTGACAAGTATGGAAGTGCATTTCACGCCCGAGGTCGAAAGGAAGCTTAACGAACTGGCCGCCCGCAGCGGACGCCCGGCGGACGAGCTTGTGCAAGACGCCGTAGCCGGTTTCGTTGACGAACTGGCCGATACGCGCGAAATGCTGGACTCTCGCTACGACGACATCAGAAGCGGCAAAAGGAAACCCATTCCCGGTGAAGACGTAGAAGCTTACTTTCGTGAGAAAAGCGCCGCTGCCCGGACCCCGAAGCCTAGTGCATGACCATGTACAAGCTTCATCCGGAAGCAAAAGCCGACCTTGATGAGATTTGGGAGTACATTGCCGCGGACAGCATCGACGCCGCGGAGCGCGTGATCGGGGATATCCTGCAAAACTTCAGGAACCTAACAACGTTCCCGGACCGTGGGCATCGGCGCCCGGACCTCACATCACGTCCCTTGCGGTTTGCTCGCGTCCGGGATTATGGGTGATTGCCATTATGCACGGTCACCGCAGCCCGCGTGTCATGGCCGCAGTCCTGCGGGACAGAGAGAAGAGCGGCCGTAATTCGCGCCGGTGGAAACCTCGCCACGCGGGCGTTCCGGCAACCGGAGCGCCGTCTCAGACTTTCGCCCATGACAGACAAGCGCCCTAAATACCTCAACCGGAAACAGCTGAAGGGCAAAACGCCCTTCGCGAAAAAACCTGCAGGTGAAGATCACGAGCAACGGCAAGCTGTCATTCGAGGAATTGACCAATGCGCCTGCAGAAGGCCTTTGCAAAGCTCGAAGACCGCGGGGTTTCCAGCGTAGAGAATTGCTCTCTTTATCTGGGTCCGCGCAGCTTGACCGGAGCGCCGATGATCCTGAAAGATGAGAAGGGCAAGGAACAGGACATCATCGAGATTACGTGCCCGTGTCGGAGCGGTTTTCGAAGGCCGCCACAGCTTGAAGCCGGGTTCCGGCGCTGTGGCAAAGGTCAGAGCGCTATATTCAGCGCCTTACCGTTGACGGTCAAAACTAGTGTTCCTATTTTGCCTTGCAACCCTTTCACCTGACCCTCGGTAAAGATGTTTTCATCCGGTGATACCCATACTTGGAACATCTGCCCGGGAAGCACAGCAACATGATCAACTCCATGATCTTTGGGACACCAATCCCGGAGTTTTATTTGCATCACATCCGTAGGAAATCTTTTGAGGGTCACCGTTTGGGGCCGGTACCCAGACACGCGCACATCCGCACATTCGTCCGCGTCGTTAGCCAAACTCGTACTCTGCTAACAAAAGCCGCTAGGTCCTTTTACGACTGAAAGTCGGGTTGCGGCTGAAGGCCGCCTGAAGTATCTCCGGCTAAGAGCCATCTCAAGGCTTGGTGGACGCGGTGATTTTGAGTCCTTCAGGATCATCGTTCCACTTCGGGTTTTCGATATATTCCTGCAGCGTCTTTTCGTCTACCGCGCCCACCGGCGCGCAGTTGTCCCCAGAACTGCTTCCTTAGGCCGGGAAACTCCTCTTGCAATAGTCGCGACGACCGCCCTTTGATGTACTGCACCAACTTCGACGGTGACAGCTCCGGCGGTGCTGTGGATAAGGTGCTGGATGGAGTGGCGCGATCGCGCCCCTGCGGCGCAACACCGATCCGGCGGAGGTGGCCGACACCGGCGGGTTCCACATCATGGCGCTTGCGCTTTAGTCACGACGTTTGCAATCGCACTCATGGCGCGGTTTGCCCGGGCCGGAGACCGCACAATCGGAAAGCCTTTGGTGCTGTCCACGGTGGATTCGGAGTCCGCGAAGTTAAACGTGACCACTTTTTGCGGTCCCTGAATCCGCAGGTTCAGGAAGACTTCCGCATTCATGTTGGTGGTCCTTTTGGCGGACACCACGGTGTTGAAGGGGACGGTAAAGGCTTTCTGATTGCATCCGGTGAATCCCATCGGATCGAACGCGACCGCGGAGGCGCTGATCTTCAGGGTCGACGCATGGATGCCACTCAACGTATGATGATGGCCCAACAGAAAAGGAATCTCCGCTCCCGCTTTAATGGCCTGGACGGCCGTAGCTTCGAACAGGTCATATTGCTGGGTGCGGAAATAGCTGGCGGTGAGGGACCACAGAGCATCCTTATTTTGGCCGTCGGCGCGCAGCGCCTCCTGCGACTTGACGATGGCGCCCTGATAATCGCCGCGCGTGTAGGCGTTTGAAGCCTCGGTTACCAGGTGCGACACGTCGGGAGCGACGGACTGCCGCACCGCCCGCAATATCGAATTCTCGACTGGAGGTGGAGAGGGCTGAGCAGGCAAAACCGCGGCGGGTTGCTGCGCGCCTGGCTTGAAATAGAACTCGCCGATGACGCTAGACACGGTCCAGGGAAGCTGGCGCTGGTTGGAATCCGAATAGACGCGCTCGCGCACGCGGTTGAAGACCTGATCGAGACTCAGGCCAGGCTCGCGGAGAGCGGTAACCAGATGCGAGGTGAAAAGGCCGTTGTTCCCACCGGGATTGTCATCGGCGGTCTTGCCGGGAGATGTGGCTAGCGCGATCAGCGTGCCTTTGCCGGTATTCATGGCTGCCAGCCCGCCCCCGGCGGCGCGCGAAGCCTTGAATGGGTTGTTGCGGCAGGCGTCGAAGACGAGCAGACTCAGGCGAGCACCGGCGGTCTCGATCCTATCCTGCAGACGGGAGGCGGAATAGGAGACGTATTTGGCGTCGGCTTCATCCTTGGCGTCAAAATCGACTGGAATCAGGTAATTTTCGCCGTTGATCTGGATGCCGTGGCCGGCGTAATAAAAGAGCGCCACATCCCCGGCATGAAGCTTGCCCACAAACCGGTCAATCGCCCGCTCGAGATCGCGCAGGGTCGCATTCAATATCACTTCGGTCTGAAAGCCCGTCTCGCGAAGCGCCTGGTCCATGACCCGGGCGTCGTTCACGGGATTGCGCAGCGGCCACTTCGGATAAGCCTCGTTCCCCACGAGGAGCGCTACTTTCGGCGTGCCGGGGTCGTAGCGCAGATCGCGCTGGGGAGTCTGGGCGTACGTACACGCCGCGACGCATACGAGAAGAGCGGCTCGAAACATGGGTGAAACCCCATTCTATTACTTCCGGCGCTTATAAAATATTTCGCTGCTCTTATGAGAGGTGTTAATCAATACAAGGAACAGCACCGCCATGGAAACCATAGTTGCCGTGCCACCCATTACCAGGTAGTCGATTTCTTTCCGCGGATGGGGCATGAGCTGCCACATAATCCCGACGGTCAGGAAGAAGACGAGCAGGATGCCGGCAGACAGGATAAGCGGACGTCGCACTCTACAATTGTACGCGCCGGGGGAAAAGCTCTCAATCATAGCGTTCAAAGATAATCTGCTTTTTGTCGAATCCCAATTCCTTCAGCCGATCGCGGACGTCGTTCACCATTTCCTTGAGGCCGCAGATGTATACATCGAAATCGCGGCGGTCCGCTAACTCCTGGAAAACGTACTGCTGGACGCGGCCGGCGTTGCCCGTCCAATCCGGGCCGGGGCGGGTGACGGTGCAGATGAACTTAAAGTTGCGATGTTGACGGGCCAGTTCTTCGAATTCGGCCTTATAGAGCACGCTATGGTCGTAACGGACGCCAAAAACGAGGATATATTCGTTGATGCTGTCTTTGAGGAGACGGTCCTGCAACATAGGAAGGAACGGGGCGATGCCGGTGCCAGTAGCGACCATCATCGTATTCGCCGGCGGCTGCTTGAGGATGAACATGCCGTGCGGACCCTTCATCTCGATGTCGTCCCCCGGGTGCAGACGGAACAGGAATGGAGAGAAGATGCCGTCCACTACCTCGTTGAGACAGAGCTCGAAGGTATTGCCGCGGGGGACCGATGCGATCGAATAAGCGCGGGTGACCTTCTTGCCATTCACCTGTTCGGACAGGGAGACGAACTGCCCGGGGATAAAATCGAACCCGGGCAGGTCCGGCACTTCGAACCAGAAATGCCGGACGTCGGGAGCGATTTCGATGTAGCGGGTCAGGATGGCGCGGTGAGGAATTTGGTGAGCTAGCATTCAAGGGCCTTTTGGGCGCGTTCCAGCACAATCTGTTGCAGCGCGGGATGGCCATCCAAAGGGGGGGCGACCTCGATGGACAGCCCTTTGTGGCGTTCGCTCAGCTCACCGACAATGCGCGGAAGGTCGCGTTGGAGATGGATTCCAAGGGTTAGGAAATAGGGGACCACGATCACCCGTTCGGCTCCCTGTCCGGCCATACGGGCGATGGATTCCGCGAGGGTGGGATGAGCGGCTTCGAGGAAAGCGGTATCCATCCACGGGAATCCGCCGGCGCGGCCGACTTCGGCGGTTACATGACGAACAGCTTCATTGGCGGATTCGACACTGGAGCCGTGGGCGAATAGAATAATTGCGGTCTTCACAGACTCCATACATCGTATAAGATTGCGGCTGGACCGTGTGGATAGCGGCTTTCAGGCCTCAGAGTTTACGCGATCGCGCAACGCTTTCATGTAGCCGAGCGCATACGCATAGTTCACCTGCGTATACATGGGACCGCCGCCCGGCACATGGTCTGGAATCACGATGCCTTCGAAATTGACCTTGCGCAAGGCTTTCATGACTTTATAC
>DATLCW010000033.1:0-2410 GCA_035526195.1 Bryobacteraceae bacterium
AACGTCAATCGTCCTCGTGGACGGCAAGCCACCTTTAACCGATAGCCTTCTGAACTCTTATTTCGACTATGTCGAATGGGCGAGCGGTCGCAAAACCACTGTCGCTGAACGGCGCGAAGCCCGCGAGATTTTCACCTCATATTGGCAGAGCGCGCTCCGCGATAAACAGAGCCTGGCCGGATTGGCGGAAAACTTGACGCAACTGGGCGATGCCGCTTATGCCCGGCAAGGTGATCCCAACTGGCGCCCAAGCACAGTGAGGACGTGGATTCAGTTCTTGCAAGGCGCCGCATCAAATCCTCTGGGGGTGCGCCATCTGAAGTGGTTCTTACAAGTGTGCGGCAATTGCGCGGCCGTCAGTGGGCCGGCGCCTACCGGCGTTCAGATCCCAACCATATTGTTTGCGCACGATGGTGCCTTCGGCAAGGCACAGGGGAGCTTCAGTCTGACATTCACACTTCAGCCCAATGGGCTGTACTGCGGTGGCCCCCTGAGCTGAGACAAACAGTTAAGACACAGTACGCCGTTCGATGAAAAATAGTCGACCGGCAAGACGACTTTAGCGCAAACTGGTGACCGGTTGGTGAAGCGGAGGCTGGCAATGCTGGAGAGCAACCCGCCAAGGAATAACCAACTGGAAACTCATCCAGACGATGAGTGGGGGCGTCGGCCGGAAGGCCGGCGCCTCCATCGGATGGATAGATTTCCCGATGCCCCTTGGAAAACTCATCAAAGAAGCTGCCGCGAAGCGGCGTCCTTTTTGTGCCGGGCCTCGAATTCCGCCGGGGGCAGGTAGCCGAGGGCGGAGTGAAGACGTTTCTGGTTGTAGACCTTTTCGAGAAACGCCGCGATGCAAGATCGGGCTTCCGCCAGGTCTCGGTATTCGTTACGATGGACCTCCTCGTACTTCAGCGTTTTCATGAACGACTCACAGGCAGCGTTGTCCCATGGATTGGCTTTCCGGGACATGCTGATGTCAATGCCGTTGTCTTTTAGCAGGTCCGTATAATCGCCGCTGGCGTACTGCGATCCGCGATCGGAATGATGGACCAGTCCTGGCTGAACCGTCCGGCGAGAGAGCGCCATCCGGAGCGCCGCCAGCGTGAGCGAATCCTCCAGCGTGCGATCCAGTTCCCAGCCAATGACGCGGCGCGAGTAGGCATCGAGAATCACGGCCAGAAACACGAACTCATCGCGCAACCGGATATAGGTAATATCGGCAATCCAGAGTTGATCCATGGCGGTTAGGACCATTTCGCCGGCGAGGTTCGGGTAGATCTTGCGCCCGTGCTTGGAGTCCGTGGTCACGACAAACTTCCGGCGGCGCACGCAAAGTAAATTGTCCTGGCGCATCAGGCGGTGCACCTTCTTGGGATTCACCGTCCAACCCCGGCGCCGCAGTTCGGCGGTGATCCGCCGGCGGCCGTAGCTGGGCATCTCCAAGGCAACCCTCTGGATGACGTCCCGCAGATCCATTTCGTAATCGGGCCCCGGCGCGGCCCCGGCGTCGAAGCGGTAGAAGCCGGACCGGGAAACCCGCGCCAGCTCCAACATCCGCGCTACAGTCAGACCCCGGCCGGCTTTCACTTCTTCCTCGACTTTCCCGTAGACAGCGGATTTCCAGTCAAAGCCTGCAGCATCCGCTGTTCCTCGATGCGCTGCAAGCACCCCTTCAAAAAATCGATCTCCAGCGCCTGTTGACCTATTTTACGTTCCAGCTCGGCAATCCGGCCTTCGCTCCATCGTTGCTTCCCGTTGCCGGGAAAGGCATTACCCGTCCCCTGACGAAACTCACGCCGCCACCGGTGCAGCACATTCGGATTGACCTCCAGCGCCCTTGATACCTCGGCTATCGAGACCCCTTGTTCCAGCCGCCGCACTGCGGCCAGCTTGAACTCCTTCGTGAACAACCTGCGGGAAATTCCCATGACTCAATTCTCCTTTGGATGGATTTTGAGTCTTAACTGGTTGTCTCACTTTTGGGGACCACTCCAGCCTCCACTGTCAATGCGGCCCTCACCGGCCTCACCGGACGCTTACGCTCCCTCCGCACTAGCGCCGACCTGTCCCTGCAGTTCGACGGCCCGATTCACGCTGTGACAACCCCTGCGAAGCTCGTTGAAGTAGCAGTCGGTCTCCCTAGCCGACTTCGCCTTCCTCATCGTGAGTTGATGGGAATAATCCGTCGGTTGGGGAAGGAAACCTGGAATGGCACCGTCCTGGTGACTGGCCGCCCATTTTCGCTTCGTCCGGAGGTTATGTGAAACATCGAATGATTTGGCTGATGAACCTGCTGCTGTTAATAACCGGCGCGCTGTGTGCGCAGGACATCCTGGGCGTTTGGCAGGGAACGCTGCCACCGGGCGAAGAGCGGCTGCTGCTACGGATTTCCACGCAACTCGACGGCAGC
>DATLCW010000087.1:0-45533 GCA_035526195.1 Bryobacteraceae bacterium
TTAAATGGTATTGAAGCTGCCGCCCAGATTGTCCGCCGTAACCCGGAAACGGCCGTAATCATCCTGAGCATGCACGCCGAAGACAGCTACCTGGTACGTGCGCTCACCGCCGGCGCCAAAGGCTACCTGCTGAAAGGCTCCGCCGACGAGGACATCGGGCGCGCTGTCCACGCCGTCGCGCAAGGCAAATCCTTCTTCAGCCCCGCCATCGCGCAGATGATGGCCGAGGATTACACCCGGCATCTCCAGCAAAAGGGCCTTCAGGATTCCTACGACCTGCTTACAGAGCGGGAAAAGGAAGTTTTGCAGTTGCTCGCGGAAGGTAAATCGAACAAGGAAGCCGCCGGCATGCTCAACGTGAGTTTCTATACGGTTGAGACGCACCGCACCAATCTGATGCAGAAACTCAGCCTCCATAACACAGCGGAGATCGTCCTGTATGCGGTAAGGAAAAAGATCATCTCGTGACTGTTCGCAACATTCTTCCGGGATCAGCTTTACTGTGCAACCACTTGCCCGGCAAACCGTTTAGGGACGGACGCTGCGATTCGATGATATCCAGCGTCTCTCAAAAAACGCACGCACGCCTCATGAAGACCCAGGCACTCCCCGCGCAGGAAGTCGTGAGTGTCCAACATTATGGCGGGATGGTGCGCCGAGAGCATACGGGCCGCACCTTGGAGAACTCTTAATTCCGCGCCCTCCACATCGATCTTGATCAGGTTCGGCGGTACGCCTCCGCCATCGAGCCAGCTATCGAGGCTCACGCATCGCACCGAAATCCCGCCGGAAGGCGACACGTGTCCGGCCATGAACCCCGCACCCGCATCGAATGCCACCCGGCCCTCGGCGTCACACACGGCCGCTTCCACAAGCTCCACCCTGGAAACGCCGTTGATGGCCAGGTTCCGGCGGATATACGCCTGGTTGCGCGGCGAAGGCTCAAACGCATACACAGAGCCCGTTGGCCCCACGCAGCGCGCCGCCACCATGGCATGATAGCCGGCCTGCGCCCCGATATCATACACCACGTCGCCCGCCTTTAGAATCTCCGCCATCTTCGCGAGTTTCTGCCGTTCGTAGGTGCCGAGCCAACACCGCGCCACGCTGGAGCCGGCTATCCACTTCCATCCCCGCAACGGACCGCTCAGTATCGGCACCACCGTCTCCGGCGGTATCAGGCGCAGGGGCAGACGCAGTAATTCGCTGAAGAACCTCATACCCCTACCGTAGCTTCCCGGCGGGCAAATTCTCATTCGTTTACCAGCCGTCCCTGATAACATTGGGCGTGGAAGCTTGGTGACCCCTTTTAATCCTGAGTTATTCCTCTCGACACTCGCGCTCATCGCGGCGGTTATTATTGTCTCCGCCCTGCTGTCCGGAATGATCGAGAAGAGCGGCTTCCCGCAAGTCGCCGTTTTCCTCGCGTTGGGTGCACTGATCGGCCCATCGGGACTGGGTCTGGTGAATGCCAATGCGCATTCGCCCATCGTCCGCGTGGTGGCGAGCCTCAGCTTGGTGCTGGTCCTTTTCACCGATGCTCTATCTATTAACCTGGCTGAGGTTCGCAGGAATCGCCTGCTGTCCGCACTCGTTCTCGGGCCGGGGACGCTTGTTTCGGCTTTCCTGATTGCCGCCCTCGCCTGGTGGTGGCTGGGTCTGAACCCGGCGGCAGCGTTGATTTTGGGTGCCGCGCTTGCCTCTACCGACCCGGTCCTGTTGCGGGGCTTGATTCGCCGGCCGGGAGTAGGCGCGAGCGTCCGCCAGGCACTACGGCTGGAAGGCGGCATGAACGATGCCGTGCTGCTCCCGATGGTTCTCGTGGGCATGACCATCCTCGGCCAGGGACATGCATTAGGCGGACAGGAATGGGCACGCCTTGCGATGAACATTTTGATTCTTAGTCCAGCCGCTGGAGCCGTGATCGGTCTGGCCGCGGTGGGCATGCTGCAAATGGTGCGCCAGCGCATCGGGGTGCGCCGGGACTATGAATCGATCTACTCGCTGGGAGTCGCCTTCGCGGCTTTTGCCGCCGCCGAGACCGTTCACGGAAGCGGATTCCTGGCAGCCTTTGCCGCCGGACTCACGATATCGGCCATCGACGTGGAACTCTGCGATTGCTTTCTCGAGTACGGCGAGACGACCGCCGAGATGGCGCTCATGTTCACCTTCGTCCTGTTCGGGACCTCCATGATCTGGACCGGCCTGAGCGTGGCGGGCTGGGGAACATTGCTTTTCACGGCGGCGGTGTTTCTCGCGCGCATGGCGGCCTTTTTGCCCGCGCTGCTGCCCGCCCGGCTGCCTTGGCGCGATCGTCTGCTGATCGCCTGGTTCGGACCAAGAGGCCTGAGTTCCTTACTCCTCGTGCTGCTGCCCGTATTCGCCGGATTGCCGGGGGCGGAAGATCTTCTCACCACCTGTTGTCTCGTGGTGCTGTGCTCGGTAATGCTGCATGGCCTCTCGCCCGTTTTTCTCATCAAGGCGCCCGCTCCCGCCAAAGCAAGACCCATCCCCGAGCCGGCCCTTCCGCGCGAGTTGCCGCCCGCGATATGTTCGATCGACGGAGTTCCTTGCGAACTCCCCCAGATCCTCCCGGACCCCGAATACATCACCCTCGAAGAGGTTCAACGGCTTCAGCAAAACACCGCTGCCCGGATGGTCGTTGTAGATGCCCGTAGCGAGCGCACTTACGGGGAAAGCACGGAAGAAATTCCCGGCGCGATCCGGCTGCATCCCGACCGGGCGGTGCAGGCCGCCCGCCAGTATCCGCTATCGAAAGATGCTGTTCTCGCCGTGTTATGTGCTTGACCGAATGAAGCCACAAGCGCCCGTGTGGCGCGCGAACTACGGCAGGCGGGCTGGACCCACGCCCGTGCGCTGCGCGGCGGGTGGAACGCCTGGGTGGACGCGGGACTCGCTCATCAACCGCGCTCCCTATAGCTTGTTCATGCACGTTCAAATAGCGGCGGCGAGAAGATCGGGTATATTCCCGGCCCTGCCGTCAGGCGGCTCTGGGCCGCAACTCCTCAGCCGATTCCCTTCGCGGTGTGATCGGACGTCGCGGGTCGATAAAGCACCAGCACAACGCGCCCGAAAAAAACAGTCCCGCCGTCAGATAAAGCGGCATGGACCAACTGTTCCAGCGGTCCAGCACAAACCCGATAATCAGCGGACTCAGCACGCCGCCCACCTGGCCCGCGGTGTTCATGCAGGCGCTCACCACTCCGACGTGAGAACCCGCAATATCCGCGCATGTGCCCCACGCCGCGCCCAGCAGGAACGCCGCGCATCCACTGGCCAACGCTAATAGAACGGCCGCGGTTTTCGGATCCCCGGCCGCGGTTCCGGCCAGCATACAGAGCGCCGCAATCACGCAGGACGCGGCACCCACTACAGCGCGCCCGCGGCGCAGTCCAAACCGGCGGCTCATGGCATCTGTCGTGATACCGCCAGAGACATCGGCAACCACACAGGCAATCATCGGCAGGCTTGTGAAGATGCCGAGGTTCATCGCCGAAAATCCGCGTTCCCGGGCCAGATAGGTGGGTAGCCAGGTGATAAAGAAATAAAATCCGTAGCTCTGCGTAAAGTACATGATGCAGAGCAGCACGACATTTCTATCGGAGAGAATGCGGCGCCAGGGTACCCCCCGCAGATCGTGTCCGGCGGTGTCGCCCCGCCCGCTCTCGATCAGGTGCAGTTCGGCGGCGCTTACGCTCGCGTGTTCACGCGGCTCATTACGGAACCACCAGTACCAGATGGCCGCCCAGACGAAGCCAATGCAGCCGAACAGCACAAAGATCATCCGCCAGTTCATGTACCCGAGCATCACCGTCACCAGGATGGGAGTGATGGCCGCTCCGCCATGCGCGCCGGTAAAAAAAATGCCCTGGGCGCGTCCCCGTTCACTGGCCGGGAACCAGCGGGAAAGCGTGCGGGCGGCGTTTGGCCAGGCACCCGCCTCGCCGATGCCGAACAGAAACCGGATCACGAGCAGGCTCGGGTAATTGAAAGCGGTGGCCGTGAGGATGGTAAAGGACGACCACCAGGTGACGATCCGCGCCAGCACGGCGCGGGTACCAATCCGGTCGCCCCACCAGCCGGTGGGAATTTCAAAGACCCCATACGCCAGCGTAAAGGAACTGTAAACGAAGCCCATCTGCAGATTGGAAAGTCCCAACTCGCGAGTGATGTCTTTTGCGGTGATGGCGATGCACACGCGATCCATGTAGGTGATGGCAGCCAGGGCCACGCAGGCGGCCAGCACTCGATAGCGGATTCGGGTTGTCAAGGAATCCTATTATACGCGGAGCGGCGCCTCCTGCCTGCATCGGAAGCGTGCGCTTCCACCGCGCACGCGTTCCAGAAGACCTCGCATTCTGTTCTAATGTCTGCGACTCTTTAGCCACTCATAGTAGTCTTCACGCTCCTGCGCGTCTAATTTGCTCCACTCCTTCAAAGATTTGTTGCGCTCTTTCACGTACTCGCGATAGCTCTTGGCGTCGTATTTCGCGATCTTGCTATTCGCTTTTGACTGGACTTTGTCCGCCTTGGCTTGCGCCTTATCGGCCTTATACTGCGCCTCTTGTGCGTCTTTTCGCTTGTCCTTCAAATCGTCGCCGTACACCGGCAGGGAAAGGATGGCTCCAACAGCCAACCCGATGAGTACTTTATGCATAATACCTCCGTATCTTAGACACACCGGCGGTGCCGGACGTTTCGGGGGCATTGTCGCAGCCAGGAACGCTGGAAAGAAAGCGTATGCGTCCAGCTCATCTGAGACCAGGACATATGGGCCGCGCAGTGGCGATATCTGTCAACACTTCCACGCCGGCGTGCCCCTGCAGCAGGGTTACCGGATAATCGGCTGTCGCCTCGCCCGCCACGGCAATGCGAAAAACGGCGCGGTGTCTCTCGCCGCCCGCGCAATACAAGCGGATTTTCCGCGACGCCAGAATATCCCGCATTCCGCACGTGACCGCCATGGGCGGAATGGCATGGCAGTTTCCCCCGGCCGAATGAATGCTCTGTACCACAATCGAATCGTCGCCCAAAACCGTGACGCGAGTTTCCGAGTCTCTCATTTCGTCCGCGCTGACGCTGTGCCACCGGGACAATACCGGCTCATTAAATGCTACGTGCCCGTGATAGCCGATTCCTCCGAAACAACAGTCCGCTCCGCCCACCTGATGAAGCGTTTCACTGAATTCGCCGATGCGAAAGGGATGCGGCACGATATGATGATCGGCGGGCATAGCAAGGTCCTGGTCCAACTTGTCGAAGAATTCACGGCGCAGAAATCCGGTGAAGCTCAAGGGATGCGATACTGCAATCGGCCTGCCCTGCCAATCCAGGAATTCATCCATCTGGAACACCCAGGCATGGCGCCAGCTGATCCGTTCGCGGTTGATAATGTCAACCAGCAGCGGGTATTGGCGGACCGGCCCCACCGGCAGGATCAGGCGGGCGAGCCGCTCCGCTCGGTTTGCCGCAATCACTTCATCGGCAACCGAACGTGCAAAATCGGCTAACAGCGCCTCGGTGCTGTCGAACAGCCGAAACGGCGTGCGCGCCCGCAGCCGCAATTGCTCCAATGGCATCCTCATCAGGTCGGCGTAACGGTTCATCGTCCTATGCTAGACAAAACAGATCCAAAGTATGATCCCGGCCGCTGGGGAATTCTGGCGCTGCTGTTCTTCTCGCTCGCAATCAATCTCCTGGACCGCCAGGTGCTGGCTATCCTCGCGCCCGTGATTCGCGACGAGCTGCAGCTCACCAATACGCAATATTCCTATGTCGTGGCATGCTTTCTTCTGGGGCTCACCCTGGGGCAAATTCCATCGGGAATGCTATTGGACCGTATCGGCCCGCGGGTGGGGCTGCCGGTTCTGATGGTCTGGTGGTCCGGCGCCAATGCCCTTCACTCGTTGGCGCGCACGGTGGCCGATCTCTGCGCCTTTCGCTTCCTGCTGGGAGTGGGCGAGTGCGGCAACTATTCGGCGGGAGTAAAGGTGATTTCGGAGCGGTTTCCGCAGCAGGAGCGGGCGCTGGCTGGGGGAATCTTCAACAGCGGAACGGTCATGGGGGCCTTTCTTGCGCCCTATCTGGTGGTGAAGATCTCGCATGCGTTCGGCTGGCGGATTGGATTCCTGCTGCCAAGCGTTCTGGGTCTTGTCTGGATTCTGCCATGGCTTCACGGCTACAAAGAGTCCGCCGCGGCGGCTTCCGGTCCCGCCGTCCACATCCCGCTCGCCCCATGCCTCCGCCTGCGGCAGGTCTGGGGGGCGGTAATGATTCGCGCGTTCGCCGGTCCGGTCATGCATTTCTATTGGTACTGGCTGCCGGAGTACCTCAAACGGGAACGCCACTTCTCGATGGAGGGAATTGGGATGTTCGCCGGCATTCCGTTTTTATTGGCGGGGCTCGGCAACCTTGCCGGCGGTTGGTTTTCGGGGTATCTCATGCGCCGGGGGGCAAGCGTCGGCCATGCCCGCAAGACCGCTTTCACAATCTGCGGGGTGTTGTGCCTGGCTTCCTCGGCGGTACCATTTGCGGCCAGGGAAGGGTTGGCGATCGGCATTATCTGCGCCTCCACCTTTGCGCTCGGGGCAACTTCCGCCAATCACATCGGGCTGCTTACCGACCTGTTTTCGCCGCCGGTGATCGCCCGGCTCACTGGCCTTACCGGGATGTGCGAGGGAGTGGTCAACCTGCTGGTGACGCTGGCCACGGGGATGGTAGTGGACAGGTTTGGCTACCTCCCGGTATTTGTGGCCGCCGGCGTGATGCCTGCCCTTGGAATCAGCGCCCTCTTTACCCTGGTACGGAAAGTGGAAAGAGTCCGCTAGTACTACTGGCCCGCGAGATCTGTTCTTAAGATGAAACTTCTTCCGTGCCCCGTCAGTCATTTCCCACAGAGGGCCTTTCAGAGCCTCAGCAGTTGACTCTATGATACTTATCGTTGATGACGATCCGATTTTCCTTTCTCACGCGAAACATTTCTTTGCTTCAACCCGTCAGGTAGTTCTCGTAGCCGGCACTGAAACGGCAGCCATGGATCTGCTCGGCAAGCGTTTGGAGTTCCGATTAGCTTTAGTCGACCTTTCCCAAGCGAGGGGACTCGACACAATTTCAGCCATTCGGGATGTGAATGCCCGGCTTCCTATTATTGCCATCAGCAAGTCCGCCTCCGATGCTACGATACGCACTGCGAAGCTTCTGGGAGCGAATGAGGCCCTGAGAAAACCCATAGACAGCCAATGGGTCGCCACGGTTGACCGGCTGAGGCGTCCGGTGGATGACAGTACGGCGAGACCCCCGGTTCCCGGCACGGTTTTAAACCAGCTTCGAGGGCAAATCTCCTGGAGCGTCGAATATCTGGGCGTCCCCTTCGACGACGCGCGCCAATGGGCTGGGGTCTGGTATTTCCGCGATCCATTGACCCGGGAGTTTGATAAGTTTCGCCACCAGAAGGCAGTCCGGCGGCTGAACCAGAATGTATAGCGTGACATGTCTCGCCCGTCTGGTTACTTGACGTTTTGGGCGGCCGGTTTAAAATTCAGCAATGATCCTCTTCGCACTGTGTGCCGTCACAGCCGCCCTGGCCGGCGAACTGCCCCCGAATCGATGGGTGAAACTGCAGCAGGATGCAGCGGGCGCACGGCCCGGCAGCGCCGTCCGCTACGCGTCCGGTTCGGGCAAATTCCTCCTCTGGGGGTTTCAAAACGCCGATCGCGACTTACCCCAGGAACAACCGCTGATGGTCGCTCCGGAGTACGACATGGTGGCGTTCGACCTGGACGGCCGGCGCTGGATCAACCATCTTCCCCCAAGCATGGAGAAGGCGTGGAACCGGCGCCTCCCCCTGACATATGTGCCCCGAACGTATTCCGGCATCACAACCGGAAGCGAGCGCACCACGATGCGCGGCGTGAGTAACGACCAGGGAGCGGTGTCCCGTCCTGATTTGAACATTGTCTTCGAGCAGGTCGCGTATCGTCCGAAGAACGACTCGCTCTACTACTTCGCCGGCGGACTGACAGCCGCCTACGATGCCCGCGCCCGGCGCTGGACCGATCTGCAGCCGGCGCATTCCCCACCTCCGGTCGCGGGCGGCTCGCTCGCTTACGATCCAATTGGCGATCAATTGATTCTCTTTGGCGGCGGTCACGTGGCGGAACGGCAGAGCGATGGATCCATCCGTGGACACACCGGCACCTGGGCTTACCGCTTCCGTGAAAAGGACTGGCGGCAATTGCCCATGAAGGTGCAACCGCCGCCGCGCATGGGAACGCGCATGGTATACGACAGCCGTCGCCAGGCGCTGGTTTTGTTTGGGGGCGATGCTCAAAAACACTATCTGGCGGATACCTGGACTCTGGACCTCAAGCAGCTCGAATGGCAGCAATCGCGCGCGCCCGGCGGCCCCGAAGCTCGTGCCGGTCACTTCACCGTCTACGATGCGGAGAGCGGCCAGACAATCGTGGGCGGGGGCTATCAGCGTCAGGACTTGAGCGACATGTGGGCCTACGATGCCACCGCGGATCGCTGGAGCCGCTTCCAGGGGAACGTTCCGACCGGATTCCATCTCAGCGCCGATCTCGCAGCGCACACACGCGTCATCCTGCTGGTCACATCCACACGCGCGCAGGCTGACCGTTCAACCTGCAACATGCTGTTTCCGGTGCGGACAACCTTCGCTTACCGTATCGCGAAAGAAGGGCCGGCTCCGATGAGCGGTGCGGTGGTCGCACAGCAGCAACCTGTGCCGAAACGTGCGCCCTTCGACGCAGCTGTACCGTCCGCCGCAGTGCCTGACATCCCCTTCAACGAGTGGGTTCTTCTGGGTGATGCCAGCAAAGGCGCACCCTCGCGAACCTGGGGAAGCGCAACTTTCGACAGCAAACGCCAACAGATCCTCTATTGGGGCGGGGGCCACTGCGGATACGAAGGAAGCGACGTGGACGCCTACGACGTGGCAACCAATACGTGGATTCCCGAACCTGGCAGTCCATCCTATCCGGAACGTCTCTGGAATCACGGTGTGCGCCTCGCCGGAGTCACCTTCGATGGTGAACCATTCACCGACCACGGCCGTCGCATCTACGCCTATGATCCGGTTGGGGACCGCATGATCATGGCGCGCCCGATCCGGCTCACTTCCGGTTACGATCCCGCCCCGCTGCGTTCCTATCCTTCGAAAAAGACCACGGCGCCCGACGCAGTGGTGACGCAGCCCTCGTCCTACGTCAAATACGCCACCTGGAGCTACAACCTGCGGCAGCGCCGTTGGACGATCCTTGGACCAGCCCCCGCTGGCCTCGATACGCTCGTGACCACGCCACTCGGCGTAATGGGGGTGAACGTCAACTGGCCGGGCCGCCTCAATGACGCCGGCTACCAGTTACCCTGGAATCCCGCTCTGCCTGAGGACAACGCAATCTATCTGCTTCGCGATTCAAAATGGGACCGCCTCAGCGCGCCGGGACCATCGCCGCAGAACCTTTACGAGCTGACCAGCCTTGCGTTCGACACCAAACGCAGTCAGGTAATATTGCATGGCGCCGGGCCGAATCGCAACGAGCTCTGGACCTTCGATCTCAAGACGCGCCGCTGGCAAAACCGTTTTCCACGCGTGATCACGGGCGAAGAACCGCCTGCGTGCACTCGCGAAGCGGTGTACTTACCCGATCCGGACGCGATGCTGATCCAGGGCCCCGGTATGTGGCAATATCTGCCCGGGAACAATACCTGGAAGAAGCTCCCGGTAAGCGAGCCGCAGCGCGCCGGGCAGAACCGGGCGATGGTGTTTGACGCATCGCGAAACTTGATCTTATTGGTGCTGGGCAGCGGTGGAAACGACGGTAAGGCATCGGTCTACGGCATGCGTTATCGCCGCTGAGTTCCCGTTCAGTTTTCGATCGCGTGTTTTCGATCGCGCTCCCCAAACGCCAAAAAGTGGAATATACTGGCTCCACCACAACCCTCGTAAGGAAACGAGGTTCAGGGGGGAGGATAGAAGATGCTTCCACAACGCTCATGGGTTCGCCTTGGCGCGTCCCTACTTTTGGCCACATCGATTTTTTCGGGTAACGCGGTCTTTGCCCAAACCGGGCAAGGCACGCTAACCGGTTCCGTAACCGATTCCACCGGCGCGACCGTTCCTGCCACGGCCGCGTCACCACCCAGGACGGGATTTACCGCATCCCTTACCTGAATGTCGGCACCTACGAAATTACGTTTGAAGCCGCCGGCTTCAAGAAGATGGTTCGAAACGACATTCCGATCCGCTCCACCGAAACGTTGCGGCTCGATGTGAGCCTGGAGGTGGGTAACGTCGTAGAGTCGGTAAAGGTTTCGGCCGGCGCTTCTCTTCTCGAAACCGAGACCTCTACTACCGGACACCTGGTCTCAGGAGCGGAGTTGGTCACGCTTCCGACACCGCAAATGAAAGTGGAAAGCATGCTCTGGTATGTGTCCGGCGTCACCTCGCAATCCGGGACCGGCCACGCGGCTGGGGGCAGATCCCGCGCGTTTCAGATGACCACCGACGGCGTCTCGGCCATCACGCCGGGAGAGGGCACCGTGGGCACCGCGCGCAACATCTCCACCGTCGAGCACAACATGGAGGAGATCAAGATTCTCACCACGGCGCTGCCCGCTGAGTACGGCCACTCCGGCGGAGGCGTAATGAATATCGCCTACAAGGGCGGAACCAACCAGTTCCACGCCTTGGCCGAAGAACGCTATGTCGGCAAAAAAATGATTCACCGCTCGTTTTCCGACCCCGCGGTTCCCGGAGGCACCTTTTCTTTCCATCTGATGTCGGCGAACATCAGCGGCCCCATTAAACGCAACAAGACATTTTTCCTTGCCGGCTGGCAGCGTCATCACGAGAGATCGGGCAACAATCTGGATATCGACGTGCCCAGTCCCGCCATGCTGAACGGCGACTTCAGCTTTCCACAAGTTGCGAACGCCGATAGAATCTACGATCCGGCTTCGCTGGTCCGGCTGGCCGATGGATCGTACTCCCGCACGCAGTTCCCGAACAATCAAATTCCACGCAATCGCTTCGATCCCGCCGCATTAAAAATTTTGGGCCTCAACCCCTTCAGCGGCGAAAACAACCGGAACAATCAGACGTTCTACAACAGCACCGGTCCGCACGCCAACCTCAGCGCCGATACCAGCAAGAATTCTTATCGCACAGGCATCGATGGAAAAATCGACCACTCCTTCAGCGATAAGCATAAGATCTTCGGCCGTTACTCGAACGCCCGCCATCGCTCCATGAGCGACGTGTGGCAACCGCAGGTGGCCAATCGGGTTTTCGACTATGTGGGCACTCCCATTCCCATCGATCAGCGCCAGGTGGCTCTCTCCGATTCCTATGTCATCAGTCCCAGCACGATTAACGAGGTGCGCCTGGGATGGAACCGCCGCAAGAACACGCGGCTCCCGGAAAGCCTCGGGCAAAACTGGGCTTCACAATTCGGCATCCCGAATGTAGGACCTGAGACGATGCCCATCTTTCAGACCTCCAGCGGCGGCCAGTTTTATTTCCGTTTTCCGGAAGGGAAAACGATGAACGTCAATTCCAACTTCAGCGTGCAGGAAAATCTCTCCATGATCCGCGGCCGCCACACGTTCAAAACCGGTTACGAGATTCTCAAAACCGCGATCAATTCCCATTTGGAAGACCGGCCCTCGGGAACCTATCTTCTGGGCGGAACCGAGTTTCCCTTTACGCCCAATACGGGAAATGCTTTCGCATCCTTCCTGCTTGGCGGCGTCGTCCGCGCCGACTACACCAAGGCCCTTGCGACATGGCTACCCAAGTGGTGGAGCCACGCCGCCTATTTTCAGGACGACTGGAAAGTAACCACCAAGCTCACTCTGAACCTCGGAGTGCGCTGGCAGACTGAAAGCCCCTATCAGACAAAGTATGGCCAGCAGAGCCGCTTCGACCCCACCGCAATCGATCCCCTCACCGGACGGATGGGTGCTTTGCTGCATCCCACCACGCCCCTCGCCGGCCGCGATGCGAATAACTTTCAGCCCCGCCTTGGCGCCGCCTGGAGCTTCCGGAACAACTGGGTATTTCGCGGCGGCTTCGCCATCAATACGCTTGATTTGTGGACGAACGGCCTGCGTGAAAACTTCGAAGAATATCTGGCTACCGCCAGTATCCAGCAACCCTCGGGCAATCCCGACATCGCCTTCCGATTGTCTCAGGGGCCGCCCGCAATCAACTTTACCATCCGCCCCGACGGGTCGGCGCCGTACATCGGAACCAATTTTAGCGGAAGGTCAGCCTCCTACTACGATCCCAACATGCGCTCTCCCAACGTAATGAACTGGAACGGAGGCATCCAGCGGCAACTCGGAAGCCAGTATCTGGTGGAGGTCAACTACCAAGGTTCAGCGGGCGTCGGCTTATTGAACCGCTGGGACATCAACCAGATCCCGTTGAACATCTCGAACGATCCGGTGCAGCTCAACCGGGTTCGCACCGACGCCCAGAATTTCAGGCCCTACCCCCAGTTTGGAAGCATCCTGCACTACAGCAATTACGGCCACAGTAGCTTCCATTCCGGCACCGTGAAACTGGAAAAGCGGATGTCCTCCGGCTTTTCCTTCACTACGTTCTACACTTGGGGCAAGTCAATCGATGAGGCCAGCGACGACAGCACGGCCAGCGGCGTCACCTTCTACAACCGGCGGCTGGAGAAGGCCAGATCCAACTACGATGTCGCCCATCGTTGGGTTACCTATGCCATTTACGACTTCCCCTTTGGGAAAGGAAGAAAGTGGATGACCAACGGCAACGCGGTGGTAACGAGAGTACTCGGCAACTGGCAATTAGCGGCCATTCAAACCGTGGAAACCGGCGCTCCGCTCACGTTTACCCATAATGGACGCTTGCCCGGCACCGTCACCAACGTGTATCTCCCTGGCGCACTGCGTCCGGATATGGCCCCCGGCAAAACCTACGACGATATCAAGTTGGAATGGAACCGCCACGGGCCCTGCCGCCATACCGTCGCCTGCGCCGAGCCCTGGGCGAATATCAACGCGTTCGCCATCCCGGCTTCCTACACCGCCGGAAACGCGGGACGGAATATCATCAATGGTCCCGGAGCGCTTTGGCACCAATTCGGCTTCACCAAGAAAATACCGGTCACGGAGCGCATTCGCGGGATGCTGCGCGTCGAACTCACGGCGCCGTTTAAGTATCCCTTCTTCTCAGCGCCCGGCACCACGGTCGATTTCCGGAATCCTCAAACCTTCGGCAAAATCACGGCCCAACAAGGGGGCTTCTCGGGGCTTGGGGCCAGAACCATGTCAACGGCGATCTTCCGGCTCGAGTTTTAGCCGCACGCGTTCGGGAGTGTTTACTTTCCGGCACTCAGCAGATTCGCAAAAATCCGATAGGCGCCGGGCACCCCGGCTGGCAACTGGCGAAACCACGAATAGCTTGTGTAAACGTAGGCTCCCTTGCCGTACTTTGCATAAAGCGTGCCGCCCGGCAGCCAGTCCTCGCCCGGATCGCGGGAGCTGAACAAAGGCTGGTAGCGCGGGTCCCATTTGGAAGGGAAATATAAACCGCGCTCCTGCACCCAGCCTTCAAAATCTTTTTCCGTAATGCGATTGGGCTTGGCCAGCAGCGGATGAGCGGGATCGGGAAAGAGCACCGGCGCTTCCTCCACCGTAATGCGCGAACTGCTGAGCTCGATGGGATACGGCCCCAGGTGGAGCAGGGTTGCCGGCTGCGAGCGGTCCATCACGTTATACTGCACTACCAGAGTGCCGCCGTTGGACATGTAATCGAGCAGCCGCTGGAAATTCGCCCGCAGCGCCGGCCGCGTGTTAAATGCGCGAACTCCGGTAAGGATCGCGCCGTACCGGGAGAGGTCGCCCGCCGCAAGCTCCTCATCCCCTAGCAGCGCGATCGAAACGCCCAATTGGCGAAGGGCTTCCGGAACCGAGTCGCCGGCGCCGGTGATGTACCCGATGCGGCGCGATGTGATGCGGATGTCGGAGCGTATCAGGCGGGCGGTGGCCGGAATAAACACAGTTTGTGGAGGAATGTGCGGGTAGGAGATCACCCGTTCTCCCACCGTGATGCGTTGCCCGTGGACCTCGCCCACCGCCTGCAGAATGCCGATTCCCTCTTCAGACGGCGGTGTCACCGTGAAGCTTATCGTGGCTTGCTGGCTGACTTCCGGAAGTTCAAAGGCGGCCTCGACCGGAGCGATCTTCCAACCGGCCGGAGCTTGCAACCGGAGTCTTCCGGCCGCCTTCTCCTGATTCGCTTTCACAGTCACCGGAATCGTCCGCGGCTGCACATCGGGAAAGATAACCGTAGCATCCGCAAGTTCCACTGATATGGGAGAGACGATCAGCAGCGGGCGCGTCAACTCGCCGCGGACACTGTCGACGTAGCGGTGCTGAACGGGACGGATTAGCGTGAATTCGCCCTCCGCCGTTTTAAACCGGAAGTGCCCCGAGAGGATAGGCGCATTCTCCGCCGGTCCAATCAGCCGCTGCTCCTCGATAGCATAGGATAAACCGTTGCCAGGCTTCGCAAGCCAGAAGGGCTGGGTGGTTGCGGCGGCGGCGGGAACCACCCAAATGAGTTTATGCTGAACCGGCAAATTGTAGGGGAGAGCAGTCGCGGCCTCGACGCCTTTCGGAGAATCGGCTGCACCGTGCAGCGTCGCCGCCACAAAGCTTACGGCGGCGGGCAGCCGCCTCACCATTGATAGCGTGATCGGGATGGCGGAACCAGGAGTGACCGTGCCAGCGCCGGCGGCGGCGTCCACCCAAAGGCCGGAGGCCAATCCGATGGTCTCATCGAGCTCGCGCAATTTGCGCTGGGCTTCGGGATGCGGCATGGCGGCGATCAGTGACCGCGCCCTGAGAAGAAGAGGAACGATCCGGTGGGGAGCGGAAGGCTCAAAAGTTTTTAGCGCTTCAGCCAGCAGCGGCGCCACTGCGCTGCCGCCGGGCATTCTTTGCCAGGTCACGTCGATCCCTTCCATGGGATCCTGCGCCGCCGGCTCTCCCGCGATCAGCACGAGATGATCCCGGATCGAGCCGCGCCGTTCCTCGGCGCCCATGCCCTGCGAGGCGTGCCGCGACCGGCTGCGGCCGGCGATCTCCCCATAGGATTGGCCCAGAACCGGATTCAGCTCGCCCGCTTCCACCTCAAGTTTATCCTTGATGAGCGCGTTGGCCCGCTGGTGCTCCGGCGTAAACGCGAATAAGTTGAAGTACAGCCGCCGCGTGGTCCAGGGCTTTACGTATTGCAATTGCTCGGGAAATCTGGCCGGATCCGCCGCCGCGGTGAAAGCCTCTTTTCCCAATATCGCCGATGACTGATGATGCCCGTGCCCGTCTTTCGAGGTTCCCGAATAACGCAGGATGATGATATCCGGGCGATAGGAACGAATGATCCAGACCACGTCCGAGAGAATCCTTTCGCGCCCCCATTTCGAAAGCGTCTCTTCCGCAGTCTTGGAGAAACCGAAATCGATCGCCCGGGTGAAAAACTGCTCCGCGCCGTCGATGCGGCGGGCCGCCAGAAGTTCTTGGGTGCGGATCAGACCGAGAAAACTTCCCTGCTCCGGCCCGATCAGATTCTGGCCGCCTTCGCCGCGGGTGAGCGAAAGATAACCGGTGCGAAGGCTTCGTCCGCGAGCGAAATAGGCAAGCAGGTTCGTGTTTTCGTCATCCGGATGGGCGGCGATCATCAATACGCTGCCGGTGGTATTCAGCATTTGCAGATTTAGCTGAATCTCTGCCGAGCCGGACGGTTGCGCGGAAAGCGGGTGAACCGCGGCATACAGAACCAACCGAAGAATAGACTTCATTCACCCGCTATTTTACTGTTTGATCAACTGCCCGTCCCGCTTCCGCACTTCTCCCCAGCCGCCGTTAAGTTGCTTGCGCTCGCCTTCTTCAAAGCTCCCAAAGGGATATTTGGCGGCGGCTTTCTCATTCACCTCAATTCCCCACCCCGGCTTCTCGTTTGGATAAAGATAGCCGTCCTTCATCACCGGGCAGCCCTCAAACACTTCCTGAAGCCGTTCATTAAACGGAGAATATTCCTGGACGCCGAAGTTATAGCAGGCCACATCCAGCGCCACGTTGGCGCAATGCCCGATGGGCGACACGTCCCCCGGACCATGCCATGCGGTTCGCACATTGAAATGCTCCGCCATGGCCGCCATTTTGCGGCACGGGGTAAGCCCGCCCGCCTGGCTCACATGAACGCGAATGTAATCGATCAGCCGTTCGGCGATCAGCGGCGTCCACTCATGCGGGCTGTTGAATAACTCGCCCATGGCGATCGGCGTGGCGCATTGCTGGCGGATGAGGCGGTACCAGGCGATATCCTCGGGAGCCAATACGTCTTCCAGAAAATAGAGACGGAATTTTTCCACGTCCTTCATGAACTGCAGTGCCTGGGTCGGATGGATCCGCTCGTGCGTGTCGTGCAGCAGCTCAACTTCTTCCCCTAACTGCTTGCGGCACTCTTCAAACATCTTCAACGCCCGGCGGATGTAAACCGCCGGTTCAAATACCGGCCCGCTGTGCAGCGCCTTCACCTGCGTGCCCCCCGCGCGGGATCCGTAACCGGCCATGCCGGGCACACCCACCTGCACCCGGACGTGGCGGAATCCGCGATCCATGTAACCCTTCGCCGCCTCCACCACCTCGGCGAAATCGGCTCCGCTGGCATGTCCATAACAATCCGCGGCTTCGCGGACCTTGCCTCCCAGAAGCTGATAAACAGGCATGTTCGCCTGGCGGCCTTTGATATCCCACAGCGCCTCATCCACGCCGCTAATCGCGTTGTTCAATACCGGCCCATTCCGCCAGTAGGAGGAATTGTACATGGACTGCCACGTATCGTCGATGCGGTCCGCGGGCTTACCGATGAGAAACGGCTTCAGGTACCGCTCCACGGCCATCACCACCAGATCCGCCCGCTGCGTGAAACAGGCGCAGCCGTATCCATACAAGCCGCTCTGGTCGGTAACGATCTTCACCACCGGGAGCCTTAGACCGGCCGGCGCCGTTTGAATCACCTGTACATCTTTAATCTTCGGCGAAGGCATCGCGCGCGTGGCGCGCTGTATCCTCTCCTGCGCCGCCGCTTCCCGTGCGGTGATC
Organism: Bryobacteraceae bacterium; assembly: GCA_035526195.1. Classification (GTDB taxonomy): domain Bacteria; phylum Acidobacteriota; class Terriglobia; order Bryobacterales; family Bryobacteraceae; genus CADEFT01. The sequence goes on from DATLCW010000087.1 coordinate 17,185, forward strand.
AGCGGAGCCGCACCCAGCGCACCCGCCATCTTCAACATTGTTCGCCGGTTCATCGTGGAAACTCCATCCTGGAAAACAACCAATCTACTACACCCGAATACTATATGACTTCGCGCCCAGCCGTCGGCTGTTTCTTCTGGCGGTGGTGTGCGTTTATCCGTGAGATCATGGCTTAAACCACCGATGAATCCTCAGCTAATCTTTCAGCATCTCGATCCTGAAGCCATCGCCCGCGACACCCTTGCCTTCATCGAAGTGAAGAGCGAGACTGGCCGCGAAGGGCCGGGTAGCGTTTTCCTGGCCGATTTGCTGCGCCGGGAGGGCTTCGAAGCAACGCTGGACGAAGTCGAACCCGGGCGGCCCAATGTGTATGCGCGTATTTCGGGACAGGGCAATCACGGACGCTCGCTGTTGTTCAACGGCCACACCGACACCATCCCCATCGGTAACAGCCGCCCGCCCGCGCGCGAGGGCGACTGGATCGTTGGTCGCGGCGCGGAGGATATGAAGGGCGGTCTGGTCGCGATGGTCCATGCCGCCTCCGCGCTCAAAAAAGCGGGCGTGCAACTGGCCGGCGATCTCCACCTCACCGGCGTCATCGGCCACGAAACTCCCGCCGGCAAAAAAGAAGGTCCGAAACGGCTGATCCGGCATCTGCGAGATTCCACCATCCGCGCGGATGCCATTGTCATCGTGGAAGGGCCCTGTGCACTCTGGACCGCCAGTCTCGGCTCCACGATCTTCCGCGTCACCATTATCAGCCCGCGCGGCCCAATCCACACCATCAAGGTTCCCTTTGCCGAAAACCCCGTGCGCTGGCTGGGGCGCTTGCTGGCCGAGTTCGAGGGTCTCGAGCGCGAGTTCGCTCAGGTTCCCCCGCACCCCCTATGCGGGAGAGAGCAACTCAATGTCGGCATGGTGGAAGCCGGGGATTACGTCAACCGGCTCCCTACGCCGATCCGTGTAGCGGGAACGTGGCGCTGGATGCCGGGAAAAACATTGGAACAGGTCAGCGCGGCGCTGGAGTCGCTGTGCGAGCGCCTGGCGGCACAATCCGGTCTCACGTTTGAGTGGGCGGTGGAAGCGGCGCGAGAACCCTTCGAGACGCCCGCCGGCCACCCGATTGTTCAGGCCTTCGAAGCGGCCGGACGGCAAGTGTCCGGAGTTGCGCCGCAACGCATCGGAATGGCCCTGGTGGGAGACGCCAATCTGTTCGCCAACGATGCCGGCGTACCCACCGTGTACTATGGACCTGCCCACGAAACCGCCCACTCCGATTACGAGAGGGTCTCGGTACAGCAACTCGCGCGATGCGCAAAAATGTACGCATTCGCTGCGCTCGAATTCTGCGGAGCCGTGCAACCCTGATGAAGGAGCCCGAAAGCTACTTCTCCTCAATCCGGTACAGATGCGTCCGCGTGCGCAGATAAAACGCTTTCCCCGCAATCGCCGGGGATGCCAGAAACCCCTCGTCGAGACGATTCTCCCCCACCTGCTCAAAAATCCGCCCCGGCTTCAGCACCGTCGTCTTACCGTCCTCGGCGAAGAACCACAGACGCCCATCCGCGTACACCGGCGAAGCCGAGTATTCCCCGCCGATCCGCTGCTGCCAAACCTGTTCCCCGGTCTTCGCATCGATACAACTGGCAATGCCCGTGTCGCCGATCATGTAAATCAAATCCCCCACCAGCAGAATCGACGGCTTATTCGAAACCCCGCGCTTCACTTTCCACGCCACATGCGTATCGGCAAGTAATCCTTCGCCGCCCGTGCGCACCGCGAACAACTGCCCGGCGGAAAAGCCCGTCGGAAAAAAGATCATCCCATGCCCAATCACCGGACGCGTACTCGCCGAATGCTGCCCGCGCTCTTCCACCCGCCATAGCTCCCTCCCTGTCAATGGATCGTAGGAGTACGCCGCCTTCGCCCCCAGACTGATCATTTCCCACCGCCCGTTGATCCGCTCGACATGGGGAGTCGAAAACGCCTTGCGCATATCGCCGTCGGCGGCTGGCTTCCCGTTCTTGTCCAGATCCTGGAAATCGATCGAGCGCTTCGTTTGCCAAACCGTCTTGCCCGTCCTTTTGTCGAGCGCCAGGGCGAACTGCTGGTCGCTGCCGTCAAAGTGCATCAGCAGCAGGTTGCGGAAGAGGATTGGCGACGATCCGGCGCCACGGAAGTGGTTGCACTCAATGTCGCGCCGTTCCCACAAAACCCGGAACGTTTTCGTATCGATGCACGCCGTGCCGGCTGCCCCAAATGTGATATAGACCCGGCCCTCTTCGATCACCGGCGTCGGCGAAGCAGCGGTGTTAAACGAATGCACGAACTGCGGCTGCGCGACGTCGAACAACTTCCAGTCCCGGATAATCTTCCCGCTCTCCCGGTCAATGCACAGCACAAACAGTTCCCGTGCGTCCTTACTCGCCGAAGTGAGCCAGATCTGCTTGCCATAGATCACCGGTGACGACCAGCCGCGGTCGTGGATCGCGGTTTTCCAAACCACATTCCGCGTCTCGCTCCACTGCAAAGGCAGACCGCGTGCATCCGAATGCCCGGTGCCGTCCGGTCCGCGAAACTGCGGCCAATTCTCGGCTGCGCGCAACCCCGGAGAGGATAGCGTCAAAAGGAAGACGGGGAGGAACTTGATAATCATACGTCTCTACCGGATTATCTCATCACCATGACATCGGAATGATCGCAGCTTTCCAGTTTCCACTCTAACGCTCGTACGCGCTTCTGCCGATCCTCAATCGGGCCCTCTCCCGCATGCGGCTTGTCTTGCCCGTGATCTCTCTGCTGATGACGCTGATTCCAGCGCCCGGAGCCACCGTGCCGCAGGCCGATTTAGGGCCTTCCGCCAGCGACGACGCCTGCACTCTCCCTAAGACTGCTACCTCCTTCGCCTCTACCACCCGTCAGGTGTTCCTCCGGTTTGTCGTCGCCAACATCCGTGCTTCCGATTCGCTCTCGGTGGAATGGGTCGACCCCGCCGGGAATATTGCCTCTTCCGCGCCTTATGATCAACTCCCCGGCGCCGGATCGTTGTGTCTGTTGGCTCAGCTCCCGGTGGGTGGATTCGCGCCCGCCAGCAACCCCGGCCGCTGGAGCGTCCGCATCCTCGCCAAGCGAAGCATCCTGGCCGAACGCCATTTCCAGATCGTCACCGGTCAAGCCGCCGGCGCTCCGGAAATTGTACGGCTCATCAACCGTCAAATCACCGCGGAAGAGAACGAACTGATCCTCGAGGGAGAAGGCTTCAACCTCGAGTCCCTCATTCACCTCGCGCAATATACCAACGCGGGCGGATGGCATTACATTGAGCATCTCTTTCCTCAGTCCCTCACTCCCACCCGCATGACAGTGCGCGTCCGCTCGTTGAAGCCCGCCGAGTATGTCGTGTTCGTCAAAAACGGGGAGCATCTTAGCCCTCCCGCAAGGTTCCTGATATCGGCTCCCGGCTATCATCTCCCCTTTCCTCCCTCCGAACAGTGGGTCATCAGCCAGCCCCCCTACGGAATGTACTCCCATTGGGGCCGCACCGTGCATGCGTTCGACATCGCCCCAAGGAGCGGAGGCTGCGTCGTCGCCATGCGCCCGGGCATTGCCCGCACCTTCGACCTCGGGTACGGACAGACTCCCCATCGCCGCATCTTCGGCAACTACATCACCATTGAGCATGAGGACGGTGAGTTCAGCCACTATGCCCATCTCCGCAGCGGCACCTATCGCGTGCGTAACGGCGACCGCGTGGAGCAGGGGCAGGCGCTCGCTATCGCCGGAACCAGCGGCTACAGCTTCGGAACGCATGTCCACGTGCAAGTCACCAGAGCATTCCCCATTTCCTCGCAAAGCATTCCGTTCAAGGTGGAAGATCTGGCGCCCACTCAGCAGAACGGCTATCGCGGCCCGGTGCAATCCGCCAACGGGTCTCCCTATGGTACTTGCAGCGGCCCGAAACCCGCTTCCCCAACGCTGATTTCATCGTCTTCCAAACCGGCGGCACCGGCCTTGCCGCCCACCTGGTCGCCTCGCGTGGCCGTGGCTGCGTGGTGGAGCGACCTGACCCAGGTGCCCCCGGGAACCAGGGTACTCGAGATCAAGCTGGGCTGGGATTCCCCCGACCGGGACTTTGACCTCCACCTGGTAAGCCCGAGCGGCCGGCATTATGGCTCTTATGGCGATCGCACCGGATACGACGCGGCTGCGTCCACCGAGGAGTGGTTCCGCCTCCCGAACCCGGAGCCGGGTACATGGCGCGTGTCGGTGCAGGGCGTGCGCGGCGGCGGCGAGCCGATGCCCTTCCACGTCTTCCGAAGCCTGAGCGATTCGGCGGCTCGCAACGCCTGGGGCGGAGCCCGTCCCACCCGCTAATTTTCGAATCCAAAGCAACGTAGCAAAGTCTCATGCTCCGACGCGCCAATCCTTTCGTAACGGCTAAGCGGCCCGGTGCGTCCATAAACCATTAGAAGTACCCCGCTATGGTGCGCATGCGATCCCTTTTGTCCTTATTTTTCGCCGTAAGCGTGCTGTTGGCGGCGCAGGAAGAAACACCCACCTTCCGCAGCGACGTCGCGCTGGTGCGCGTGGACGCGCAGGCCCTGGACCGCGAAAATCGTGCCATCCAAGGCCTGCGCGCCGAAGATTTCGTATTGAAAGACAACGGCAAGGTTCAACCGATCCGTAGCTTTGCGCGGGAGGAACTGCCGGTCGACATCCTGATCCTGCTGGATGTGAGCGGCAGCATGCGCCCCCATGTCGAGCGCATGGCATCGGCATCTCATCAGGCATTAAGCGTGCTGGGTAAGAACGATAGGGTGGGAATCATGGTCTTCGACCGTTCCACCCGCGTACGGCTTCCCTTCCGTACCGGCGCGGGCGGGATCGAACGCGGCTTTGATAACGTGCTGCGGCAGGAGAATTTCGACGGCGGCACCGACATCACCCATGCCCTTTTGGCGGCCGCATCCTATGTTGGTAAGAACGCGAGGCGCGAGGCCCGGCGAGCCATTGTGATACTGACCGACGATCAGACGGAGTTTGAGCGGGCCGAGGGCAAAGTGCTGCGCGCCCTGACCAGCGCCGATGCCGTTTTGAGCGCGCTGATCGCTCCCGATGCGATGGGACGCTATGGACGGTATCCCGGAGGCGGCGGCTACCCCTCACCTCGAAGGTCACAGCGTGGCGCATGGCCGGGCTCGCCGATTCCATTCCCCGGAGGCGGTGGTGGTGGTATCCCTGGAGGCGTGATTCTAGGGCCGGGCGGTGGAGGATCGCGGACCAGGTCGGCGGGTACTTCTGAGATCGCCCGTAGTTCGGGTGGGGATACCATGTCCGTGGACGATGCATTCGCGCTCGAGAGTACGCTGGCCCGTATTCGCCAACGGTATGCGCTTTATTTTCTGATTCCGAACGGCGCCCAGGCGGGTCAGGAGAGAACTCTGGATCTGGAACTGGCCGGCGCGGCGCTGCGCCGCTATCCGGGGGTTGACCTGCGATTCCGCCGAACGTATTTTGTGCCGGGAAAAGACGGCGACAAAATCATTTATGATTCGGCTACGGAAGTGACCCAAGCTCCCGCTTCCGGGAGTGGGGAAAGCACGGTGTCGGAAGCCCCGCGCAGGCGGAGGAGGGCGAATGTGGATGGGTCGAGCGGACGCGGCGCGAGCCCGAATCTGAACGTCGATCCAGCCCCCGCCGCTGCTCCGCCGGCTGCCCCGCCGCCCGCGCCGCAGATTCAGGAGCCGGCTTCTGAACCACCGGCTTCGCGGAAAAGAGGGTGGCGGCGGGTCGATGAGCAGCCCTCGAAAACGGGTCCCATTCCGCCGCCTTCTTCACCTGCGAAAGAATAAACGGGCCGTAGAAGCGAAGCCGCAATCCCGTACGGTGTCCGTCTTGGAAAGCGGCCGCGCGCGGCGCCGGCAGGTCAGAGAATACCGGCCTCGCCTCGGGCTACACTGGTCGGATGCGACTCTTGATGCTCTTATCTTGTCTGGCGGCCATCCTCGGCGCTGAATCGGTGGCTTCCCTCCGCTGGACACCTCCCAGGGATTGGAAGAATGAAGGCTCACGGCCGATGCGCGTCGCCACGTATATGGTGCCACCCGCGCCCGGCGATACCGATCCGGCTGAATGCGCGGTGTATTTCTTCGGCGCCGGCCAGGGAGGCGGCATCGATGCGAATCTGGAGCGGTGGAAGGGCCAGCTTCGAGGCCCCGGGGGCAAGCCGGTGGAAGCGAAGACCGGCAAACGCACCGTCCACGGGCTTTCCGTCACCACCATCGATGCTTCGGGAGAATACGCCGGGATGGGAGGACCGATGGCTGCCGCAAAAAGCTCCAAGCCCGGATACCGCCTGCTGGGCGCGATTGTGGAAGGTCCACAGGGCAACGTCTTCTTGAAATTCACCGGGCCGGCGAAGACCATCGCCGCCAATCAAACGAAGTTTGAGCAGATGCTCGCTTCCTTTGAGAAGGAGAGCAAGTGAGGTGCTGACGTATCGGGTCCGGGTGGCGCGCTCGGCGGCGGGTGGCATTGGAACCGGCGTGCAGGAATTTGAAATCGCGCTGGAAGAGCGCATGACCGTGCTCGATGCCTTGTTCCGGATTCAGCGGGAGCACGATGCGTCGCTCTCGTTCCGCTGCGCTTGCCGTGTGGGCATGTGCGGCACATGTACGATGTCCATCAACGGAGTTCCGCGGCTCGCCTGCCGCACCCGCGCGCTGACGTTGCAATCGCCGGTCATTCGCATTGAGCCGCTGCCGAATCTGCCGGTGATCAAAGACCTGGTCGTGTCGCTGGAGCCGTTCTTCGAACAGTGGAAGCGGATACAGCCCGCTCTTCACTCTAAAAACCCCAACGCTACCGAACTGGCGCGCGTGCCGGCGGATTCCCGGTATGCGCGTGAAACGCCGTCCAAACGCGATTGCATCACCTGCGGAGCCTGCTACGCCGCCTGCGGGATCAAAACGTCCAGTGAAGAATACCTCGGGCCGGCGGCGATCAACAAGGCTTATCTGCGGCTGATGGACCCGAGAGACTACGCGTCCGCGGAGCGGCTCGCCATTCTGAACGAGGAACGAGGAGGCATCTGGCGCTGCCACACGCAGTTTAACTGTACGCAGGTTTGCCCCAAGGGAATTCCGCTTACCGGCACGATCGCCACGCTGAAACGGGCGATGCTCTTTCCGGGGAGATTCGACAAGGCATGAGACTACTGACGGGAATGGCCGCCCATCTGATCCAGCGCATTACCGGAGTGTTGCTGCTCGTCTACCTGTTTCTGCATGTGCGTACCATTCATGAACTCAGCCGGGGGCCGGCGGCATTCGACGCCGCGCTGGCCACATTCCGTCATCCGTTGTTCAAGCTGCTGGAGATCGCTCTGCTCGGTACGGTGATCCTGCATGCATTAAATGGGGTCCGCATCACGCTGCTCGATCTGGGCTTGGGCCATACCCGCCAGCAGCAGTTGTTCTGGGCACTCGCCGTAGGCGTAGGAGCGTTGCTCTTTCTGGCGGGGGCCATTCCCTTGTTCCTGCATTCGGTGTACAAGGTCTGACGTCATGCGCGGCAACGTCATCGGATGGTATTTGCAGAGAATTACGGGCGCGCTGCTGCTGTTGCTGCTGGTCGCCCACTTTTGGGTGGAACATTTCATGACTGCCGAACTACGCCGCGGCAATCTCACCTACAACACAATCGCGGCGCGCATTTCGAATCCGCTGTGGCAATTCATCGACATTCTTTTTCTGCTGGTTGCGTTATACCATGGCCTGAACGGGCTGCGGAATATTTTGCTCGATTACAGCCGCGTGGGCGTGCGCGCGGTGCAAGCCATCACCGCACTGTTGGTGATTGTGGGCGCCCTGTGGGCATACTGGGGAATCGAGGCTTTCCAGAATCTTTGATGTGGGACACGCTGGAGACGGACATTCTGATCATCGGGGCCGGTGGAGCGGGATTGCTGGCCGCAATGCACGCGCGTGAAACCAGCAAAAACCTCAGGATCACCATTGCGGTGAAAGGACTGCTGGGACAAAGCGGCTGCACGCGGATGGTACAGGGCGGCTACAACGCCGTGTTTCATCCCGGCGATTCGCTCGAAAAGCACTTCAAAGATACGATTCAAGGGGGCGGATTCCTGAACGATCAGGAACTCGCGTGGAAGCTGGTGGAAGAGGCGCCCCAGCGGATTGTTGAGTTGGAGAACCGCGCCGGCTGCCTTTTTGACCGCAACCCGGACGGTACGATTCACCAGAAAGCATTCGCCGGGCAGTCCTTCGATCGCACGGTCCACAAAGGGGATCTCACCGGCATCGAGATCATGTCGAATCTGCGCGATTATATCCTCGAGCAGGACATCCAAGTGCTGCAGGAGACGCGCGGTCTGGATCTGCTGATGCATGATGGCCGTGTCTGCGGCGCCCTGCTGCTCAACATTCGAAGCGGGCGCTTTGTGGCGGTGCGCGCCCGCGCCACGCTGATCGCAACCGGAGGGGGCGCGACGATGTACCGTATCTCCTCGCCCTCCCTGGAAAAATCCGGCGATGGAATGGCGATGGCCTTCCGCGCCGGCGCTTTGTTCCTCGATATGGAGATGCTGCAGTTCCATCCAACCGGGCTGCTGGTGGGGAGTTCCATCGCCACCGGCGGATTGCTGGAAGAAGGGCTCCGCGGAGCCGGCGCCCGCCTTTACAACGGCCAGGGCGAACGCTTCATGGAGCGGTACGACCCGGTGAAGCTGGAGCGAGCGACACGAGACGTGATTTCCCGCAGCAGCTATCTGGAGATCATGGCCGGGCGTGGCACTCCCAGCGGCGGCGTGTATATCGACGTCAGCCACCTGGAAAGCGGACTGGTGGCGCGTAGCTTTCCGGGCATGGTGGAACGCTGCCGGGATTATGGTTTCGATTTAGTCCAGGATCGCGTGGAGGTGTCTCCCAGCGCCCATTACCAAATGGGTGGAGCGGCCATTGACCTCGATTGCCGCAGCAGCCTGGAGGGCTTGTTTGTAGCCGGCGAAGATGCGGGCGGCGTGCATGGAGCCAACCGTCTGGGGGGCAATGGAGTGGCGGACTCGATCGTCTTCGGCGGCCGGGCCGGAGATGCCATGGCCGGGTTCGTCATCGGCCGTGAAATAGCTGAGCCCGATGACGCTCACGTGCGCGAGTTGTGCGATCAATGGTCCGGAATGCGGCATGAGGAAGGCGAGTCTGTGTTCCGGCTGCGCGGAGAATTGGAAGATCTGATGTGGGAAAAAGTGGGCGTGGTACGCAACGGCACAGATCTGGCGAGTGCCGTGAACACCCTGCCGGAGCTGCGGCGGCGCGCCGGCCAGGTTCGCGCGCGGGGTCCGGCGGCTTCGAATCCCGAGTGGAATGAAGCGATCAATCTGGTGAATCTGTGCCTGATTGGCGAAATGGTAGCGCGCAGCGCGTCCCTGCGGACGGAGAGCCGCGGCGCGCACTACCGGCAGGATTATCCGGCGCCGGACCCCGCCTGGCTGAAGAACATTTTTCTCGATGCAGCGATGCGATCGCATTTTAACCCGGTACGCTTCACCCGCATGGCGCCGCCGGAATTGGAGAAAGCGAAGTATGCCGACGATCTACGACACCGTTGAGACTGTCGCCAGAGACCTCTATTGGAAGGCGTTGAAGGACATTCCGGAAGACATTCGCAATGCCTTACGCAAGGGTCTGGGCACGGAAGAGAACGAGGGCAACGCCACCGCCGGCCAGGTGCTTTTCACGATTCTGGAAAACATCAGAACGGCGGATGAGCAGGACACGCTGGTTTGCCAGGACACCGGACTGCCGGTGTACAAGATTCTCGTGGGCAGCCGGTTGAACCTGGACATGGTCGAGTTGAAGAGCCGCATCCGCAAAGCCTGCGAGCGAGCCACCGCGGAGTATCCGCTGCGCTCCAATTCCGTGCATCCGCTTACCCGCAAGCACACCGGAACGAATACGGGACAAGGTTTGCCGATTGTCAAATTCGAATTCGTAGCGGGATCGGATGAAATTGAAATCCATATGGCTCCCAAGGGTTCCGGGTCGGAGAACATGAGCTTCCTGAAAATGCTCAATCCCTCCGAAGGTCTGAAGGGCGTGAAGAAATTTGTGGTGCAATGTATTTTTGAATCTGGGGCGCGGCCCTGCCCCCCGATGATCGTGGGTGTGGGCCTCGGCGGTACTTCCGATGTCGCCATGAATCTGGCGAAGGAAGCGAGTACGTTCCGCACTGTCGGATCGTCGAACGCCGATCCGGACGTCGCGCAGCTGGAAGCCGACCTGTTGAACAAAATCAATCAGACGGGGATCGGACCGCAGGGGCTGGGCGGATCCACCACGGCGTTGGCTGTGCATATTGAATGGGCGCACACGCATATCAGCCAGAACCCCGTGGCCGTGAATATACAATGCTGGAGGGGCGAGCGCGCGGCCGCCCGGATTGCGGGCGACGGAACGGTGACCTATATCCATGGCGCATCATAAACTTCGCACTCCGCTGAGCGAAGCGGACATTCGTAAATTGCAACTCGAAGACACGGTATCCATCGATGGCGTGATTTTCGGCATTCGCGATGCCACGCAAATCCGTATTTTCGACGAAGGCATTGCGCCGCCGGCGGACCTGACCGGCGCTGTGTGTCTGCACACGGCTCCCGGCGTTCGTAAACGGCCGGACGGCAGTTACGAGAAGCTGTCCATAGGCACCACCACCAGCACGCGAATGAACCGTTTTGTTCCGGGCCTGGTGGAGACTTACGGCGTGCGCGCCGTGGTGGGCAAAGGTGGATTATTGGAAGATAGCGTGGACGTGATGGCGCGGCTCGGAGCGGCGTACTTCGCCATCGTGGGCGGGGCCGCGGCATTGGAAACCATGCAGATCGAGGAGATCGAACAGGTGTGGTGGGAAGATTTGATGCCCGAATGCCTGTGGAAATTTCGCGTTAAGGAATTCGGGCCGCTGATTGTCGCGATCGATTCCCACGGCAATAGTCTCTATCGAAAAATACAGGACCGTGCCGCCCAACGGATCAAGGCCTTCGACTGGGATGCACGATAAACCCACAAGCGTTTAACCGGGCCCGATGCAGTTTCGATCTCGCGCGGAATTTCGCGCCGGAAAAAGTTAAAGTGTAGAGATGGGATTTGGCGAGAATCTGGAGAACAATCTAAAGAGCCTGGAGTCTCAGGAGGAAAGGGATCCCGCGGCGAGGGCGCGTGAACGGGCGCGAGAAGACGAGGAAAAGAAGCGCAAGCTCGCGGCCGCTCCTTATGCCGATCAGCTTCGGGACGGTCCTTTTACGCAGGGCCTGCTGGCGGCGGCTACGCGGATTGGATTCTCAAAGCGTACGAAAGTCTACATCGTCTGGCTGGAAACGATACTCCGGTTGGAGGCGCGCAACCTGCGCCTCGAGCTGCGGCCCAGCCCCGATGGGATCCAGGCGCACTACCTGACCGAGGGACAGGAAACGGCGAAAGAGGCCGTGGACCTGAAAGGCGATCCCGCAAAACTCGCGGAGCGCTGGCTCGCCAATCTGGAAGCCAGAACTCCGCCGCCTCCGGCTGAGTAGACTTGCAACGCCTGCCGCAGCCGCAGGCAGGTGCTGGCTGTGCCGGCACCAGCCCGTTTACGAACTGCTTCCGTCACATCCGTGAAGCCGGATGTGTTCCGACAACGCCCGCCGCGCGGCCACTCAGCCGTGTTGGGCGGTATCGCATTCTTTCAGTAAAAGCAGGAATTGCTCTTCAGACAGTAATTCCGACGATTCCAGCGTGACGGCCAACCGCGTTAGTTTCTCACCGGCGGCGTTGTATTCTCTCATCAGATGCTGCCGCTGACCACACGGGTGGATGGAACCTTCCCACGCGATGCGCCCCGGTATTGATGGCAATTCTGCCTTGATTCTCCCCGGGTACTCAGAATCTATGTCAAGGTGGGTGAACTGGTGCGTTCCGTTGGTGTCCCGTTTTTCTGGCACAACGCCCCCTTGCGGAAAAGAGCATCTTTGCGATGACATCGTTTCCAAAATTCATAGAAATGAGAGCCTTTAACACGTAAACGTAGCTTACGATACGTTTGCGCCGCTCACACGGCGCCTGCCATCCGCTGCACCGTTTCAAAAGTATCGGCTTCGTCTACTGTCTTGTCCGTGCGGTAGCGCTTCACCCGTGCAAATCGCAGCGCAAGCCCGCTCACATAGCGCGGACTCACCTGTATTTCATTAAATGCGATCTCCACCACCAGCTTCGGTTCCACAAAAACCGTGTAGGCATCGCGGCCGATCTCCAACCGCAGAAGTTCTTCGGTCTGCCAGGCCAGCATCTCATCGGTCAAACCCTTAAACGTCTTGCCGAGCATGGCGAATCCGCCTTTTCGCGTATCGCGCGCACCCAGGTGCAGATTGCTCAACCATCCTTTTCTCCTCCCGCTGCCCCATTCCGCCGCCAGAATTACCAGGTCCAGCGTGTGGGCCTGCTTCACCTTCAGCCAACTTTGTCCGCGGCCTCCGGCTGCGTAACGCGCATCCAGCGCCTTCGCCATCACTCCTTCGTGACCCGCCGCAAGAGATCGGGCCAGAAACTGCCCCGCGATGGCGGGATCCGCCGTCACTACGCCCGGGATCAGAAACTCCGGCGGTGTCAATGCCTTCAGGGCTGCAAAGCGCCGCGTCTGCGGCTGCTCCAGCAGTTCCGCACCGTCGAGGTACAGCAGGTCAAACCAAAACGAAGAGAGAGGTAATTCGGAGCGCATACGATCCACTTGTAGCTTTCTTCCGAATCGCCGCATAGTGATCTGAAAGGGCTGCGGCCTTCCGTCCGGCCTCAGGCTGAGCACTTCCCCATCCAGAATCAGATCGCGAGCGGGCAGCGCCCGAACGGTTTCCACGATCTCCGGCACCGCCGCCGTCACATCGTTTAACTGGCGGGAGAACACCATTACCTCATCGCCCGAACGGTGCACCTGAACTCTGGCTCCATCCATCTTGAACTCGAGCGCCGCTTCTCCTAATTCCTGCATCGCTCCTTCGATATCTTCGGCCGATTGAGCCAGCATCGGCTGCACCGGCCGGAACAACTGAATGCTGTATTGCGCCAGGGCGGCTTCCCCGTGCTCGAGCGCGGCCCTGGCCACAGGCGCGATATCGCCCGCCATCATGACGGCGTGGCGTACGCGGGACAGCGAAATCCCGGAAGCTTTTGCCACCGCGTCAGCCATCAACCCCTCCAGCGCTCCCTGCCGGAGTTCACCGGTCAGCAGACCAGCCAGAAATCGCTGCTCGGCAGCCGTGGACGCGGTGAGCAGCGCGCTCAGAAGCCCGCGCCGCCTTTGCTCGGATCCTGGTCCCTGGGTAGTCGAGATGGCCTCCAGGGCACGATCGACATCGATGACTTCCAGCCGTGGCATTTCCGCCGCCGGACCCATCGCCGCCTGCAGAGCACGGTAGCCGATTCCTGTTTTCTTCTGCCGCGTGCGTCCGGAAAGATAGGCCACCACCAGTTCGATCTCCTCCGGCCGGAGTCTCTGAAGAAGGCCCGCCAGCAAGGCGGTCTTTTCCAGGCGCTTCGAAGTCTCGGCCATACGTCGGGATGTCTCAACAATTTCTGCGAGCATCATGCTACGAGCGTAGCGGACCGCACGAACCTTCGGCTGAGATTTTCCTTTCCCAACTGACACTTGATTCACAGGTGCATTCCATCCTCTTCCCCCTCGAACTGCTCGACCTTTGGGTAGGCGCGCTGCTCATTCCTGTGGCGCTGTGGATTCTGCTGAGCGGGATCGACGACGTCTTTATCGACGTCGTCTGCCTGACCGCGTGGCTTCGGAACCTGGTGATGCGCCGCCAGGATGGAGCGGCTCCAGATCATACAGCCGCGCTCGAAGCCCCTCAGAAGCGAATCGCCATTATGGTTCCTCTATGGAAGGAGGATGCTGTGATTCGCCAGATGGTGGAAAACAACGTTGCCAATATCGAATACCGGCGATACGACTTCTTCCTCGGGACCTATCCGAACGACCACGCGACCCTCGCGGCCGTTAACGAACTGGAGCACCAGTTTGCAAACGTGCATGCCGCCGTCTGCGGCAACGATGGGCCTACGTCAAAAGCGGATTGTCTCAACTGGGTGTACCAGAGGATGCTCGCTTTTGAGCGCGAGCATCAGGATCGCTTTGAAGTGATCGTGACCCATGACGCCGAAGACGTGATTCACCCGCAAGCTTTGCACTGGATCAATTATTACTGCGATGTCTACGACATGGTGCAGGTGCCGGTGCTGCCGCTGCCCACTCCGATGAAATCCTGGACCCACGGTCTGTATTGCGATGAGTTCGCCGAGTTTCAACTCAAGGACATGCCCGCGCGCCAGATCCTGGGCGGGTTCATTCCCTCAAATGGCGTGGGCACCGGATTCACCCGTTGGGGCCTTGACCAGTTAGCCGCGGGCGACGGGCATATCTTCGAGCCGGAGTGCCTTACAGAGGACTATGAGAATGGTCTGCGGCTACATTTTCTGGGGTGCCCGCAACTGTTCCTGCCCGTTCGCCTTCATCAGGGGAAGCCGATGGCGACGAGGGAGTATTTTCCGCAGACCATCGCATCCGCCATCAGGCAACGAACACGATGGGTGACCGGCATCGCCTTACAAAGCTGGGAACGCCACGGATGGCGCGGGGGAGCGGGCAGCCGTTATTGGATGTGGCGGGATCGCAAAGGCCTGATCGGCAATCCGGTGAGTATGCTCACTAGCGCCATCTTCCTGTACGGGTTGACCACCTGGGTCTGGAGCAGCGCCAGCGGAACCGCCTGGGGCATGCGGGCATTTACGAATTCCTGGGAAACCCAGTGGCTGATCGGATCCACCACGGCGCTACAAGCAGTTCACCTGTCGGCGAGAGCGTGGTGCACTTCCCGGGTCTACGGATGGCGGTTTGCAGCCGGCGTGCCGCTCAGGGCGCTGCTCGGGAACTACGTCAACTTTCGAGCGACGGCCGGCGCGGTCAGGCGATACCTGATGGCACGTCTGCGGCGCCACCCGCTGGTGTGGCTGAAGACCGATCATTGTTATCCGGTGTTGGCCTCGGCATCCCACCGCCGCCCACTGGGGGAAATCCTGGTGTCCTGCGGCCGGCTCACGAAAGAGCAACTGCAGTGGGCGCTGCGGACCAAACCCGGCGGCTTGCGGCTGGGCGAGTATCTGATCCGTGCACGTCTGATTACGGAGGAGCAGGTCTACCAGGCGCTGAGCCTGCAGGCTAGCGTCCCGTTCTTTCACCTGGATCCACGGCGGGTCCGGCGCAGCATCGCCCGCGCGCTGCCCGGCCATGTCATCGAATCCTGGCGCGTGCTGCCCTTTCAGGTTGCCGGAGGATATCTCTACGTCGCTACCTCGGACGCGCCCGAACCCGGCCTTGTTTCCGAACTGGAGCGCTTCACCAGGCTCACGCCCAGGGTGCAACTAGTCACCGCCACCAATTTCGCGCAGCTCCGAAGAGAGCTGCTGTGAGCCATGGCGGGAAATTAAAAATGGTCCCAAGTGACCCACCTCGCAGCTTTGTACACCCGCCGTGCATGCTCGGCGTGACATGGCGATTCGTTTTGCCGGGCAGTTTCTCTGTCGCTCCGCACAACCGTTTTCGCGGCTGCCTTTCAACGCTTCAAAGTCTGCCTGCTGGCTGATCGAATCGAAACCGGCTGCTCGCACCAGCCTTTCACTCTCCTGCAGGGACTCCCCGTCTCCAGGTTGCCCAGGCAGGATCGCTGCTCCCGGCCTAGTGCTTCGCGCGCCACGGCACACCAGCTTCGGGCCCGTTCGGCTACCGGCTCACAACCCTGCATGTTTCCATGATATGGGCTGATCAATGCCGGCAACCCGTTGCCCGTGCTTTGTGCACCGTTTCCCGCCTCTCCTTCCACCACCGCTCCCCTCCGGGACTTTCATCCCTCGGGATCCTGGCCTTGCGGCCCTGCCGCCCTTGCGGGTTGCATACGCGCGTAGTAGAGAGGACTTGCAGGAAGGCTTACCGTGCCGGAAAGCCCGATCTCTCTTCGCTCCCCGCCAACGAGTCTGTTAAGGTTTCGCTGGCGGATCATCGTTCCGAGTCCGCTACCTTCCGTCCGGCTTCGCTGTTCCGTGTGCCTCTTGGAACCGTTTCCATCATGCGCCCGGAGCGCGGGGAAGTCAAAACAAAAACGCCGCTCCCCATGCGCGATCCACAGCTTTTTACTCCTTTGGAATGTGCTGCATGGGACGGTGCAGGCGTGGATATGATGTGAATAAAACAAAGGACTGCGGATTTGTTTTTAACGCTACAATGAAAGTTGACCCGTCAGGCAAATCCGGACGTGATCGTAGTGGGGGGCGGCATCATCGGCGCTTCCATCGCCTGGTTGCTGGGCCGGGAACAGATTCGGGTAACTGTCTGCGAGGCGGCCACCCTGGGCGCGGAGGCAAGCTGGGCCGGGGCCGGGATGCTGGTGCCGGGCTCTGAATTCGAGCAGCCCGGAGAATGGCTGGATTTCGCCCTGCACAGCCTTTCCCTCTACCCGGAGTTTGTGCAGCGGCTTCGGGAGGAGTCGGACGGGGAAATCGACTTCTCACTGTGCGGGTCGCTCGAATTGGCGGCCAACGAAGAGGAATTTGAACGGTTGACGGCGCGGGCAAACAGGCAGGCGGCACTGGGAATTTCCAGCGAACGGGTGCTTGCCGCGGATCTGTACTCGCGAGTTCCCGGCCTGACGCAAACGCTGGGCGGCGCGGTGTTTTACCCGCGGGAAGGCCAAGTGGATCCACGCACCGTATGCAATGCGCTGCGCAAGGCATTTCTAAAGTGCGGCGTAGAGTTGCGCGAGCGCACGCCGGTCGTGACCCTTTACCCCTACGCGGATGGAGTGGATGCCAAGCTGGAAACAGGCGAGGTGATCTCCGCCACCGTTGCTGTGGTCGCGGCCGGCGCCTGGTCTTCTCATCTTCGCGTATACGAGCGTCTGATGCCCGCTACGTTCCCGGTGCGCGGGCATCTTCTGGGTTATCGCCTCGCTCCCGCGTCGCTGCCCCATATTCTGCGATTCCAGCACACGTATGTGGTGCAGCGTCGTAGTGGCTTCACCATCGCCGGAGCCTCAGAAGAGGATGTGGGCTTCAACCGGACCTTGGATCCGTTGGTCGTAGCCGGCCTCGCGGACCGTGCCCACCAGTTGGTTGGCGGACTGCTTCCGTTGGAACCCGGCGAGGCTTGGGTAGGGTTCCGGCCGGCCACGCCTACCGGGGTACCCGTCATCGCGCAGTTGGACGATGTACCGGTTTGGCTGGCATATGGACACTATCGCAACGGCATTTTACTGGCTCCGGCGACAGCCGAACGCATCGCCGGAGTGATTCGTGCCAGCCTGCGGTGAGTTAGAGCTGAAGTATTACCTTTCGGACTGCGGCTAAGGTTTCCCCTACTTCCCGCTCGGTATGCACGGCCGAGACGTACAGCCTTCCATCGGGCAGCAGATATAGGCCCTCATCCAGCGCCAGCCGCAGGAAGCGGTTCAGCTTTTCGCGATCGTCTTCCAGCGTTTCGCGGTAGTTGGTGATCGCCGGCCGTTTCGTGAAATGCAGCGAGAATGCCGCTCCGAATCCCGTCACGATCAGCGGCACGCCCGTGTCCTGAGCCGCGCCGCGAATGCCCGCAATGAGCTGTTCGCCCATCCGGTTCGCATGTTGCAACGCCGCCCCGTCGGCCAGCACGTCGAGCGTGGCCACCGCCGCCGCCATCGCCATTGGATTGCCGTTGAACGTCCCGCCATAAGCCACGCCGGCCAGCATCTCTTCCATTACCTCACGCCTGCCGGCGAAGGCACTCAGCGTAATTCCTCCCGCCACTGCTTTCCCAAACGTGGCTAAGTCGGGCATCACGTCGAAATGCTGCTGGGCGCCGCCAGGGCCCATGCGGAAGCCCGTGATCACTTCATCGAAAATCAGCAGCGCCCCATGCTCCTGAGTGATGCGCCGCAACGCCTCCAGGAAACCCGGCGCCGGCATGAGACATCCGCTGTTGCAGAGAACCGGCTCGGTGATCACAGCTGCAATTTCAGCTCCGTAACGGGCGAACAGGCGCTCTAGCGCGGGCACATCGTTCCACGGCGCCACCAGCGCGTTGTCGACCGCATTCGCAACCTGACCCCGCGAATCGAGGGTAGGGCATGGCGCCTCAGCCGGTCCCATGCGGTCCGCCGCCGGACGGTAGCTGATCAAAGCCTGATCGTGCCAGCCATGATAATGCCCTTCAAAACGAAGAATCCGGTTGCGCCCCGTAAAACCCCGGGCCAGACGCCAAACGGCGGCCACCGCTTCACTGCCCGAGGAGCAGAACGCTACCCGCTCCGCGCAGGGAACCATTTTCTGAATCCGTTCCGAAGCCTCGAATTCGAGTTCGTGCTGCGCGCCATAAAGGTGCGGCAGCACGGATTGGCGCTGCATAGCCTCCACCAATTTGGGATGCTTGTGTCCTAATATGAGCGGACCCCACGCCAGCGCGTAATCGATGTACCCGTTGCCATCCACATCGCGCAGCCGGGGCCCTTCGGCATCGTCAAAAAACAAAGGCACCGGCGCTTTGGCGCGAAACGGGCTGCTCACGCCCCCTGTCAGCGACTTCGCCGCGCGCGCCAGCATCTGTCTTGATTTCGTGTAGTGTTCTTTCATTTCCATGTGTCCGTTCTGAATGGGGTGGCCGGGAGGCCGTCGCGGTTGATCAGATTCGCCACCGGATCGTTTTCCCAGGCGTACCGTACGTGGGCCGGATCGCGCACGAGCGCGCTCGACACCACCACCGTTTTCCCGTCAACCTTCGCTTCCGCTTTGAAAAACTTTCCGTCGGAACTCGCGATGCGGAAACCGCTGAGCAGAGAACCGTTTTTAGCTGCCAGTCCCGCGCCGGTGTGCTCGAACCACACACGCAACGCGCCCTCTTCCCTGGTCACCTGCCGCATCACGGGACCTGAATAGACGATTCGTTCGCCATAGGCCACTGCGCGGGCTGCCAGTGCCAGCCGCTTGCCCACCGTGGACTTGTCCTTCGGATGAATGTCATTATTCTCGCCTACGTCAATCGCCAGCGCCTGTCCGGTGTTCGCCACCTGCAGCGTCTGGGTTTGAGAATCTCTCAGGATCGCCCAACTCCGCTCCGCCGGAGGCGCAAAGTTCGCCAGTTGCACCCACAGAAAAGGAAAAGGCCCCTGATTCCACGCCCGCCGCCAATCCAAAATCATTTCAGAAAAGAGATAGCGGTACAGTTCGTTGTCGGTGGGCCCGGCATTGGCTTCTCCCTGATACCAGATGGCTCCCCGAATACCGTAATTCACCAGCGGCGCAATCATACCGTTGTACAGTCCGGACGGTGTATGGATATGGCCGGGTGTCCCTGCCGGGGCACGCGGCTGGGCGGCCGTTCCCCCTTCCGCGGTCTTGCTTTTCCAGGCCGCCAATTGTGCCTCGTACCTTTCTTTCGCCGCCGGATACTCCTCGACGAACTTCGCCCACCGGTCCAGATACCAGCGCAGATTTAAATCATGGGAGAGCGTCTCGTGGCTGGTCCACGCCTGCGCCGGGGTGCCGCCCACCGCCGACTGCAAAACCCCCACCGGAACTTTGCGCGTCCGATGCAATTCCTTGGCAAAGAAATAACCCACGCCGGAAAATCGCGGCGAGTTGTCCGGATTCGATATCGCCCACGCCGACCCCGGAGCATCCCGCCGCGGCTGCTCCACCGAAAGGGTGTTCACTTTAAAAAAGCGGATCTGCGGATAGCTGGACTGCCGGATCTCCTCGTCAGCTCCGGTGGACTGGGCAAGCGTCCACCCCATGTTCGACTGCCCCGACGCCACCCAGACTTCGCCAATTAAAACATTTCGAATCGTAATTGTATTGGATCCGGCGATGGTCATTTCGTAAGGGCCGCCGGCCGTCAACGGGCGCAGAAACGCCTCCCACTCGCCGTTGTTTTCAGACCGTGCCTTTACCGTCTGGCCCGCCATGCTTACGGTGACGGCCTCGCCGGAAGCGGCCTCTCCCCAGATACGCACCGGCATGCCTTGCTGCAGAACCATGTTGTCGGACAATACCGCGGGCAGCTTTACCGTTGCCTGCAGGGTTGGTACGGCCAGCAATAGACCGAATAGCAGTTTCATCACGTCACCCCTTCTTCATCCGTTGTTGAGCGGGAAGCCAGTCTTCCTTCTCCTGCCAACTATCTGCCGTGCGCTCCATATGGCGCTCCACTTCCGCATCGAACCGCGCCATCAGCTTCCGATGGCTCGACGAGCCCGCCAGGTTGTTCAGCTCGCACGGATCCAGCTTCAGGTCATAGAGGACCCACGGCTGATGCTGAAATCGCGCGTACTTGTAGCGCCTGGTGCGCAGGCCGCGCCAGCAATCCCATTCGTTCATTTCTGTTTTGGTGTAGATCATCAGCGGCGCGGACTCGGGCAGATGCCCCGCTCCCGAGCTACCCCGGATATACCGTGAATAGTCGCGGCCGCGCATGCCCGGCGGAATCTCCCCGCCACACAGCCCCAGCAGCGTCGGCACCGCATCGATGTGCGAGAACATCGCATCGAGCGTGCGTCCCCCGCGAATGCCGCGCGGCCAGCGCAGGATCCCAGGCACCTGCGTCGACTCCTCCCACGGTTTGCGCTTCAGGAACGTCCCCTGCGAGCCGAGCATGTCCCCATGATCGGAAAGAAAATACACGATGGTGTTGTCGCGCAGACCTAATTCGTCAAGCCGCTTGAGAATACGGCCCATTTCGCCATCGAGAAAGTTGATCGCCGAGTAATAGCCCGCAATGTCCTTCCGGGTTCCGTTGCGCTTAGCGCCTTCCTTCCAGTTCTTGCGCAGCTCGATTCCCTGCGGCGCGTAATCCTTTTCATGGCCGGGCGGCAGCAGATAAGGATCATGCGGCGGAGTGTGCTGCGCGTATAGGCAGAAAGGCTGCTTTCGCCGTTTCGCCTGCTCGAGAAACTCGATACTCAAATCGGTCCACGCGATCGAATCATATCCCTCGATCGGCACCGGTACCGGATGATTGCGAAAGTACTGCGAGTGGAAATAATCATGGCTGCAGATGTTCGCGCCCCAGAATTCGAAGCCATGGCGGTCCGCGCCAGGCGGTACGAACCCCGGCAGGCGAGGACCGCCATGCAGGTGCCACTTCCTCACAAACCCCGTATAATAGCCCGCTCTGCGCAACACGCTGGCGATGGTGGGTTGATCCTTCTTCAACGGCACATCGTTCACCGGAGTCCCGTTCTCGTGAGGAAACCGGCCTGTCAATAGAATGCCTCGCGCGGGCGTACACACCGGACAGTTCGCCGTGGCATTGGTGAACAGTACGCCCTCCCCCGCCAGCCGGTCGAGGTGGGGAGTGCGTACCTGCCGGTTGCCCATGCATCCCAGATCCATCGCCCGCCACTGATCGGGCATCAGGAACAGAATGTTGGGTGGATCGGCAGCGGCGCCTTTCAATACCGCCGGCGCGGCCCCAACCACGAACTCACGGCGGCTCAGCATTACTTTTTCTTCGCCGGAACCGGTTCCGGATTGGACGTTGGCCCCGGTCCGTTCGCTCCGCCGAACTCGGGCGTTTCGAACGGATAGACATCCGGCACTACTCGCACGCCGCTGGTGGTCTTGAAAGGTGCCTTGCTGCCGCCAGGATAAGTGAGTTCCACGAAGAACGCCGTCCATCCGCTAACCGGAGCTGGCACTTCCGCCACATACACGCCGGGCTTCTTCTCCCTAAGTACGCTGCTCTGGTAAGCCTTGCCAATCACATCCAAACGGAAGTCGCGCTTCTCCGGATTCGTGGCCTGCCATAGCTTCACCTCGGTTGGCTTGTCGGTCACCTTCACCGTAATGGATCCGTTCTTATCGAACTTCCAGTCAAACCTTGGACGCTCCTTCTTGTTCAGGATCATCGAATAGAACGCGGCCATGCTCTCGCGCGCATCCGACCCGGCCAGCGAGTGCTTGGCATTGGGCACATACCGCAGATACTTCTCGCCCTTCAGATCCTTCCAGTAGAACTGCGACGAGTCGGGCAGAAAGAATTCATCTCCCGCCGCATTCACCAGAAATTTGGGCAGCGTGAGCCGGTCGCGGTATTCATAAGGCTCCACCACCTTCATCATTTCCCGGTAGCGCGGCGTGCCGCTCCACTTCATGATGTCGTTGTCCAGATAATCCTTAATCGCCGGAGACCATGCGCCGTACACCCGCCAATGGTGTTCGAACGAAGGGACGATGTTGAGCAAATCGATCACCGCCGGGATGATCGCCACCACCCGGAAATCCACCGCCGCCGTCGTCCATGTGGTCCACCCGCGCTTGGATCCGCCCGAGACCACGAACTGATCCACTTTTACACCGCCCTGCGCCTTCAGGATCGACGTGATCGTATCCATTGCCCGCACGGCGCTCTTTGTCATCGGCAGCCGGGCCAGCCACAACTCCGGACCGCCCTTCAGAAATTGGTCCCATCCATAGGCGATGAGCGAATCTTCCCGGCGCAGCTTCGTTTCTCCATGAAAGCTCAACGGTTGATTGGGGACCATGCGCAACTCGGCCGTAACGGAATTGGTCCCGGTGGCCAGGCTGGCCATGAATCCATCCACGCGCTCCGGCGTTTTCTCGCGATTATTGCCGCCGGTGATATAAAGAAAGCCGGTTGAGTGGTCTACTTGATCCGGCTTCACGATGGTCAGCCAGTGCTTCCAAAGCGTTCGGTCTACTTCCTTCTCCGTCAGCCACGCCTGCGAAGTGAGGTCCACGACATACGCCGTGTAGCCAGGCCCCGGGATCGTCTTCACCACCTCGAACTTATAGTTGGCGTCCGGCGCTTTCACATAGCGATCCAGCGCACTCTCGCCCGCCGCCAGCGGCAGCCCTGCCAGCAGGAACCAAGCAATTCTGCGTGTCATAAATTTCATAATGCCGCGATTCCATCCAGACTCCGCCAAAGGTACCAGCTCGCCACCGAGCGGTAAGGACGCCAGGGCTCAGCGATCTCCATCATGGTTGCGGGATTCGGCATCTCCGGAAGCCGGTAAGCCATCTGCATCGCCTTGCGCACCCCCAGGTCGCCGACCGGCAGGACATCGGTGCGCTTCAGGGCAAACATGAGGAACATCTGCGCGGTCCATACGCCGATGCCTTTTACTTTCGTGAGTGTCGCAATGACGGCGTCATCGTCCACCCCCGGCAGATCGGTGAACTTTACCGTACCGTCTCGAGTGTGACGTGCCAGAGCCCGAATGTACTCTGTCTTGGCAGCGGAAAGGCCCATCTTGCGCATCCTCGGGATTCGCAGTTTCAGCACCGCTTCCGCAGTGATCAGGCCGCCGGGAACCGCATCGCGCAGACGGCCCAGAATCACCCGTGCCACGTTGCCGCTGAGCTGTTGAAAGATGATGCTTCTCGCCAGCGTGTCAAAATCGGGATCGCGATGTTCAATTGAATACGGGCCTACTTTCTGGATGATTCCACCCAGCACCGGGTCGGCATTCGTAAGGTGGGAAAGAGCTTCCTGCATGGTAACGGGTTCCGGGGCGCGTGCATCTACCACTGTGACATTGTAATGCTTATGAAGTCTCTTCCGGCTTTCGTAGTTCTTGCGGGGCTCACGATCTGGGCGCAGCAGGCCAAACAGCCTCCCGCGGAATCCGATGCCTCCACCATCAAAGTAGACGTTGATCTGGTGAACGTCCTGTTCTCCGTACGCGACAAAAAAGGCACCCTAATGCCGGGCCTGACCAAGGACGATTTTCAGGTTTTTGAAGATGGCAAAGAGCAGAAGATCGCCGCCTTCACGAAGGAAACGGACCTTCCCCTGACCATCGGATTGCTCGTGGATGTGAGCCGCTCCCAAGAGAATCTGATTGACGTGGAACGCCGCGCTGCCTCCCAGTTTTTCAAACAAGTGCTCCGCCAGAAGGACATCGCCTTTCTGATCGCCTTTGGTTCGGAAGCCGAGCTTTTGCAGGATTACACCGGTTCCCCGCGGCTGTTGAACGAAGGGCTCGATCACCTGCGGGTGGACGCCGCGGTTGGCGGACTTCATCCCGGCCCCGTCCCGACGATGGGTCAGCCGCGCGGGACCATCCTCTACGATGCCGTTTTCCTCGCGGCCAATGACAAGCTCAAAGGGGAAGTGGGCCGCAAGGCAATCATTGTGATCACCGATGGCGTCGACCAGGGTAGCCGCGTAAAAATACGCGAGGCCATTGAGGGCGCCCACAAATCGGATGCCATCATCTACGCCATATACTATGTGGACTGGCGTGCTTATGGCGGCTATTCTCCCGGAGACGGGGACTTGCGAAAGATGTCTGAAGAAACCGGCGGCCGCGTTTACAAAGTAGACCGCAAGTATTCTCTGGACATGATCTTCGATGAGATCCAACGCGAGCTGCGCAGCCAATATTCTCTTGGCTACTCGTCCAGCAATCCTGCTCAGGACGGCTCGTTCCGCAAGCTCGAGATCAAGCCGAAAACCAAGGATCTCAAGGTGCAGGCGCGCAAAGGCTACTATACCGGCGGCAAGTAGGGCGTTACTTCCAACCCATCGCCAGGTTGACGAACGTCCGCACGGCCACCCCGGTAGGGCCCTTCGCAAGAAACGGCTTGGTATCCTCCAGCCACGCCGTGCCGGCGATATCCAGGTGAATCCACGGAGCCGGGTCGGCGAATTCCTTCAGAAACATCGCCGCGGATACGGCCCCGCCCCAACGTCCCCCGATGTTGCCCATATCGGCAAACGGGTTCTTTAACAATTCCTTGTATTCGTCGTCCACAGGCATTGCCCACATCTTTTCACCTTCGGTTTTCGCGGCCGACATCATCCGGTCGCGGAACGCATCGTCATTGGCAAACAGGCCCACGTTGACTGCGCCCAGCGCCACCACAATCGCTCCGGTGAGCGTGGCCGCATCCACCAGATGAGTACAGCCAATGCGCTTGGCGTATTCCAATGCATCGGCGAGGATCATACGCCCTTCGGCATCCGTATTGATCACCTCGACCGTCTTGCCGTTCAAGGTCTTCACAATGTCGCCCGGACGCTGCGCGCGGCTCCCCGGCATGTTTTCCACCGCGGGCACGAGCGCAATCACCGGAATCGGCGGCTTCAACTGCGCGATGGCCCGGATCGCTCCCAATACCGCCCCCCCGCCGGCCATGTCGTACTTCATCTTCTCCATGCCGTCCGACGGCTTGATCGAAATGCCGCCGGTGTCAAACGTAACGCCCTTGCCCACCAGCCCCAGCGTCACTCCGCTGCCATTGTCTTTTTCCGGCTTGTAGCGAATGACGATCAGCGCGGGAGGCTCCGCACTTCCCATCGCGACCCCCAGCAGGGCCCCCATGCCGAGTTGCTTCATGCGCCCTTCGTCCAGGATGTCGCACTCCAGCCCGCACTCCGCCGCGAGCTTCCTGGCTTTATCCGCCAGCACCCCGGGCGTGAGCAGGTTGGGAGGTTGATTGACCAGTTCGCGGGTGAAATTCTGGCTCTCGGCGAGGATGCGTCCGCGCGTCATGCCCTCTGCTACGGCGCTCGAGGCATCCGCCACCAGCAGAAAGCTCTTCACCTCGCCATTCTTCTTCTCTGTTTTATACTGATCGGGTTCGAAATTGCCCAGGATCGCGCCTTCTGCCGCGGCGGACGCCATCTCCGCGCTCCGCATCTCCTTATCAAGAGCAATGGCGATCGTCGAGCATTTCTTTGCCTTCAACGCCCGCAACACGGCTCCCGAAACTTTACGCAGTTCGGTGGCCGTGAACTTGTCCCGCTTGCCGCCCCCAATCACGAAAAGCCTCTTCGCCTTCAACCCGGCGGGACGGGCGAGAATCGCCGTCTCCAACAGCTTACCGGTGAGTTCCCCGCTCGCGGTTAGCTCTCCGATCCATCCGCCGGCGGCCGCATCGAAGGCGCTGGCCGTCTCTCCCTCAAAAACGATCACGGCAAGGCCATCCGCCTCCACTTGATCGAAGGGTGTTCCTGAAACCTGTATGTCCATAAGTGTCCAATCCTCCAGTCTAACGGAAGATTGGATCTGAGCCCCGCAGCCCTACGCCTCGACTAGACTCTTGTCGCGGCGTTGGAGAAAGCCCTGGGGCAGTATGGGTATTGCCCGCAATTCAGCCGCTTTGAATTGTTTACCATCGACTGGCATCATCTGTTTAATATTCGGCCGGCGGCGGAAACCTGTAAACAATGAGTAATCCAGCATGTACGCCTCGTATCTCTCGCCTGCCCGGTGTGGAGTAATCGTTTGGTGAAGTAAGTGCAGCAACCGGAGGTCACTCAGCGTTTGGACCGCCCTGTACTCTTCCGTGGCTTCACTCCTGATTAAAAATGCGTTAACCTTCTTGTTCTCCAGACAGTGCTTTTCAATCGCATCCAGTGCCTTCTTAACAAAATTCTTCTCACTGCGGGCGTCTTCGTCGAGGTCCGTCATCTTCTGCTGTCCGAATTCCCCGATCGCGAGATTCGCATCGCTCAATTCCACCCTTTTACGTCCGGCCCTGGAAGCGTGCTCGATCGATTTCGAGAACATCTGCAGGAAGTCTCTCGGAACGCCGGCATTCGCCCAGACCAAACGATGAAATGCGCCCTCAGCGACGGCATAGTTCAGCTTTTCCACTCCTACGATTTTCAGGAAGTTCGTGAGAATTCGGCGTAGGTGCTCCTCAGCGGCTTCGGGGTCCACAAGCGTAAAGTCCAAAGAAATTACCTGAGCGTCGCCGGGGCTCTGCAATCCTTTTTTCGTCGCCGGATCGTAGACCCTTAGCAGCGACCGCAATCCAGCCACCTTGAGCCACCCCCGAGCCCCTTTGAGTCCGCCGTGGATAGCCTCTACTATTTTTGATTGTTGATCTTCATCCACTAAATGGTAATCGTCCAGGAATACGAAAAGGTCAGCATCGATTGATGCGGTGACCTCGGAAATGGCTCTTCTGAGCGCAGCGCTGGCTCGGTCGCGCTTTATCTTACCGGCCAATAAATCGCCGGCGAATTGGTCGAGCTTGATGGCGGCGGTCTCGGCCAGGGAGTGCTTCTGTCGAGCAGCCGTGGACACAACACTTGCGAGATCCGCGAGAACGTCGATTTGTACATCATCGTCCTGGCGGTGCGCGTACGGCTGCATGTCCAGGACGATCGAAACGCTGCGGGATCTATCGAGCAGTTGCTTCGCTTTGAGAATAAGCGTGCTCTTCCCGACTCCGCGTCTTCCAACAATCAGGTGCGTGGCAGGTTGAATCGCCTGCGTCTCTTCGTTGTTCTGGAAGGGAACGTACTGCCCGGGAAACATGCTGAGAGTTGGTTGTCCGCTGATCGCTCGCGTGGACCGCGCCAGCAGACCGCGCAGAACCTCTGCCTCCATGGAATCGGGGAAGCGTTCCGGCGACTCGACCTCGAGTCCGAGCAAACCACGAAACGGATTGTCATCCGGAAGGCTCTTGAAAGTCTCGCGCAGAGCGTGATCATAGACCGGAGCACGGCGTCCGACCTTAAATCTCAGGAACTCCTGATTCCCAACCAGGTCGACGACGGTGCTTACGGCCGGGAGGCCGAGTGACTGCGCGAAAAGCCCTGCAGCTGCGATGCGGGCCCGTTCTGGCTCCATCTCTTGAACGATGTCTTTCATATTTCTAAGCCGTATTGCGTGAGTAAATACTGTTCGGAAATGGTCAGGAAGTCCCGCGCCGCAGCCAGGCATTCGGAGGGTGAAAGCTGGTTTTCCGATGCAGTTTCGGACCAGTTATCGTAATCGGCACGAAGCCGATGCTCGTAGAGCAGCGGCAACCGTGCTACCCATGAATCGACCTCGGGAAAGTTGTCGGGAAGGTCTGCAACTTTCTTGTGATCGTCGCCCCGTAAACTTACAAATCCGCGAACCACGTATCTCACCGCCTTGGATGCGTTATAGGCGGCGTAGTAGGCGCGTGAATAGACTGCCCGCGGGTTCGCGAATACATCCGCAGCTAAAGCATCCGCATAGTGCACCCTGGCAAGCTCGAACCATTTTCGGGTTACGGCGCTAACGTGTGATTCCAGAATAAGGAGGTCGCCGCTCATCTTCAGTGGAACAAGAGTTGCCCTGAATTCAGCGTGGTTTTTGAGGAGCGCTAGCGCACGGCGTTCGTCATTGGATCCAGTCATACCTTGCTATGCGATCAGTTTACCAGCGCAGGGGCCGCCGGAGGCGTCCTCCTGTTCTATAATTCAGGGGCAATGAGCGATACGAACCGAAGAGAATTATTGAAGGCCCTTACCGTCTTCGCAGCCTCTAC
>DATLCW010000134.1:0-9205 GCA_035526195.1 Bryobacteraceae bacterium
TCTCTACGTCCACCGCCAGCAGAACGCGCTGTCCGGTATGGATAATCGCCGTGCTGGCACTGGTAGAAACCTTGACGTGCTTCGCCTCCACAGACCCACGAGCCGCCGTCGGCGCAACGGCGTAGTCTTTCGCCAACAGCCCGGACAGAGTCTGGCGCTCCCGGTAATCTTCCTCGAAGTATTTCGTTTTCACCAACCCTTCCCGATCGGTGACAAACGTAACCGGATGCGGAATCCCGTAAAATAACGTGTCTTTCTTCGCGTTCTCGTTCAAGATCCCGAACGCGCGAATCGCTCGCGAATCCGCATCCGACAGCAGCGGGAAGCGGATTTTCCGCCGCTCGGCGAAATTCTTAAGAATTGCCTCGCTGTCATAGCTCACCGCGGCCAGCCCCAACCCCTGCTTCCGCAACTCGTCCAGATTCTGGTCCAGCTCCACGAGCTGGGTCTTGCAGAAGGGTCACCAGTCGGCGGACCGAAAAAAAACCAGCATCAGACCCTTGGGTCCGCGTAGCGATTCCAAAGTCTGCGTCTTTCCATTCTGATCCCGAAGCGAAAACGGCGGAATTTTCCCGCCCTTCTTAATCCCTGGGTTGGAAGAAACGGCTTGGGCCATCAGCAAGGCCGTTGTAAGAGCAAAGAAATATCGCACGGATTGTGGAATCCTCGATCGCCGCATCCTTATTCCAGTGTACTGAGCTTTTTTAACGCGTTTTCTGCGCGATCGAAAAACAGCCGCCGCTCTTCCGGTGTGGGAAACACCAGCGGAGCACTCCGGTAGTAGTCGACTTCCGCCTTCCACCGCTCAGCGAGCGCCTTGCGCGAAGCAGGCTCGACCGCCGTCCCGTCCCACCGGAGGTACACCGGATTCGTATGTGCCTGTATCCCCTCGGACGCGCTGGTACGCGCCGCCGCCCACAACGGGCCGTTCGCCGGCATGGCAGCCTCCACGTGACCACCGTTGGCCGAACCGATGACCTTTCCGTTCACGACAATCTCGGTCTTCTCCAAAGGGCGGTAAAATCGCGCATCCGCAATGGCACGTCCGCCCTCTACGCGTAACGACAACATGGGCCCATTCGTAACCACTCCATCGCCTTTACGAACCGCGGAGGCCCAGGCCGCATACGCCGAGGCGCCGGGCTTCACCCGTACCATCAAGCGCTCCGGTCCGAGCAGAGGCATCCAGCGGGACCATGTCTTCTCCCGCGTCCAGTTATTGAGCGCCACCGGAAAGTCGCTGCCCGCCACACCGGTCACGCGAAACCCGGCGTTCAGCAACTGGTACCACTGCTCTGTCTTGAGCCTGCCAAACTGAAAAACTTCGACGAAATCCAGGCTGCCGAGGGCAACATCCATCAGCAGCGCCGAATGTTTCATCGAGCCGTCGAAGTGCGCGTACCCCACGGTGGCCCCGACTTTTCGCCCCATGGCGAATAAGGCAAACGGATAGGGAAAAGTTTCGGGACTATTTGAGTACATCGACCCCACACTCAGCGGACGGATCATTTCGGCGCCACCGAGGAGATTGACGTGGCCAAAAAATTCCGACCGCGACTCATGCCCCGAGCGAATCGACATCCCGGCACGCCTGGCTTCCGCTTTGGGCCCGAAACCATACTGCCACCCCGCGTCCATCTGCCGCTGCAACTGCAGAAAGTTGCCGACGGAAAGATCCTCAGCCTCCATCCAACTCAGGAAGAGAGCGTCGTCTTCGCGATCGCGCACCAAATGGATGTGGTCGTCGCTCGATACCCACTCCTTTGCCTCATCACCCGCCCAGTTCTCCAGTTTCAGTAGAACCGGCCGCGTTTCCCCCGCCTTCAGCTCGAATTCCTCAACGGCAGGCTTGTAGAAGTGGCCCCGATACGCTTCTACGCGGTATTTTCCCGCCGGCAGATCGAAACCCGCCTGGCCTTTAAGCAGAAAGAAATGCGAGATGTCGTTGCAAGTCACTTCCAGCGTCGCCGGGTCGCTGGAGCGGCGCCAAATACGCTCGCGGTAGAACGAATCCACTCGTAGCGGCAGCATCGCATCTACCGGACTCAGCCGGAATGGACGCCCATCTTTAAACAGGTACACACGGGCCGGCATCCGGGCCGGTGTGCTCAACTCGAGCCGGGCGGAGAGGCTCCGCAACTGCGCCCAGGCAAGCGCGGCTAGGAAAATGGAAGAGAAAATGGCACGGCGCACGGGGTCAGGGTAACATGGAATGCACTTCCTTCGAGGAGCTTTGTATGGGCCGTGGATGAACAGCAAGCGCAAGCGCGAGAAACCGAAGCCCACACCTACCATCGACGCCACGGCAGCTAAAATAGAAGCCAGTGGCAGAACACTTCCGCATCTTCGCCCAGCCCGCGCGCAGCATCCTCACCGCCACCAGTGGATTCCTTCAGGAAGCGGGCTTCACCCACTCCCTCACGCCGGCCAGGAACTGTACCTTCGGCTGCACGTACTGCTATGTGCCGACCATGCGCGTTTACGGCGGCCTGAAACCCGAGGACTGGCAGCGGTGGGGGCAGTTCACTACGTTTAAAGAGAACGCCGCTGACCTTCTGAGGCGGACCATCCGTCCGTCGATGGTCATCTATTGTTCCCCCCTGGTCGATCCCTACCAGCCGGCGGAAGCGGAGCGCCGGGCAATGCCCGCGATCCTGGATGTCCTTATTACGCGCCCGCCGCGCGTATTCACCATCCAGACCCGGGGTCCGCTGATCCTGCGAGACCTCGAACAGTTACAAGAACTGAACCGGCGCACAACTCTGCGCGTGAGCTTTTCCATCACCACGAACCGCGAAGACATCCGTAAATTGTATGAGCCGCATTGCGCGCCCATCCCCGAGCGCCTCGCGGTCATCCGCCAACTCGAGAGTCACGGCATCACCGCCCATGCCACGCTGGCTCCGTTGCTTCCCGCCGACCCTGAGAAATTAGTAGACGCAGCCGTGGGCGTCTCCCCGCATAACCTTGTAGGGGACGCGCTTCATCTGCGCGCGACCAAGCGTCATGGCGCCACCACCCGCGAGCAAGCGTTTCGCGTAGCCGCCCATCATGGACAACAGGAATGGTTTGAGCCGGACTTTCAGGCGCTTACCATTCAAAGAATGAAAGAGAGAGCCCGCGCGGCAGGCCGCCGCTTCCAGACCGGGCCGGAGGCATTCGCATGGTTAGCACAGGCAGAAAACCTCGCATCCCGGACGTCTTAGACCGCCTTGGCATCAAGCCCGTGAATGCGGGGGCCTGCGGCATCGATTGGATTGAAGATTCGGCCGGAGGCGAGTTGGAAAGCCACAATCCCGCCGGCGGGGGAGCCATCGCCAAAGTGCGCCTGGCACTCGAAGAAGACTACGACGAGGTGACCTACCAGGCGGCGAAAGTAGCGGAGCGCTGGCGCATGTGTCCCGCGCCCGTTCGTGGGCAGATCGTGCGGGAAATCGGCGATGAGCTCCGTACCGTAAAGGATGATCTGGGCGCGTTAGTGAGCATCGAAACGGGCAAGATCCTCGCTGAAGGACGCGGCGAGGTGCAGGAGATGATCGACATCTCTGGCTTCGCGGTGGGCCTCTCGCGTCAGCTCTACGGGCTCACCATGCCCAGTGAGCGCCCGCGGCATCGCATGTTTGAGCAGTGGCATCCGCTGGGGATGATTGGCGTCATCTCGGCATTCAATTTTCCGGCCGCCGTCTGGAGTTGGAACGCGCTGATCGCGGCTGTGTGCGGCGACGTAGTGGTGTGGAAGCCTTCTCTCAAGGCGCCACTCACCGCGATTGCCATTCAGCATATCTGCGTTCGTGTCCTTGCGCGCCACGGCTGGAAGGGCGTCTTCAACCTCGTGATCGGAGCACATGACATCGTTGGCCAGCGGCTCATCGAAGATAAGCGGATGCAGTTGATCAGCGCCACCGGCTCGACGCAAATGGGGAAACACGTGGCGCAGACAGTGGCTTCGCGCCTGGGGCGGACGCTTCTCGAGCTGGGCGGCAACAACGGCGTGATCGTGATGGAAGATGCGAATCTCGAACTCGCTCTCAAGGCCGTTCTGTTCGGCGCGGTGGGCACCGCCGGCCAACGCTGCACCACCATTCGGCGGCTTTTCCTGCACCGGAAGATCGCCGGTCCGTTTACCGGCCGCCTCATTGAAGCGTATAAACAGGTGCGTATCGGCGATCCGCTTGATCCCGAAACGCTGATGGGTCCGCTGATCGATGAAAAAGCTGTGCAGGCCATGCTTGATGGCCTGGTGCGAATCGAGCTGGACGGCGGCGAGATCCTCCACGGAGGTATCCGCTTCAACATGCCGGGGCATTTCATCGAGCCGGCCATCGTGCGCGCCGACCCTTCCATGTCCATCCTCAAAGAGGAAATCTTCGCTCCCATTCTGTACCTGATGGAGTTTGACGACCTGGAGCAAGTCATCCAGTGGCACAACAACGTGCCCCAGGGACTCAGCTCCGCCATGTTCACCAACCATCTGATTCACGCGGAGACCTTTCTCAGCGCCCGCGGCAGCGACTGCGGGATCGCTAATATAAACATCGGTACCAGTGGAGCCGAAATCGGCGGTGCTTTCGGCGGAGAGAAAGAAACCGGCGGCGGACGCGAATCGGGCAGCGATGCCTGGAAAGCATATATGCGGCGGCAGACCGTTACCGTAAACTGGTCGCAGGAATTACCCCTGTCACAGGGAATATCGTTTGAACTTTAGAGGAGAGCCTTCATTTTGCCCATCTATACCTGTTTGGATATGATCCATGACTGCCGTGCCAACAAGACGGAAGGCTGGTCGTATCTCATCACTTCGTATGTCCCGGCTATCCGCAACCTGCTGGCGCACTACTACGCGGGGAGGGCGAACGATCTGCAGTTAATCGATCGCGTATTAAAGGCCCTGCGTAACCCGGATTCCGCGCTCTATGTAGCTCCCGGCCCGGCCACCGAACGCGATTTCGTCGCCATGCTGCGACAGGAGGTAGTACGCGTGGTGGAGAAGGACAAAGCCAGCGTACCGCCTGAAGTCCCGCTCGATCTCGAGATTCTGACTACCGCGCTGGAGCCTTTCACCGTTACCGAAAAGCAGTTCGTGTGGCTGGAGGGCATGGCGTACAGCACGGAAGCCACCGCCAAGTTGATGAATCTCGAGCCGGGTACGATCCAGAAGGTGAGAGACCGGGCCGAAGATGCGTTACGCTCCCATCTCGATCATTGGAAACGCGGCAGCGTGGCGGACAACGGCCTCCTGCTCGGGCGGCTGGCAACCGCCGCGGAAACGAAGGACTGCCTGCCTGGCAAAGCGTATCTCGATGCCATCGATGGCCGGATTACGTGGAGTCGCAAGAAAGACTACGATTATCACCTTTCCAAATGCTGGTTTTGCATCGATCACTTCTGCCGCATGCGGGAAGCGGATTTCTCCTTGCAGAAAGCCAAACCGATGACGGCCGAAGAATCCAAGCCGTTCCGTATTTTGCTGGGACTGGGGGAAGAGAAGCCGTCGATCTGGCGGCGCGTGCTGGGAAACTAGCCGCACGGTATCCTAGACAGAGGCTGCTATGTCAAAAACATATCTTTGCTTGCTGGTCATTTTGTCCGCTGCTTTCACGGGCTGCAGTTCACCCCCTCACAATCTCGGAGAGAAATACTATCTGGTGGTTCCTAACATCAAATCGCCCTATTGGGAGCAGGTGAACGCCGGCTTGGCAAAAGCGGCGAGCGATCTGAGCGTCTATGTGAATACCATCGGCCCGGAAACCTACGATCCCAAACAGCAAAAGGCGGACTTTCAGCGCATCGCCTCAACCAAGCCCGCGGGACTGCTGGTTTCTGGAGGCGATCCCAAGATCATGACGGATGCGATCAATGACGCCATCAACGCAGGAATCCCCGTCGTCACAATCGACTCCGACGTTCCTGACAGTAAGCGGCTTCTTTTTGTCGGCACTAACAATTTCGAAGCCGGGCAGATGGGAGCTCGCAAGGCGGCCGAAGAGTTGAAAGGCAAAGGCAACGTAGTGGCTTTTCTTACCGCGGGGCAGGCGAACATGGAAGACCGTCTGCACGGGTATCGAAGTGTCTTTGCGAGTTATCCGCAAATCAAAATCACCCAGGTGGTGGATCTCAAAGGCGACCCCAAAGTAGCTTTCGATAATGCCACTGAGCTTTTCGACAAGACGGACGCCTTCATTTCGCTCGAAGGGCAATCCGCGAAGGAAGTGGCGGAGGTTCTCACCCGCAAAAAAGCGCCGAAAGTCGTAATCGCCATGGATGCCCTGCCGCCTACGTTGGAAGGCATTGAGAAGGGGCTGATCACCGCCACAGTCGCGCAGAAACCGTTCGCGATGGGCTATGTAGGCCTGCGAACGCTAGCCGACATCAAGTTATACAAACTGCCTTCGATGACGCATGATTTCGCAAAGGATCCCAATTCGCTGCTGCCGCGTTTCGTGGATACGGGCTTTGCGCTGCTGGAGAAATCCACCCTGGCCGGCTATCGCGAGGCAAGCAAAGCAAACAAATAACTCAATCTCAATGGGCCGGACCTCCGGACAAATTCTCGATCGGCGATAGCGCACATCCATCCGGACCGCGCTTTAAACCAGAAAGGAACCGGTCCCGGCGGACACGCCAGTTCGGATACTCGGTGCGATGCCGCCGTGAGCTGCGTTCCCGGAAATGAAGTCCCTCTCCAATGACGATCATCGTCTGCTCCGCCTCGCGCAGATCCGATGCTTTCATCAGGCCGGTTTCAAAGGCTTCCCGCACTACCACTCCGGCAAAGCAATCGGCCAGTTTTTCCTGGCCATACCCATTTACCCGTGGATTGGAATAAGCACCCGGCCGGGCATAAATCGCATGCCCGAACTCATGCGCCAACGCTACTACCGGAGCAGCATCGCCATCCGTCCCCGTGTCGGCCGCGATGCGCCGCCGGAGAACTTCAAGGAACTCGCTATCGTAGTAGATGGTGTGGTCTTTCTCGCAATAGTAGGCGTTGCCCGCCGGGAGTCTCCCGCACAAGCTGGTGGAGGTTTTGGTGAAGCCCACCAATTTGGGAGAATCGGGAGGATGATCAAGAATGGCAAAATGCCGGATCCACACCACGTCCATCATCTTGCTGATCTCATCGACTTTCCGCGCCGCGGATGACTTGAGTTCGGCCGCGGAGACGATAGAGACAACTGCCAACAGCAAGGGAAAACACATGACGCCGTGTCTTTTTGGACGTAGACAGCCGGCGGGTGGTTACGAATGCTGAAGGTCGCCCTAACAGGTGGACTGGCGTCCGGCAAGACCTTCGTGGGTGCCACGCTCCAAAACCTCGGATGCCTTCTGATTCAGGCGGACCGGCTCGGCCATGAAGTACTTTTGCCATCCGGCGAAGTGTATCGCGATGTGATCCGCCACTTTGGCGGCGCTATTCTGGATAATGAAGGTTTGATCGATCGTCGCAGGCTGGCGGCTCAGGTGTTCGAAGATGCGGAACGGCTCGCTCTGTTGAACAGCCTTATTCATCCGCCTGTCCGCCTGCGCGTTGAGGAGTTGATGAAGGTGTTTTTCGCAGACCAGCCGGAGGGAATAGCGATTGTGGAAGCGGCAATTCACATTGAAACAGGCGGTTACAAGGACTACGACCTGCTCGTTCTGGCCTGGTGCAGGCAAGAACAGCAGGTGGAGCGGGCCATGAAGCGCGATCAGACAACGCGCGAAGAAGTGCTGGCGCGTCTGAAGCGCCAGATGCCGCTTGACGAAAAACAAAAGTATGCCCGGTACATCATCGATACGTCGGGCACGAAGGAGGAAACGGTGCGCCAAGCAGAATTCCTCTATAAGGAGTTGCGGAGCAGATCATGAGATTCCGAACGTTGGTCCTGGCCCTGCTGGTGGCAGGTGCATTCATCTGGGTGACGACCACCCGCAAGTGGGATCCCCCGAAGTTGTTCCGGTCCTCGGCGAACTCGACGCCTTTATGGAGCGGGCCGGCGGTGGCGCGCGGAGCGGGTCTGAGCACCGATGAACAGAATAATATCGACATCTATAAGACCGTCCACCATGCCACCGTGAACATCTCGAGCACCGTTTACAAGCGCGGCTGGTTTGGGCAGATTGTTCCCGAGCCCGGCACCGGATCCGGTTTTATCATTGACGAGAGCGGCCGCATCCTTACCAATCATCATGTGGTGAGTGGGCGGGCGCCGGAAGTAATCGTTACTCTGCCGGATAAGACGCAATACAAAGCGCAGATTCTTGCGCGCGACCCGAGCAACGATCTGGCGCTCATCCGCATCGAGCCGAAGTCGAAATTGCCTTACCTGAGACTGGGAGACTCCGATACCCTGCAGGTCGGCCAGAAGGTGCTTGCCATCGGCAATCCATTCGGCCTGGAAGGTACCCTTACGACCGGCATTATCAGCTCCCTTGGCCGCGAATTGCGGGATCAGAATGAGCGCACCCTCGAGGGCATGATTCAGACGGATGCGGCGATCAATCCTGGAAACTCCGGCGGCCCACTGCTGGATTCCCAAGGCAGCGTCATCGGCATCAACACCGCCATTTACGGGCCCGGCGGCAATATTGGTATCGGTTTTGCCATGCCCGTAAACCGTGCGAAGAACATGCTGGAAGATTTTAGAGCCGGCCGCAAGTTTGGCCGGCCCTGGCTGGGAGTGTCCGTTCTTCCCGTCTACGGCGATCTGGCCGAGTTGCTGGAACTCCCCAAAGAGGGCGGTTTGTTGATCCAGGAGATTGGCGAAGGCAGCTCGGCGGCTACTTCCGGACTGCGGGCGGCGAGGCGCACGGTGGTGGTGGGTAACGCCGAAGTTGGGATAGGCGGCGATCTGATCATGTCGATTGACGGCCAGAAAATGGACCGCAGCGACGCCCTGACCCGCGCGCTGAGCCGTAAACGTCCCAACGATGTTGTCGAAATGACAATTTTTCGCGCCGGCCGTCAGATAAAGTTGAAAGTCACGCTGGGAGAGCGCCCCGAGGAATAATCGAGCCGGAATGCGGCGCCACCATCCTTAAAAACACCTCGGGTTTTTGACAGTTGAGGCCTGCTCGCAAGGATCGTATGATCGCGGACATGCGGCGATACCGGCTTTCGAACTCTATCTGTGCCGTTGTCCTGAAGAACGATAAACAGGTTGCTACCACGCTGCCTCAGGGGGCGTTAGTAAAGTGGATGGTGAACCAGGTTTCGATTCAGGGA
>DATLCW010000168.1:0-33209 GCA_035526195.1 Bryobacteraceae bacterium
ATCGTCGCGGCTATCCGACCGGGGCCAAGCCTTCGCCAGACGAACTGGCCTCTCTCCGTCTACAACATCACGATGTGCTCCCCAACTGGAACTACACTATCCAGCCGTGACTGCGATGTTGTTTTTGCGCGATCCCTTAGAGAGCGGGAAGAGCACCTGCGCGCCCGGTTGGCCCCAGGCTTTAATCAAGCAGAAAGCTCTTCGCCTCTCGCAGAAACAGGTCTAACTGATCGTGATGGACCCAGTGTCCGGCGCCCGGAACCCGTACCAGCCGGTAATCCCTAATCGTATTGGTGCGGCCATCGATCTCCGGATCGGGGGCCCAGCTCTCCGTTCCCCAAAAGATCTGGACCGGGCACGTGATCTGTCCCATGATCTGTTTGAGATCGTCGAGCTCATGTCCAAACGGGGGAAAGATGCGCGCGTAATTATCGAACTTCCAGATCAGCGATCCATCGGACTTCCAATTGGTGCCATGCAGAGTAAGGTGCCGCGCCACCTCATCGGAAAGCTGCGGGTTCGCCTCCCGCATACGCTCCACTGCGGACTCAAGCGTCGGATAGCTGTGCGGTTCCCGCCCCTCCGTCTTGCGGATATTTTCGATCCATCCCTTCAAACGCTCCGCCGGCGGCTTATGGATTTTATGCTCCGGCGGAAACCCCAGGCCCTCAATGGTGATGGCCTTTTTTACCCGTTCCGGATAAACACCCGCATACACCATCGTGATGATGCCGCCCAACGAGTGGCCGATGATGTAAATGGGAAAATCGTTAATCACATCGAGCAGCGCCGAGAGATCGAGCACATGTTCCGCAACGCTATAGAGCGCGCCGGGCGCCGAGGCGCTATTACCGTGGCCGCGAAGATCGAGTGCGTACACGTGGAAGTGCTCGCGCAGGCTGCGTGCCACCCAGTCCCAGTTGCGTGCGTGATCGAGCCCGCCATGAACCAGCATCAGGGATGGCTTACCTTCCCGCCCCCAATCCCAGAACTGTAGCTTCAGGCGATGAGAATAATAGAAATGAGAGATAGGTTCCATGGTCACCGGACCCCGCTCTTCTCGCGGGCCTGGAGAAACTCATCGCCTTTTCGCCACGTCGGCATTTTGTCGCTATTCGCCACCTCCACACCAATCGTGAAACCGAACCGCGCCATCTCCTCAATGCCCGAGAAATCCCACGAATCCTGATATTCATCGGAGGGCTGATGATAGTGTCTGTCGTTATAATCCTCGAAAACTTTCATGCCGTAGGCGGTGGGCTTACCGGCAAATTCCGTTCCCGTGTTGATCGAAAACGCAGGCACGCCCACTCGCGCCAATGAAAAATGATCGGACCGGTAGTAGTGTCCGGCCTCGGGATGCGGATCCGGCTTGATGGTAAGACGGAACCGCTGAGCGGCACGCTGGGCCGCGGACCATGCGGTGGTCCGCTCCGCTCCGGTGATCACGACATCGGTGGTGCGGCCAAAGGGATAGAACGCGTCGAAGTTGAGATTCAATGCCGTCTTGCCGGGCGGCAGCAAAGGATGCTTGCCGTAGTATTCCGAGCCGCGCAGCCCATTTTCCTCGGCCGTCACAAAGAGAAAGATGGCCGAGCGCCGCGGTTTCTGGCCGAGTCCCTGCCAGGCGCGGGCCATGTCGAGCACCATACCGCATCCGGTGGCATTATCTACCGCGCCATTATAAATGCGGTCTCCGTTTACAGCCGCTCCCACGCCAAGATGGTCCCAGTGGGCGCTGAAGACAACCGCCTCATCCTTTTTGACGGCATCGCCGCCGGGAATGATGCCCACCACGTTTCGCGACTCCACGGCGCGCACTTTTGCCGGAAAGCTGCCGGCGATGCGAACCGGCAGCGGCATCGCTTTGAAATCACGTGCATTCGCCGCCTGCAGCATCTCATCCGAAGTCTTTCCGATGGCGGCGAACAAGCGATCTCCCTGTGCTTTTGTAATCCAGCCGGCAAACTGCAACGCGTGTTTGCCGCCCTCAATCTTTACTTGCATGTCTTCGCGGCCCCAGGAGCTTTTCACCACATCCCAGCCATAGCTTGCGGTCGCGCCGGTGTGCACAATCAAACAGGAGATGGCGCCCCGCCGCGCGGCTTCTTCATACTTGTAGGTCCAGCGGCCATAATAGGTGAGCGCTTTGCCGGTAAAGAACTTCGCATCCTCCGACGGAGGTTCATTGGTAAACAGCACCACTACTTTGCCCTTCACATCGACGCCATTATAATCGTCCCAATCGTACTCTGGCGCAGTGATGCCATGGCCCACAAAGACTACATCCGCGTTTATGGCTGCCGTCTCCGCCTGCCGCTGGGTGACACCGGCAAAATCCTCCAGCCAGCGAAGATCCAGGCGCTGGCCTTTCACGGTGACGGAAAGAGTGGCGGATGGCATCGGCTCGACGCCAATTAGAGGCACCCGCTGATAGTATCCGCCGCCATCGCCCGCGGGCTTCACGCCAAGCAGGGCCAGTTGTGTGGCCAGGTACTCGGTGGCCAGTTCGCCGCCTCTCACGCCGACTCCGCGCCCTTCCAGCAGGTCGCTCGCAAGAAACCGCACATGGGCCCGAATGCGGGAACCTGAGATATCCTGGGCTTCGGCCCGGTACGCCAACGCAGCCGCCAACAGCCAATCAATCCTCATAAAGTCGAGTGTAGCGGATGACGTGGTTAACACTTGCTCCCGCGAAACCGTCCTATTACTGTGGAACAGACGTGACGTCGGAGGCCGGGGATACTCGCGAGTTGGTTACGGCCGCTACCGGCGGGGATCGCACCGCCTTCGGACGGCTCTATGAACTGTTCGGGCGCATGGTACACGGCGTGTTACTGGCGCGCGTCCCTCACGATGTGGCCGACGATCTCACCCAGGACGTGTTTGTGCAAGCGATGCGGAAGCTCGCGTCCCTGCGGGAACCCGAGGCTTTCGGCGGTTGGGTGGCGATGATCGCGCGCAACCGCGCTCACGATTATCACCGGCAGCATCGAGCGGAAGCCGCATTACGCGAGGATAGCGCGCACTCATTTCCCCCGCCGCCCGAAGCGATCCGCGTGCTGGATATTGTCAAGGGCCTCCCCGAGGCATACCGGGAGACTCTGATTCTTCGTCTGGTGGAAGGGCTCACAGGTCCGGAGATCGCCGAACGCACCGGATTGACGGCCGATTCGGTCCGTGTAAACCTGCATCGAGGTATGAAGATGCTTCGGGAGAAGGTGTGATGGGCGGCTATCTCTGGGACAAAAGCGGCCCGCCCGACCCTGAAGTGGCCCGCCTCGAACAGCTCCTTGGGCAGTTTCACCACAGTGCCAATGAACCGGATTGGAGCGCGCCTCCAGGTTTCGTACAGAAGTACAGGATGCCGTTGGCCGTGGCGGCGATGCTGCTGGTTGCTATCGGCGTCGATGCCTGGCTGCGGAACGGCTGGAAAGTGGAGCGCCTCGCGGGCTCCCCCAAAATCAGCGGCGGCGCCGTGGCGCAGTCCGGGCTGCTGCGTGTCGGACAGGTGCTGGAAACAGACGCCGCCTCCCGGGCGGAATTGACCGTGGGCGAAATCGGATTCGTACAAGTGGAGCCTGGCACACGGTTGCGTTTGCTCCATGCCCGGGATAAAGAGCAGAGGATGTCGATCGAGCGCGGGAGAATCGTAGCGCGCATCTTTGCGCCGCCGCGGCGGTTCTTTGTGAATATGCCGGCCGCCACCGCTGTGGATCTTGGTTGCGCCTATGAACTCGAAGTGGACCCAAACGGCAACGGCCGGATCCACGTGACTCTCGGCTGGGTGGGCTTCGAATCCAACGGTCTTGAATCCTTGATACCCGCGGGCGCCGCCTGTGTAACCAGACGCGTCCAGGGTACGGGCACTCCGTATTTTCTGGACGCTTCGGAGAAGTTGATACAAGCGGTGGAGAGTTTCGACACGACGGGCGTGGGACTTACGGCCATCCTTCGAGAGGTGCGGCCGCGGGACAGCCTTACGCTGTGGCATTTGCTGGCACGGACCAAAGGACCCGAGCGCGCCGCGGTATTCGATCAATTCGTAAAGCTCGTACCGCCGCCGCCCACCGTGACCAGGGAAGGAATCCTCCGGCTGGATCGGGGGATGCTGGAAGCGTGGTGGGACCAGCTCGGGCTCGGAGCCACCAACTTCTGGAAACTGTGGAAGAGCACCAACTACATGCGGTAATCGGAGGTGGCGGCCTGAAAACTCAGGATCGCGTCCAGATCCGGCACCACCATCATCGCCCGATCCGCGCGATAGATCCCCAGAGCCAGGGACTCATTCCATCTCACGGCTTCCGTCCAGGGCTTGTATTCGATCGGCAGGTCGAGCTTGTGGATGTCGTCCACCGCGGGAATGGCAATCAGCCCGGGATCGCGCCCGGCTCGTGTCATGGTGCCGCGGCACAGCAATAACCGGCATCCGCTGGTGAACGGCGCCGGAGTCAGCCCTAACCACGCGGCGAGGTCAATCACCGGAATGGGCAAGGATCGCCAATTGGCCACGCCCAATACGAAGAACGGCGCATGCGGGACGTGGATCATCGGCAGCTCGCTGACGATTTCCACCGCCTGCCCGGCGCTCACGGCGAACCGTACGGGCGCCGGCAGCGCCTGCTCATGCATCAGAGTGAAGGTGATGATCTGGCGGCCGGCCTTGCGCAGCTCTGGCCCTTGGGCATTTTTTTGTTGCTCGGCGGGACTTTCCGTTGCGTGTTCAGCAATCGAGTCGCGCACGCGGGACACAGGCGACGAGCGAACCTCGGCCCGGGCCGGCCGTGGAATACCTGAGACCGCGAAGCTCACCAGGCGCTCCGGAGCCAGATAAAGCATAATTCCCCGTTCATCCAGTACCACTCCGGGAAAGTAGCCGGTTGCGGCGTCGCCCACCACCTCCGGCAGGGCGAATACGCGGTCGGCCGCTACGTCGCCGCCGGCGGTCACCTTATCCACCAGCAGCGCCCACAGACGATCGTTCCTGCGCAGCACCATGATCACGCCTTGCCGCGAAGGCCCGCGGGACGCGCCGCCATACACCTGATCGGCCAAACGGTAGACGGGCACCTTTTCATCGAACCGGCGAATCCAGCCGATAGACCC
Source organism: Bryobacteraceae bacterium (assembly GCA_035526195.1). Taxonomy (GTDB): domain Bacteria; phylum Acidobacteriota; class Terriglobia; order Bryobacterales; family Bryobacteraceae; genus CADEFT01. The sequence goes on from DATLCW010000168.1 coordinate 5,107, forward strand.
GTCGGCACTGCGGCTGGGATACAGGTTTTCCACCACTTGAATGCTGTCGAGCCAGTCGTTATCGATGCAGTAGGTCTCGCTGCCTACCGTACAGCGCACAAGCCGCCGCACTCCCGTTGTCGCTGAGGCGTTCATCGGGTAAGAATTCCTCGCGCCTGGCGGACGGTGCGGCGTATTACGCCGAGTAATTCCTCATCCTGATAGGGCTTGATGATGTACTCGCTGGCACCCAGCTCAAACGCGCGTTTGCGATGCTTTTCTCCGGCGCGTGAGGTGAGCATCACGATGGGTGTATTGCGAAAGTGCGGCATGGAACGAAGGGCGGCGGTGAGCTCGAATCCGTCCATCCGGGGCATTTCGATGTCGAGCAGAACGACGTCCGGACGGGAAGCGCCGGAGTGGATCATTTCCAGAGCATCTAGACCGTCCTTGGCCGCATGCGGCGTCCAGCCCGCATTGCGGATGAGGTTTGTTACCACACGCCGCACGCTGGGCGAATCGTCGACGACCAGCACTTCGAAGGTTTCCAGCTCCGGCTTGGGAGCGCTCGGCCGCAGCCTCACCTGCGGCGTAACGGTATGCTGCTGGTGAAGCATGTCATTCGGATTCAGGATCAGCACCACACCCCCATCGCCCATGATGGTGGCGCCGGTGACGGCATGGACGCGGCCAAGCATTGTGCCGAGCGTCTTAACCACCACTTCACGCGCTTCCAATACCTGATCGACCATCAGTGCCAGCCGCTGCTCGCCGATGTTCAACACGATTGCCTTCAGCCGCGTCAGGTTCGCGTCCGGAGGAAGCTGTTGCCCCGCTACTTCCGCAAGGTGAATGGTGGGCACGATTTTGCCGCCGAGGCGTAATACAGGTTTACGCCCAACGCGCTCCAGTTGTTCGGGCTCGATGCGGAGAATCTGCGCGATGGCGGCCAGGGGAATGGCGTAGGTCTCATTGCCCGAACGCACCAGAACCACGCGGGTAAGCGCCAGCGTCATCGGTAGCCGTATCGTGAACGCCGTACCCTTGCCGGGTTCCGAGGTGATCGATAGCGTCCCTTTCATCCGGCTGACGGTAGACTTAACTACATCCAGCCCCACCCCGCGGCCGGATACTTCACTCAGCTCGATGGCTGTCGAGAAACCGGGCAGGAAGATGAAGCTGAAGAGCTCCTGATCGCTGAGTTTCGCCGCTTCCTCTGACGGCAGATAGCCGTGACGGACAACCGCGCTACGCAGCCGCTCCCGATCGAGACCGGACCCGTCGTCGCGGATTTGCAGCACTACTTGCGTGCCTTCATGGAAGGCGCGGACATGAATGGCGCCGCGCTCGGGTTTTCCCGCGGCGCGGCGCGCTTCCGTCGTCTCCACGCCATGGTCCACGGCGTTCCGGAGAATGTGGTCAATGGGACCAGCCATCTCTTCAAGCACCGTCTTATCGAGCTCCACCGCTTCGCCTTCCACGACCAGATCAACCAGCTTGTTGCGGCGGTCGGCGGTGACCCGAACCGTACGGTGCAGGCGCGAGGAAAGATTACGTAGCGGTAACATGCGGAGGCGCATGAGGCGATCTTCCACCTCGCCAGTCAGAGTGCCCAGACGATTGAGATAACCATCGAAATCGGCAATCAACTCATTGAGCCGTGATCCCGCGTTGGATACGTCGCCCGTCGTTTCCGCCAAATCGCGCGATAGCAGATGAAATTCGGTGTAGCGATCGAATTCCAGCGCATCAAAGTCGTCCGAGGAGGAGTTGCCCCCAAAGGGTCCTTTGCCTCCATGAGTCATGAAGCCGCGTTTGTTGGTTTCATTCAACGCCGCCGCTTCATAGTCCGATTGAAGGCGCCGCGAGATACGGCTCAGACGTTCGATGGAGAGCTGCAGTTCACTCACTTCATGCACGTACCCCGACAGGTACTGTTCAAAACGCGAGCGATGAATTACCAGCTCCGACACCAGGCGCACCAGGTCATCCACCTTTTCGAGCGGGGCGCGGACAAACTGGGCATTCTTGCGGCTCGCTACCTCCTCGAGCTCCACCGGCGCCGCGGCCGGTTCCAGCCTCGCCTCTTCCTTGACCGCGCTCTGAGCGTGCGCCTGCAGCATGGCGTGATCGTAACCCGCGAAAAGACTTTGCAGGCCGGCACGTTTATCGCGGGCGATGCCACGATTGGTAACGGCATCGGTCAACACGTCATAGGTGGCAAACAGAAGCGGAGCATGGTCCGCGGTCCACGTAAGGCGCCCTTCGTACAAGGCGTCCAGCACATCTTCCATGCGGTGTGCGATGGCGCTGGTGAGCCGTAATCCAACCACTCCCGCGGCTCCTTTGAAAGTGTGTACGCAGCGGCGCAGAACCTGAACCTGATCCTGCGTAGGGGCATGCTTCTCCATCTTGCGGAGCACTTCGCCCACCGCCGTGAGATTTTCCTCCGCCTCCTGATGAAAGGCTTCCCAAAGATCCGCTCCGGCTTCGAGACGATCCACCGCTTCCGGCATGGTTTCCACCGGCGCCGGGGCGCGTTCTGCTTTCTGGGGCGGAACCGCAAGCAACCGGTCATACTCTGCCTGCACGGCCTTGGCGCGATCCGCCAGGTTTGCTCCGGTACCCTTGCCCCCGACTGATTCCAGAACTACTTCAAATGTGGATTGGAACAGCGGCAGCAACTCCCTGGTATACGCGGCTTCGCCCTCGAAGACACGATCGAGGACTTTTTGCATGGCAGCGTTCAGCTTGCTGGTGGCGAGCATCCCGACGACGCCCGATGCTCCCTTGAGCTGATGGACGCTCCGCCGGATCGTCTTAAGGTTGGCCGGATCGCCACTGGTTTCGAGCACCGCCAGTTCATCGGCCAGGATTCGGAAATGTTCCCGCGCCTCTTCCTGGAACGCTTCCCACAGATCGTCTTCCACCTGAAACTCGTCCAGGGTCTGAATGGATGTCGGCGCATCCTCACTCCGGGCCGGCTCATCGAAGGACAGGAATTCCGGTTCCGCCTCCGCCGCGTCTTCCGCCTCCGCCAGACTCCTCAACCGCCCGAAGGCTTTGCCCAGATCCGTGACGATGCCGGGTTCGGTAACTTCCCCGGTGGTAACCCGATGAAGACACTGCCCGATCTGGATGGTGGCGAATTCGAGAAACGAGGATACCTCTTCGGTCCAGGTCAATTGACCCGAAAGAAGCTGTTCCAGCGCGTCTTCCTGATACTGGGCGAGTTGGCTGAGCGCGTATAATCCAATGGTGGAGCCTGCGCCGCGGATGCAATGGACCATGCGGTGAGCCTCCTCAAGGCTGTCCATGTTCAGCGGATTGGCGCGGAAATCTTCCAGGCTTTGGACCAGCTTCGGCAGGTAGCTTTCCACTTCCTGCACAAAGCCGCTGATGATCTCGGGTTCCACTTTGATGCTCATACCTCTCCTCCCAGCTCTTCAGCCGTACCGTTAATTGCGGCTGTAGGTTACTTCGTCCGCAGGTAGACGGAAGCGCTGCATGGAGCGCCGCAACTCGTCGGCGAGCCCCGCCAGTTGCTGTACGGACTGCGCGGCATTCTTGGCTCCCGCGGCGGTGTCCTGGGTGTGTGTAGAGATTCCGGACATCGTCTTCGAAATGTACTCGGAGCCCATGGCATGCTCTTCGGAGGCCGAGGAAATGTTCTGGATAAGATTCGTAAGCTGTGAAGAAACCGATTCGATCTCGCTGAGCATGCGGCCGGCCGCATTGGCGAGGTTGCTTCCGTCCACCACTTCTCTCGTCGTCTCTTCCATGGCCGTGATGGCCTCAGAAGTATCTGCCTGAATCGATTTAATCAGCGTGCTCACTTTCTTGGTTGCTTCCGCCGCTCGTTCCGCCAGCCGCTCGACTTCTTCTGCGACCACGGCGAAACCGCGTCCTGCTTCGCCGGCCATGGCGGCCTGAATCGAGGCATTCAATGCGAGAATCGACGTACGGTCGGCGATGTCGCCGATGAGCTGCACGATCGAACCAATTTCCTGCGACCGCTCGCCAAGGCCCTTCAAGCGCTTCGAAGTTTCCTGCACCTGGTTCCGGATGCCGCCCATGCCCTGAATGGTCTTCTGTACGGCTTCCGAACCCTGTTTCGCCTTCTGGAACGTGTGCTCCGCGACCGATTTCGCCTGGCCGGCGCTCGAGGAAACGTCGCGGATGGACTTCACCATGTGATCAATCGAACCGGTGGCGTCAGCGATCTGTTTCGCCTGTCCCTCGGAGCCTTTGGCCAGCTCTTCCGTCGTCTTCAGGACGTTCTTGGCGGACTCGCCCACGTTCGACGTGGTCTGATGCACGTTCTTCACAATCTGCCGTAGTTCCACAATCATGAAGTTGAAGGAGTCGGCGATGGCTCCGGTCACCTCGGCCGTCACTTCGGCTTCCTGCGTCAGATCGCCGGCGGCAACGCCGCTGATGTCGTCGAGTAGCTTTTGAATGGACTGTTGAATGCGATTGCGCTCATCGCGTGATTGGATCAGGCTCAGTGTGTTGTCGAGTACGGCGTTCATCGACTCGGCCATGTGGCCGAGCTCATCTTTGCTGGTAACCGGCACCCGGACGTCGAAATTGCCGCTGCCAATCAGGGCAAAGGAATCGTTGATTTGCCTGATCTGTCCGGTAATGGCGCGGCTGATGTGCCACCCGGCCAGGACGACCAGCAGCACCACCAGCATGCCGCAGGTTAGCTGTGTGTAGGTCTCGCGGTTCAAGCGATCAATGCGTGCTTCCACTAACGTTTTCAGGTTGCCGAGAACGGCATCGTAAAGAGTGAAGAACGGGCTTGTAGCCGCGGTAGCTCCCTGCATGGCGCGGTCCATCGCTCCGAACGCTTCCACGTTCCCGCCGCGCAAGGGCCGCAGCCACGGATCCGCTCCCCGGGCCGCCGCTACCGACAGATTGTTGACGCGGCCGTCGAGGCTCGCGTTCACGCTGACAGCCACGCCGAGATTGCGCTGCATACCCTGAATGAGAGAATCCACGTTGTCAGACAGGACTTGCGCCTGCAGGCGGTCTTCGGCGCTCTTGCGCACAATCGCATTGCCGGCGAGGTAGCCCAGGCGGCTGATTCGGTCCGTAATTACCGGCAACTGGTTGACGGCGGCATCCATCAGGTAATAGGAGTCCAGATCGGGGTCGAAGATCAGATTCGATTTGTCCGCCACCTGGCGGACGATCTCCACCAGTTCTCCTACCAGCCGGTTGTGCTGCTCAATGCTTTCCTTTACCCCCAGCCTTAACGCGCCGCCTTTGATTTCTCCCCAACCCCGCTTCAGACTGTTCACACGGTCGCTGGCGCCGAATTGCGGAAACCTGGAGTTCACCGTCTCCACCGCCTGGATGGACCGGTCTATGCCGGTCTGCAGTTGTTCCGCGCGGCTGCGCTCGGTGGAATCGCCGTTCAGCGCGGCATTCGTCATATTGCGGTGCTGCGGGATGGCTTCCAGCAGGCTTCGCAGGGCGGAGATGTATTCCACCCCGCCCACTTCCGCTTTGGCAGCGTTGATCTGTTCATTGCGGGCATGGATGAAAAGCACGCCTAAAACGAAGGCGGGCACGATCATCAGGCCGAGAACAAGTCCCAGCTTACGTCCGATGGAAAAATTTGCAAGAGCGCTCGAGGCGCTGCTATTCGACGGCATTTGGTCTCTCCCTCACTGGTGTGAAATGGTTGGTATGCTGCAAGCCGCGGAAATCGACCCCGCGGATAATCCTGAAAAGCCTATCTCGTCTCCAACTGCCGGAACTCCTGCAACTGGAACAGCTGCGCGAGATCGAGAACATTCAATAGCCGGTCTCCGCGCCCATGTACGCCGCGAAGTACCGAAGTAACTTTGTCGTCCACCAGCCCGGTCACCTGCTCTAACTGCTGGGATTGGATCCGTTGGATACCCTTGACTTCGTCCACCAGCAGACCGCTGGCCGAGATGCGATCGCGCCCCTGCAGGAAAAGCACGCGTCCGCGGGCGGATAACGGCACGTCCTGCAGCCCCAGCAGAGCAGGCAGATTGAGCACCGGCACCACCTCGCCGCGCAGGTTGGTGATGCCCCGAATAAAGTCCGGTACGTTAGGCAGTCTCGTAATGGCCGGGACGCGCCCGATCTCCGCCACGTCGCGCACGGGCACGGCATAATCGGAGCCGGAAAGCGTGAACACGACATAGTCGTCGAGCTGGCTGAACTGTTTGTGATGGGGAGCCTGCGGGGCCGGTTCCTGGGGAACCTGGACCGCGCGCGTTTGCTCGAGAGCCTCGTCGATGCTGCTGACCACATGCTCCAGGGACGGTTGCGGCGCCAGCGCCTGCACCCCGGGCGCCGGTTTGGTTTCCTCTACCGGCGGCAGCGGTTCTTCTTCCGTAGCTTCTGCGAGTAACTCCTGCGAATCTGCCGCCGCGAAGGCAACCTCGGACTCTTCGGCTTGCAGTTCGAACACGCCCGCTTCGGAGCCCGGCTCGAATACTTCCGGTTCCAGCAATTCCTCGAACGCGGCTGCGAAGTCCGGCTCCTGCGCCGCCGCCAGCAACTCATCTGTCTCTAGGGGCATCCCGGAGAGCGCCTCCGGTAGGGGATCGGTATGCTGCGCCAACAGTTCCGCCAGCAATTCCTCCATCGGCTCCGCCGGTTCGTCATCGCCCGTTTGCGGCGCAAGATCCACCCCCTTGGGGTCGTGGCTCAGAACCGCTGCGGTTTCCGCGGCAACGCTGTCGCCCTCAGCCATCTCCGCCTCCTGTTGCTGTTGTCGGTTTCGTTTTTTCATGGCATGACCAATTGGCTTTACGAAATGAATTTGGCGATCGCCCGCAGCAACTCCGCGGAATTGAAAGGCTTTGTGAGATACAGGTCCGCACCCTGCTTCATCCCCCAATACTTATCCGACTCCTGATTCTTGCTGCTCAGTACAATCACCTTGATGTGGCTGGTATCCGGGCTGCTCTTGATGTTACGGCAAACCAGAAATCCGTTCTTCTTCGGCAGGATTACGTCCAGCAGCATGAGGTCCGGCTGTTGCTGCGCAGCCTTTCTGAGCGCTTCTTCCCCGTCGGTTGCCACCGTGAACGAGTAGCCGTTCTCCTTGAGGAGATTTGTTACCAGCGTCAATTCCGTGGGACTGTCTTCCACCACCAGAATGGATTTCGTGCTCATTTTGAATTCTCCTCAACACACCCGCTCATGACATGTATTTCTTGATGGTCTTCAGCAGGGAGTCCGGATCAAACGGCTTGGTCACATAGTCGTTGCAACCCGCCAGTTTGCCGCGCACTTTGTCGAAGAGGCCGTCTTTGCCGGAAAGCATGACGACCGGCACTTTGCGTGTGAGGGCTTTGTTCTTGATGGACTTGCACACTTCGTAGCCGTCCATCCATGGCATCGTGATGTCCAGCAGCACGAGATCCGGCACCGCTTCGTTGAGCTTGGCCAGAGCGTGCGAGCCATCCTCGGCGGTCACTACCCGGTAGTCGTTCTTTTCCAGAATGCTCGAAAGCGCCTTCCGGATCGTGATGCTGTCGTCCACCACCAGGATTACCTTCCGCCACTGGATCTGATCCAGCACTCCCATCAACCCCCAGTCATTGCGCTTTTGCTGCGAGGCCGCTTTCAAATGGGGAAGCGCCGAAGTAGCTTCCCGCAAATTCAGATGTCCCAGAGCCAGGTTCAGATTTTGTTCGAAAGTGCGGGTGTCGGCCGGCGTCGACTCGTACTTGGTGAGAGCCTCGCGCACCAGTTTCTCCTGCACGCCTTCGTTCTTTTCGATTTCTTTGATGTCTTCAAGCACCGTAACCGCGCGGCAATTGGAACAGCGCCGCAGCGGATTCTCTGCTCCCGTCCCGCAGAAGGGACATCGCCATTTGAACTGTTGCTGGGGCAGAACGGCCGCGGAAGTCTTGTTGGCGGGGGTGAACGGAATCACCGAGGGACGGGGGCGCATTCCAACATCGGTCTTTGGTGTCGAGCCATCGGAAAACCGCGCCACTCCCGCCGTATAGACGGCTTCTCCCGGTCTTCCCGACGTACCGATGGTTTCTGTAGCCCGCAGCATACTGTACGTGGAGGTGGGAGCGCCATTTGCTGGCGGCGGGATGTTCGCGGCCATGGCGGGCTGGCTCGTCGTTCCCGAAGTCATGACAAAGGCATGAGCCGATGACGGCTCCGGCGGCTGCGAGATATTCTGGCCTACCGGCTTGGGGCCGTCCGCAGCCGTGCCCGCTCCCGGAACACCTTTGCATTTCTCCAGCCACGCCGCCGCTTTCTGATTCTGTGGATTGATCCGCAGCACTTCACCCAAGTAAAAGGTGGCTTCTTTCGGCGATTCCGACAGCGAAGCGCGCCATAGCCATACCAATTCGTTATTCGGGTTGTGAACGCTGGCCTGGCGGAGCAGCTGCCGCGCGGCTGACTTGTTGCCAACCTTGGCGGCTGTGACCGCTTCCCGCAACAATAGAGCATCCTGAGTTTGGGACATATCTTTAGTAGAAGCCGCTCCCGGTGCCGGGTTCGCGGCATGAACGCTTACACATGTATTAACGGCGCTTACAAAACGCAGCGGTATAGGGTGAAAACCTTAGTGGATCCATCCACGCAGTGGGGGGTGCCCAGCTGAGCCGGTCGTTCTAAGGTGACATCCGGCCTAACGCTTCGCCTGTTTTCATCCGTTAAACAAGGGGAGGCTTCCCGCGGAATTCAGATCGCGCGGGACCCTGGCCGGCCGCGTGCGACACCGCAGGCGCGGTTCGGGTAATGGAAAGACGAATGCAAACGCCCACCCAATTCGACCTCGTCAACTCCTGGCGCTCCGCCAGCGACCGCCCTAACATTCTGGTGGTCGCACCACCGGATGCCGAGTATTTGGACCCGCTGAGCAGCCTGCAAAAAAGGGAACAGCCTTGTGAGGTGGTGTCGGTTTCCGATCCGGCGGATGCTTTACGTCTCCTGCGGCGGGGAAACATAGCCGTCGTCGTGATGGAAGCCGCGCCCGCCGAACCAGGATGCCTGGACATCATATTGGAAGGGCTCACCCGGCAGCACCCTCCACGCTTCATCCTTTTATCCACAGCGTCGATCTCGCGGCCTCCGGCGCCATCTTCCTGGATTCACGTGGCCGGAGTTCATCGCGACAGCACGGTCCTCTGCCGGCTTATTTTAAGCGCCGCCCAAGAGTTTGACAGAACCGAAGTTCAGGGGATCTCGGTACGCGAGTTGCTGGAAGCCATTGCAAACTTCCCCGACCAGGCATGGCTGCGAATCAGCAACGGGAGCAATGAATTCGGAGATCTGTGCGTGCGCAATCGCCGCATCATTTACTCGGAATCGGGCCGGCAGACGGGTCAGGCGGCGGCTTCGGCCATCCTCTCTTGGACCTCGTGTCTGGTGGAATGCCGGGAATTGCCCGCTTTCCTCACTTCCAATATGGATCACCCGCTCGCTCAATTGAGCGGCATTGTGTCTCAGCCAGCGGTTGTGGAGCCACCGCCCCCGGCCAAGGCCGGCGATTACCCGCAGTTGGATTTCGAGGAGCCGTTTCAACTCCCCGACTTTGCCGAAGAACCTCACGAACCGGTGTTCGATGCCCGCCTCGCCGACCTCGAGATCCTGGTGGAAGAGCCTCTCGAGATGATGTTATCGGTCGACGGTGCGGCGGACTACGAGGGCCTCGAACCAGAGCTGCCGGATTTCGATTTTGCCGTACGGACCGGAATCGTCGAGCCGGCGCCCGTCGTGCGGAACTCGGTGTTCTCGTCGTTTGCAGTAATTGCCGAAGGGTGGGGAGAGCTGGAAAGTTGTACCCCTCAAAGCGATAGTTCCTATTACGATCCGGCATCCTTGCGGGACCTTTTCGAGAAGGCCCGGAATTACGCAGAGATGCGAGGTTTGGGCGTCCCCCTGCTGGTACAGGTGTACGGATCGGCCAGTTCCATCGCCGTGGCCAGCGTTCCCGGAGGCGGCCGCTTGGTAGCAGTCCGTACGGTTTCCGGCGGGTTCGGAGCCGCCGAGGAGACGGAGCTGAACCTGCTTCGCGACACAATCGCCCTCAACGCCGCAGTATCTTCTCGGTAAGCGAGCGCCGCTGCGGCGAGAACTGCAAAGCGGCGGCCCTTAAGTACGGCCGGAACTCGCGCGTCCAATACGCGAAGTAGCCCTCGCGCCGGATATCGGCGAGGGCCACGCGATAATGATCCAGCAGCGCCGAGGCCATGAGATCGCCGGTCTTAAGCGCCGCATGCCTTGCGCAGCGGGATAGCCACACCACGTTCTCCGGCAGATCCCGCATGGTGGAGAGAGCGATCAGCGCCGAAACTTCAAACACCGGCCGGTGTTCCGTCTCGGCGGTTTCCTTGAGGTCCCGCCATTGCCCTTCTAAGTGCTGCGCCGGCGGAAGGTTGCGCGGCGGAATGCGCGCCGCCTCGTCCTTGATCGCCTGCCATTCCTTCTTCAAACCCGCCACATCGAGCGGCGGCATGTTGATAGCGTCGGCCATTCGTGCCGAGGTCTGCTCGAACCCGTCCAGCATCTGATCCATCGTCTCAAAGGTCGTGCTGGGATCGAGCAGTCCCTGCTGCTTGAGGCTTTCCGAAATCTCGCGAATCAGATGACGGCCCGTACCGGTAAGGTCGGCGAGGGCGGCCATGACCCAGACCGGCGACGCCCGGAAAGCGAGAATACCCACCAGTTCAATCCCATTTCCCGCCGTGCGCCTGGCAATGAAGTTCCCGGCCAGTTGCGCCTCTCCCGGATAGGCGCCTTCCACCTGCCCCACGCTCTCAATCAGAAACCGCAGCGTGGAAGAAACCAGCGTTCGGTACAGCCGGGTCTTGCGAACGGAGGCGGGTAACGCGACCTCGCCGATCTCCCTGAGCAGTCCGCCAGCCAATGCCGTGCCTGACCGCAAGAGACGCTCGGGCAGAGAAAGCAAATAGCCCGTCAGGCCGGAAGAACTTTTCACTAAAGGACATGTTATCACTGGGGAGCAAACGCAAAGGGCCCCCTCGCCTCTTCGAGATCCTCGCCCACCTGCAAAACGCGTTCGTCTTCAAACGGGCGGCCCACCAACTGCACTCCTACCGGAAGGCGATCCCCGGTCAAACCGAAGGGAATGACGAGCCAAGGAAGCCGAACAGGTTCCACATCGTAGATAGGGCCATAGCGCAGAATAGCCCTACCGATTGGCCCGCGATGGGAAAATGCCTTTCGCGATGGCGGGTGTCGGCCTTGGCTGTGCCGTCAGATGCGGAGGCGCATGGCGGCTCGCTGGGTGGTGAACCGCAGCGTTACGCTTCGCGGCTGGCGCTCTGGCTGACCCGATCAAGGTGAACAACCCGTGCGTGTGCCACTCACATATAATGGCTATCCACAACCATGGCGTCCTCCAGTTCCCATACAGTTACTCTGTTGCTCCGGCGATGGAGCCAGGGCGACCGGAGCGCGCTCGATCTGCTCTCCCCCTTGGTCTACCATGAACTCCACCAGCTCGCGGACAATTATATGCGCCGCGAGCAGCCTGGTCACACGTTACAACCGACCGCGCTGATCCATGAAGCCTACCTGCGCCTGGTAGAGCAGGAACAAAAGTTTGAATGCCGTCATCACTTCTACGGAGTAGCGGCGCACCTGATGCGGATGATCCTCGTGGACCATGCCCGGGTCAATTGCGCGGAAAAGCGCGGCGGCGGCCGCAAGGACGTCTCCCTCGACCATGCGCCTGCGATCTCCAAAGAACATTTCGAGGGGCTTCTGGATCTCGAACAGGCCCTGTCAGAGCTGGCCACATTCGATAAGCGTAAATCCGAAATGGTCGAGATGCGCTTCTTTGCGGGCTTGAGCCCGGAGGAGATCGCCGGGCTGCTGGATGTTTCCGCTCCGACCGTTTTTCGTGAACTGAAACTTGCGAAGGCATGGCTGAGACGCAGGTTGTCATGATAGTTTTTTCCGGCCGTCACGCTTGAACCATTGCAGGGCTATGACTACCGAACGCTGGCGCCAGATTGAAAAAATTTTCGAGACGGTTAGCGCGGCCCCGCCCGTTCGCCGGCCGGCCCTTCTGGAAGAGGCCTGCGCCGGCGACCCGGAACTGCGGGAGGAAGTGGAATCGCTGTTGGCCTGTGACGCCGATGACGAGGCGTTCCTGAGCCACCGCGTGGAAGGAGCCGCTGGGAGGATCGCGCGGGAGCAGAACATAGCCATGATCGGCAAGCGGATCGGCGCTTGGCGCATTACCGGCGTGATCGGGCATGGCGGCATGGGCGCCGTTTACCGGGCCGTCCGCGACGATGGCCATTACGATAAGGAAGCGGCCCTCAAGCTGGTCCGGCGCGGCTTGGCAAGCGAGGCCGACCTGCGCCGCTTCCGGCAGGAACGGCAGATCCTGGCGCGGCTGGAACATCCCAATATTGCCCGGCTGGTCGACGGCGGCACCACCGAAGACGGCCTGCCCTACCTGGTGATGGAATACGTCGAAGGGCAGTCGATCACGGATTACTGGCGGGAGCGCTCGCTGCCGGCGGCGGACCGGCTCCGGCTCTTCCGCCAGGTCTGCGGGGCGGTACAGTATGCGCACCAGAATCTGGTTGTCCATCGCGATCTCAAGCCGGCCAACATTCTGGTCACCCCGGATGGAACGCCAAAGCTGCTCGATTTTGGAATCGCCAAGCTGCTGAAGCCGGACACTCCCACCGACGACATCGCGCCCACATTAACCACGGCATGGCTGTTGACGCCGGACTATGCCAGCCCCGAACAGATCCGCGGAGAGATTATCACTGCCGCGAGCGACATCTACTCGTTGGGCGCTATTCTTTACGAGTTCCTCACAGGCCGCCGGCCCCACCGCATCGAGGGTCGATCCGCGGTTGAGATCGAGCGCGTGGTCTGCGACCAGGAAACCCAGTGGCCCAGCACCGTAGATGGCTGCCACCACTTGCGTGGCGACCTCGACAACATTGTACTGATGGCGATGAGCAAGGAGCCGTCCCGGCGATACGGTTCCGTCGAGCAGTTTTCCGAAGACGTCCGCCGCCACCTCGAAGGGCTTCCCGTCCGGGCGCGCAAGGATACGGTTCTATACCGCGCCGGCAAGTTCCTTCACCGGAATCGCTGGCCCGTGGCGATTGGCTCATTAGCCGCGGCTGGATTGGTTATTGCGACCGGCGTTGCTGTGTTTCAGGCTGCCCGTGCACAACGCCAGTTCAAAGCAGTTCGAGACCTCGCAACCACCATGCTGATCGACGTCAACGGAAAAATTCGAATGCTGCCGGGCTCAGTGGAGGCGCGTAGAATCATTGTCGAGAAGGGTCTTCAGTATTACGACAGTATCAGCCGGGAAGCCGGTCGAGACCCCGAACTTTTCTGGGAACTCGCCCGAGGATACGAGAAGATCGCCGCACTGCAAGCCAGCCCTGACCCGGCGGAACCGAACCTTCTTGATTTCACAAATGGCTTACAGTCATACCGGCGCGCCTTGTCTTTTGCGGAAGCATCGGAGAGGGCTCGCGGGAGAGATCAGGCATCGCTACTGCTCCTCTGCCGGATTCACGTCGGCATCGGAGGCCTCACGCTCCCAAAGGAAGCCGAACCTCACTTGCACGAGACCTTGCGCTTGATTCCGATATTGGGCTCTGGTTCGGGCAAATATTTCGGCCCTAACGCGCCCGGGCCTGATACCGCCGACTATCTAAGGGATCTGGCGTTATCGTTTCTGGGGAAAGGAGTTCAGGACTCCGATCCGGCGAAAGCCCTTAGTTATTTCCGCAAGATCAGCTTTGAAGCGCTACGCAAACCGACTAGTATTCTTCCAGTTGATAGGATGGGCGACATCGAAGGCGCGTGGAACGCCGTTGAGGACTACTTGCGATTCATAAGTGAGCTGCAGGCCAGCTATCCTGCCCAGGACATCCGGAAACGCGTCATGCGACTCACCGAGGGCCTTTTTATGATATACGGGGCCGATATCCTCGCAAGCCCGTTCCGTATGAATCTTAGGCAGACGGACCCCGCGGCTTCATTGTGCAGAAAGGCGATGACCATCACGGAAGAGGTTCTGGCCATGGGCGCGCCGGATTCAGCCGCTCAAAGCGGCAAACTCGCGGCCCTCGCCGTGCTTGGCGCGGTACTGTCCACTCAAGATCCGGCTGCGGCTGTCAAGGCTTTTGAGCAAGTCCTTTCCTCTGACATTTACCCGGGCCGGGGCCCATATAGTGTAATGACCATCACGAATGCGCGCTGGCAGATTTCTTACCCTTTGCGGCGGATCGGGAGGCATCAAGAGGGGCTCGAACAGGCACTACGCAGCGTGAGTGAAAAGCCCATCGAGATAGAGGATGCCTATAACGCAGTCGGCGACGCGCAGCTGGATCTTAAGCGACCGGAGGCGGCTCTCGAGTACTACCGCAAAGCGCTCGCCGTGACGGAAACATTCCTAGCTGAAAAGCCGAAGAACATGTATTTGCGAGCCAAAGCCGCGGGAACCTACGATCGTCTGGGGCGCTATTACGAAAAAATGCAGGACTGGCAGTCCGCGCGGGCCTGGTACACAAAGGCGCACGGCCTGTGGGCTAACTGGACACAGCCGGGCGGTATCTCCAATCCGTTCGTTGTCCGAAGGGAACGCGAGATGGCGCAAGCGGTAGCGCGCTGCGTTCTGAAGAATCATTGATAGTTTTTTCTGTGCATTGCGCTTGAGTGAGTGAAGCAAAAGGAGCTTCCATCTGATATGCAACGCAGACAGTTTGCAATGAAGTCCGGAATTGCCGCGCTGGCAGCGCTCGCCGCCCGCGGAACGGTTCAGGCGCAAGGGCAGGGTGCTCGCGCACTCGAAGGCGTGTGGGACGTAGCAATCACCAATCCTCCTGGATTGATGGCGCCCACACGAAGGTTGATCACGTACGGCGCCGATGGAACGGTGCTGGATGATAGTGGCACACCGGGTGAAATGCCGGCCCGAGGCGTTTGGGATTACACGGGCGCTGGTGTCTTCGAGGGAACCTGGTGGCGGTTCGCCCGCGACGCCCAGGGCCAGGTCACCGTCGATATCAAGGTGCGCTCGCGCATCCACATGGTTTCTTCAGACGAGTATGAGAACGACGCCAAAATCGACATCTTCACCCCGGCGGGACAGCTGATCAACAGCGGAACCGCCAAGGGTCACGGACGCCGCATCAAGCTCGACGCATTCGATTAATGCCAGCGTGGAGGGCACGATGAGACACATTACTCTGGCGATCCTCGCGGCCGTTGCACTGCCGGCCGCTGCGCAACTCACGCGCGGCTCCATCAGCGGGGCGATCGAGGACGCAGCGGGCGCTATCATCGAAGGCGTCAGGATCGCGGCGACGAATCGCAACACCGGCATTCGCGCCGCTGCTGAGACCAACAGCGTGGGAGTCTACCGGTTCGCCGCCGTCGAACCTGGCGCCTACGATGTCGAGTACAGCAAGGACGGGTTTCAACCGCTGCGGATCGAGAACATCGAAGTTGGTGCGGCACAGGGCATTGTGCTTAACCGGAGCATGGCTGTCACCTCCGTGGCCACGGATATCACCGTCGTGGCCGCCACCAACGCCGCGGAATTGTCTAAAGCCACCGCTACGCTCGAACGCCGTTACAGCCAGCTGTTGCGGGAAGGCCTCCCCCTCAGCGGCACTGGATACGAATACTGGGAGCTGGCGCTGCTGGCTCCCACCGCGGCGCGGGTCTCCAATGGAATACCTTCCCGGCGCATTTCCATCAACGGCCAGCGCAGCGCCTCGACCAATTTTATGATCGACGGCGTGGACAACAATGAGTTCTTCCTTTCGATCCCGGCCCAGTATCCATCCCGCGAAGAGATCGCCGACGTACAGGTGCAAACGTCCTCCTACTCCGCTGAGTTCGGCCGGAATTCCGCCCAGTTCTCGATTGTTACGCGCAGTGGGACCAATCAGCTCCACGGCGAGGCTTGGGATTATTACAGCGGCAACCGATTGAATGCGGCCGCGCTGGCGGATAAGCAGGCGGAGCTCAACAGTGTACGTTCGATCAGAAATTATTTCGGTACGGGACTGGGCGGTCCGGTGATTAAGAATCGGACCTTCTTCTATCTGACGGCGTACGCGACCACACTGCGCAACGGTCCGACCGTTGGCGCCGCCATGCCGGTCATCCTGCCGACGCCCGGCGGGTTCGCTGCACTTCGCAACATCCCTTTAGGGCCGGGCCAGGCGGCAGCGAGCCGTAACACCATTCTGGATGCGCTCAGTTTTCTGCCGGAGATTCACCGGGAGATCCGGCGCTACGAAAATGTCCGGCCCGCAATCGTTAACGGTGTGCCTGTCGAAATGGGCTCCGCGCGCATTCCGTTCGATAATTCCATCGACTCACCGGCGGTGTCGATGCGCCTGGATCACCAGTTGACGCCAAAGGACTGGGTAACTATCCGGCTTTACGGAAGTCAACAATTCACGCCTAACACCGATGCTTTCGCGACCAATCTCAGTTTCGGTCCGCGGTTTTCCACGTCACAGTTTGCAAGGGGCCGTAACTACGCACTGAGCTACATGCGGACTCTCAGCTCGCGATGGACGAACGAAGCAAAGATGGCCTACAACTATTTCGATCTGGACTATCGCAACAAGACAGAAGAGACGAGCACGGTGATTGTAAATCTCTTTGCCCTGGGTCCTTCTTTCCTGGCGCCTAGCCGGACCATCACCGCGACCACGCAGTTCCAGGATGGGGTTACCTGGCTTTCAGGACGCCACACCTGGAAAGCCGGTGTGGACCTTCGTAGTCTGTGGTTCTCTCAAGTGCTCGCCAATGCGCTGCGCGGGGCTTGGGTCTTTCCCGGCTTCGGCGAGTTCTTGAACAACCAGGCTGGGCAATTACGCCAGTTCGTGGGGAAGCCGGCTTTCGAGACTCGCATGCCTACGCAGTATTACTTTCTACAGGATGATTTCAAGATCACACCCAGCCTGACGTTGAACGTCGGGGTGCGTTACGAAAGCTCCGCCGTGCCTTTCGGTTTCTTCGGGGCCACGCGGCCGGAGATGGCGGCTATCGGCGTGCCCGCTCCGGTTCGACCGGATCGCAACAATTGGGCGCCTCGGGCCGGCTTTGCTTACAGTCCAGCGGCAAAAGAGGGATGGCTACACCGCGCGCTGGGTAACGGTCAGACGGTCTTCCGAGGCGGCTTTGGCATCGCGTACAACGCGCTCCTCCAGCAGATCATCGACACGCGAAATAACTATCCGCGGGCGCAACTGCTGCTGACGTTTCCGCCCGAAAGCTTTCAGCTCTATCCACGTTTGAAACCGAAACCGCCGGGTGACCTGCCGCTGAATCCGCTCGCCGATTTCACGAATCTGCCCACGGATGCCCAGAACCCTACGACTCACTTCTATAGTGTTTCGATACAACGCCAGTTCGGTCATCACATCGCGGAATTTGGCTACAGCGGCAGCCGCGGCTATCATTTGACGCGCCGGGGCGATGCAAATCCGGCCGTCCTTACAGCAGCGCAGGCGCGCGAGGCGATCGGCGGCGGGACGATTCCACCGGTGTCCGCCCGGCGGCTAAATCCGGCCTGGGGAGCGCGGGCGATCGTCGACCCTGGGGCCTCTTCCTATTACAACGCGCTCTTTCTGCGCCTCGATCGTAGGTTTGCTCGCGGGCTGCTAGTGGGCGCCAATTACACTTACAGTTCGAATTTCACGGAAAACGATGACGAACCACCCCAGAGTTATTCCTGCTTCCGCTGCGACTACGCCCGCTCAAACCTGGACCGGCCCAGCCGCCTGGCGGTGCACTATCTGTATCAGATCCCATGGTTCGCCGGCGGCTCGAAGGCGCTGCGATCCGCGTGCTCCGGTTGGCAGGTAACCGGACTTTCTGAATGGCAATCCGGGCAACCGTTCACGGTCACAACGGGCGTGGACAGCGTCGGGTCGGGTGTTAATCTTCTGCCGATGGGTTCGCCCGGCTTGTTCCCTACATTCACCGCGCGACCTGATTACAACGCTGGAGGTATGTATGCGCTCGACCCTGTAACCGGGGACTGGCGCAGTTTCACGACGCCGCTCGATGGCACGGGATTGTTCGTTGCACCGCAGCGGGCCAATGGCGGGATCCTGCCGAACTCGATGCCTTCCGGGGGCAATCTCGGCCGTAATACGTTCCGGGGCCCGCTGTTGTGGAACTGCAATGTAAGCCTGATGAAGACATTCGAAATCACCGAGCGTGTCAAACTCGACCTACGGGGCGAGTGGACCAATCTCCTCAATCACCGCAATTTCGGTCCGCCGGTATCCGATATGAACAGCGTGGACTTCGGCAGAAACAGCAGCAATCCCGCCAGCCGCTCCACGCAAGTGGTGGCGAAGCTGCGGTTCTAGAAGCAATTACCACTGGGGAGCAAACGTAAAGGGCCCCCTCGCCTCTTCGAGATCCTCGCCCACCTGCAAAACGCGTTCGTCTTCAAAGGGGCGGCCCACCAACTGCACTCCTACCGGAAGGCGATCCCCGGTCACACCGAAGGGAAGGACGAGCGCAGGGAAGCCGAACAGATTCCACATCGTAGATAGGGCCATAGCTGAGAATAGCCCTACCGATTGGTCCGCGAAAAAGAAACGCCGTTCGCGATGGCGGAACGCCGGGATCGAGCTGGGAGGCGTCAGCAGCACTGGGTAGCGCTGCATTTGCTCGAGCGCGTCCGCCCGCAGTCGTTCCCGTTCCGCAAATTGCTGCACAACGGTCCTGGCATCCGGCATGGAAGTGTCGCGAAAATTTTCCGTGAGGGTCCAGTGCGCTTCGGATTCGCGGCCGTGAAGGAATTCCCGTGTGTGATAGGAGCCCAGCTCAGCAAAGAAGAACGCCCACACGTTCGGTGCCCGTTCCAACCCCTGCAGCGAAAATTCCTCCACCTCATAGCCGGCGGTTCGCAACGCGCGGGCGGCGTTCTCGAGCGCCGACCCGACGTCCGGATGCACGGGAACCTGGTTGAATTGCCGCACCATGCCGATTCGCGGACGCCGCAATTCCGTTTGCTGCACCAGAGCCACGGACTGGGAATCGCTATCGTCTTGGCCCTGCATCACCTCGAAGAGCAGCCGGACATCGGAAACCGTACGCGCCATCGGTCCCGGAGCCGACACCAACCCACTCGGCGGATCGGCGGGAGGAAATTGTCCCCCGCCTCCGATGCGCCGGTGTGTAGGCTTAAACCCGGCGATCCCGCAAAAATGCGCGGGAATGCGAATGGATCCTCCGCCGTCGCTGCCCACCCCTCCCGGCGAGCAGCAGGCGGCGATCGCGGCTGCCTCCCCGCCGCTTGATCCGCCGGGAGTGAAATCAGGATTCCAGGGATTCAACGTGGCTCCGGCGACGTGGTTGTCGGTTTCATAGCTCGAAACAAGCTCCGGTACATTTGTTTTACCCAACAGGATCGCGCCGGCCTGCCGGAGACGGGCCATAGCGTTCGAATCCCGCCCGGCAACATGATCCAGACGCAGCCGGCTTCCGCTCAGTGTGGGAAAACCCTTTACGTCAAAGCTATCTTTTATG
This sequence comes from Bryobacteraceae bacterium, assembly GCA_035526195.1. Taxonomy (GTDB): domain Bacteria; phylum Acidobacteriota; class Terriglobia; order Bryobacterales; family Bryobacteraceae; genus CADEFT01. The sequence continues at coordinate 24,631 of DATLCW010000168.1, forward strand.
GTCACCGGAACGCCATGTAACCGGCCCTCAGCGAGGAAGGATTCACAGGCATGGGCCTGCGCCAACGCCTGCTCCCCCAGCAGCGTCACGATCGCGTTGATCCTCGGATTCACCTCCTCGATTCTCTTCAAATGAGCTGTCACGAGTTCGCGCGGGCTGATGTCCCGATTGCGGACAGCGGCAGCCATTCTCGAGAGTGTCCAGCGGACGGGCATGACTTGAAGCTACACCAGACTGGCGATTTGCCGCAGAGTAACAAACGTGTTTTGCGGGCGTCACGCCATCGCGCCGGCTGGGTACACTTGGCGCGCCCTCGGAAAGGGTACAATTCTGACAGAGTATTCTGCCGGGGTGGATATCGTCGCAAGGGGAAAAAGTTTTGCACCTTCTAAACGTTTGCACGCTGCCGCCGGACGTTGGCCTACTGGCAGCGGCCCAAGGCGCCGGCGCCGGGCCATCCCGCTTCCAGGACAGCTCAACCGGGGGGCGTTTTAACACGGAAGGGGAGCGGTTCTTCCCTCTGCCAAATCCCGGCGAGCCGGAGCGAACCAATCAGGGAGACGCGCGCGCAGCCCGCATCCTTCTGATCGAAGACAATCACGGTGATGTGCTGCTCGTGCGCGAGGCGCTCGAGGAACATGCCGTGAAAGTTGAAATGACCGTGCTCAGCGACGGCGAGAAAGCGATACGGTTCATCGAAGACGCCGAGGCCTACCGGGCGCCCCTTCCCGACCTGATTATCCTCGACCTCAATCTTCCGCGGATTAGCGGTCATGACGTGCTGCGGCGCATTCGTGCAAGCGCCATCGCCGCTCATGTTCGAGTCATGATTCTAAGCTCTTCCACGATGATGAAAGACACCCAGCAGGCAGCCAGCCACGGCGTGTCGCGTTATATTCAAAAGCCCTCAACTCTCGACGAGTTCATGCGCATCGGGGGCGTGATCAAGGCTCTTTTAACGGAGCACTGAAGAACTTCGCACAGTCAGGGAACCCAGAACAGCCTTTGAACGCGCGGCTGGCCGTATTGCGAAGCTCCTGTCCACACTTGGACATTCGGCAAAACCTGCGCGAAACCGGAACTGTGCGTGTGGCCGCACAACACCGTCAGTTGTACACCGGGATGGGCCGTCATCACCTTCTGGATCACTTCGCCCATTGCGGAGCTTACCGCTCGCGCTAAAATGCCTTCCGGCGCGATATTGCCTTCATGCCAGCAGGCTTCGCGAAACGGCGGCACGTGCGTCAGCAGGCAGATGTTTTCATAACCTGCCGCCGCCTCGCCTAACGTCCGTTGGATATGCGCCGCGGCTTCCTCTCCTAATTCCCTCATGCGCGCAAACAGCGTGTGGCGGTCAAAAGTGGTTAGCTCTTCAATCTGCAATTCATCATTCATAGGAACCGCTTCCTCAATACGGCCAAGAATGCCGTCGCCCCAGCCGTCGTGGCCCACCAGCGCTGTTTGCGACGACAACTCGATCACTCCGCTTTGCGTCAGAAACACCAGGTTCGGCATTCGTTCGCACAACTGTGCGATCTGTTCCCGGACTGCTCCGATGGAGCTCCGGTAGTAATCCTGGCTTCCGAGCACGAAGTACACGGGCTTGCGCACCCGCGCGGACATTTCAGATAGATCAAACAGCAGCCGGGCCGCTTCGCTGGTGTCGCCGCCGAGAAAAATCGCATCCACCGGGAGCTCATTCACGGATTCGAGAAAAGCCGAAGATAGCTTCGGCGGAATGTAATTGAGATGGAGGTCAGTCAGCCAGGCGATTCGGCGCATTGGTTAGGAGCTATCCTGTTGCACCATATTAGACCATCTACCTGGCATCAGCCACCGCATATTCGGTGTACGAATTCCTCCCGCGGCGCGCGTCATCATCTCAGTTGCCAAACCCTGACATGGTCTGCCAAACTCAATGAGTTCATGACGCGCTCCGCTCTTCATCGCTGGGCTTCGTGGCTGGCATGTGTGGCCGTGCTCGCTCCGGTGCATTCGCAGGCGCCGTCCATTCAGCAGGCTCAGCCCTTTGAGACATTTCATCTGGGCGTGGAGTGGCGTTTAGTGCGCGCCGGCAGCGCCGTGCTCACGCGCACGCCCCGCCCGGGCGGCGGCTGGCAATCGGACTTGCACATCGAGTCCGCCGGCCTTGTATCCAAGTTGTTTCGAGTCAACGACGCGTATCGTTCCCAATACGATTCAGGTTTCTGCACCGCAAATACGCTTCTGAGAGCGGAGGAGGGCAAGCGCCGGCGCGAAACCGTGGTCACATTTCACCACGACACCAAAAAATCGAGCTATCTGGAGCGCGACACGATCAGGAACGCGATCGTAATGCAGAAGGAACTCGACGTTCCCCCTTGCGTTCAAGATGTGGTGGCGGCGCTCTCCCGTTTGCGGGCCACAAAGCTTGCCCCAGGGCAATCCACGCAGTTCCCCATCAGCGACGGAAAGCGCATGGCAATGGTCAAAATCGAAGCCCAGGAAAAAGAAACGCTGAAGACTCCCGCCGGTATTTTCCAGGCGATGCGGTATGAGGCACACCTGTTTAACGACGTGCTTTACGTGCGCAAGGGCCGGCTGTTCGTATGGCTGACCGACGATGAGAGGAAACTGCTGGTACAGATTCGGGTCAAGCTGAGCTTTCCCGTGGGAACGATATCGCTTCAACTGGAAAAAATAGGATAAGCCGGTTACTTCAACAATTCAACCACCAGCGTTCGGTAAGGCTTCGAACCCAGATTTTCCAGAACCGGGGCGTCTTCGCCCTTGTCATGCCAGATCACGTCTCCGCTTTTGCGCTCGCGAATCGTCTTCTCTTTCGTGTGCGAATCTGTTCTCCTATATTTGCAATCATCGAGGAAAACGATAATCTGGTCTGTCGGACGGATGTAGCGTTCCCGCGGCGTAGCGGGGGCATACGTCACTTCCGTCACTCTAACTTTGGCATTCTCGAGCTTCACTTTCTTAGGAAGCTCCGCCCCGATGACGCCGAACACCAGAAGCAACGTCGCCAAAACGGATGCTACCGCCGTCAAAACAGTTCTTGCCATGCCAATCTCCCTTTAGAATCTCACCACCGCTCGTCCTACCAGCTCTCCCCTTCGCAGCTTTCCGATCAACTCCGGGGCCGCTTGCAACGGGTGTCCTTGAACATGCGGCTTAGCCACTCCCGCCGCCGCAAGAGTGAACACGTGTTCCAAGTCCGCCCGCGTACCGAGATAGCTTCCCTGGATGCGAATCCCTTTCAATACCACTTCAGTCATCGAGAAGGAAAACGTGTCCATGGACATTCCCACCAAAACCAGCGTACCGCCGCGCTTCAAACACGAAAATGCCAACGGAACCGCCGCTGCCGAAGCGGTGAATACGATCGCCGCGTCCGCCCCGCCATATCCTTTTAAAAGCGTATTCCGCGCATCCTCCCCGCGTACCGCCGAGTCTGCCCCTAGCGATCGCGCGAAGTCCAGTTTCTCCTCGCTTATATCTACCACCGCAACGCGGGCTCCAACATTCCGCGCGTACGGAAGGGCCAAATGGCCGAGTCCTCCAAAACCGAACACGGCCAGCAGCTGGCCGGACCGGAGTCCGGACTCGCGCACCGCGCCATATGCCGTCCAGCCCGCGCAGCACAATGGAGCCGCCTCTTCCGCCGTCAATTCATCGGGCACGCGAATCAAATTCTGCGCCGCCACTACAGCCACTTGCGCCAGCGCCCCGTGCCGCGTGAATCCATGGTTCCCCTGCTTCAGACAGAAGCGTACTCGTCCCTCGCGGCACGCTTCGCATGCTCCACACCCGGAAGCCAGATACGTGATTCCCACGCGCTCCCCTGTGGCGACGTTCGAAACCCCCGCCCCAATGTACTCTACTACACCAATCCCCTCATGCCCCAAAACTACTGGCGATAGCGGCAGCTTCTCCAGACCGGCGATCATTACGTCGGAATGGCAAATTCCACAAGCCTCCATGCGCACCGTGACTTCGCCGCTGCCCGGCTCCGTAGGAGGAGCCGCGGCCACTGTGATTTCCCCGCGAGGGCCCGTCAGCCATACAGCCTGATTCATTTCACTGCACTCCGCTAGGGGTTGCGGCCGTCCTGGTTTGATAAGACGGATACGGCGGCTTCTTCCTCACCGGCGCGGGATGTTTCTTCAACAGTTCCATCGCCACCTCAATGGCCTTCTCGAGCTGCGTATCTTTCCCCTCCCGCCACGCTTTCGGATCGAGCTCGATATCAATGTCCGGCGGCGTGCCGAAATTCTCGACATCCCACTTTCCATCGGGATTCCAGAACGCGAAGTGCGGCGCAGTTACCATGCCGCCGTCGATCAGCACCGGATATCCGCCGATGCCGACCAGCCCGCCCCAGGTGCGCTTGCCGATTAAAGGACCGATGTTGCCTCGCCGGAAAAACCACGGCAGCGCATCGCCGCCGGACCCGGCATACTCATTGATGATCATGACCTTCGGTCCAAAGATCGCCATCACCGGAGTCGTGTAGTCTTCTCCATCGCGCGTGGTCCAGAACCCCCAGAGCCGTTTTTGCAGATGGTCGATGATGTAGTCCGCGGCCTTCCCCCCGGAGTTAAATCGCTCATCCAGCACGACACCCTGCTTATCCACCTGCGCGAAATAGTACCGGTTGAAATAGGTGTACCCGCCGATAAACGTGTCCGGCAAATAAACATAAGCGAGTTTGCCGCCGCTCGCCTCATCCACGCGCCGCCGGTTACCCTCAATCCACGCCAGCCGCCGCAGCGGCAATTCCGTTTCAATCGGCACGACGGTCACCTCGCGCGCTGCCGCCCCCGAAGGGTCGGGACCCACCCGCAGCACGGTGTTCTTGCGCGCCGTTCCTTCAAAGTAGGAATACAACTCCTCGCTGGCGCGCACTTCCTTTCCGTTCACAGCCAGTAAATAATCCCCGGTATTCACATTGACGCCAGGCTGGGTTAATGGCGCACGCGTTTCGGGGTTCCAATTCTCGCCATTGAAAATTCGGGCAAAGCGGTAACGCCCGTTTTCCACTTTGTAGTCCGCACCGAGCAGGCCGCCGCGTACCTTGGGAGCCTCCGGCGTGTCGCCGCCAGTCACATAGAGGTGGCCCACGGTAAGTTCGCCCAGCATCTCTTTCCACAAATAGTTCAGATCTTCGCGGCTGCCCAGACCCTTTAAATATTTCTCATAGCGCTCACCCAGTGCCTGCAGGTCCAGCCCGTGATAACCGGGGTCGTAAAAAAAGTCGCGCTCAATCCGCAGCACCTCTTTGTACATCTGCTTCCACTCGGCCACCGGATCCACCTGCATTTCCAGTTCATCCATCCGCAGGCGCCCGTCACCGGGCTTCAGAGCGCCGGCCGTGCCCACGATCGACCAGACCCCTCCAGAACCGCCGCGCCTCACCAGCATCTTCTCGCCGTTCGCGGACAGCACCAGACTGCCGATACCCTCACCCACTTTCTCCGCCTTGCGTTTCGCCAGGTCAAAGCGCTGCAGCGTCGTTTGTCCCGGCCCTTGCGTGAAGTCGACGAACGAAGGAGCCTCGATCAGAAAAAGGATGCCCGTCTTGCCCGCGTCCATACCTACGTAATTCCTCGCCGGCAAAGGCAGCGGGATGGTGCGCTGGCTGATTCCATCCAGATCGATTCTGACCTCTACTCCTTTTTTCTCCGGCGGCTTTTTCTCCTCAGCCTTCTTCTCCTCAATGATTTTTTCTTCATCGCTCTCCGGAGCCAGCGGGGAGGGATCGCTCTTGCTCAACACCGCCGCATACACGTTACGCGTCACCGGGCGGTTCCAGGTGGAAAGATCGAGGCTGCCGCGCGCGGGACCCGCATCCGTGCTCGCCGTCAGATACAGATATTTGCCGTTCTTATCCCACACCGGAAAGCGCGCATCGCTCATACCATCGGTAATCTGCACCGGCTTGCCGCCATCGAGCGCATATAGACAGATTGCATTCAGATGGTTTTTCAAATCCTTGGTGTAGGCCAGCCACTTGCTGTCGGGAGACCACGACGGCTCAAACTGCCCTTCCCAATTCTGATAGGTCCCGTGGTCCACCTGAACTGGCGTCCGTTTCTCCAGGTCGATATACCAGAGGTTGATTTTCTTATCCATGTAGGCGATCTTTTTTGAATCCGGCGACCACACCGGGCTGTAATAAAACGACGCTGGCTTGCTGAGCCCGAGCTTCTTCACCTCACCCATGCCACTCTGCGGAGCCAGATGCAGCATGTACTCGCCTGATTCATCGGAGAAAAATGCAACCCATTTTCCATCCGGAGACCATGCCGGATCCCTTTCGGCCACACCCGGGGTGCCTGTCAGATTTCGAGCGTTCCCTTTGTCCGCCGGAACCGAAAAAATTTCGCCGCGCGCCTCAAACACCGCTCGCGCGCCCGTCGGGGAGATGTTGGCATTGCGCGCGAAGCGGCTCACCTTCTCCATCCGCGGGCGCACTTCCTGCAAATCGCCATTTAACGTGATGTTCACGGTCTGAGTCTTCCCGGTCTTCAAGTCGAGCGTATGGATCGACCCGAACTGCTCATAGACAATTCCATCCGCAGCGGCGCTGGCCCATTTCAAGTCCAACCCTTTGTTATCGATGACCTGCGCCACCTGTCCCGACTTCGTATCGTACTTGAATAACGTGGCTTTACCATTGCGGTCGGACAGAAAGTAGACATTGTTCCCAATCCACATCGGGTTGTAATCGTTGGAATCTTTACGAGGCACCGCCGTCACCCCGGAATCGGACACGTTACCGATCCAGATAGGAGTGGCCCGGCCGCCGCGATAGCGCTTCCATGTCTCGTCGGCGCGCAGCAGCGGCATGTACGCGAGCCGCGTACCATCGGGAGACAACGAGCCATTCGCCGCCATCGCGAAAGGAAGCTTCTCCGGATTGCCGCCCTCCCTTGGAACCGAGAAAAGTTGCGGCGTAAATACCCAACTCTCCCTCGCGGAAGCGAACAACACCCCTTTGCCATCGGGCGTCCACCCCATCACCCGATCGGTGCCGGGATGCGAGGTCAATCGCTTCGGGACTCCTCCGCTTGCGGGAATCACATACGCGTCGATGTTGCCGTCATACTCTCCCGTGAAAGCAATCATCGCCCCGTCCGGCGAGAAATGCGGACCCGATTCTCTGCCTCTGCCAGTGGTAAGCCGCGCCGCCGCACCGCCCCTGCGGTCCACCGTCCAAAGGTCGCCCGCAAATACGAACACGATATGCGTTTTATTCATGGCCGGCTGTTGCAGCAGATAGGGTCCATCGGCTCCCATCAGCGCGGACGCAAAACACACGAGTGTTACCAGTGGGTGCATTTTCTTATTGTATGGCAGCGAATAGTCTGCTATTTGTTAACGGATGTCCAGAGCGAAGCGGCGATCGGAGGTTATTTTTGATGGAGACTGCGGATTTTGTGACTGGTGCCGTCAGCGGATATCCCGCCTCGACACTTGCAAAATATTCGACTGGCATCCCTATCAATCCGGACGCGGGCAGGCTTACGGAATCGCCCCCGAAGCGGCCGCACAACGCATACACCTGGTGTTGAAAAACGGCAGAGTCCTACAGGGCTTCCACGCCATCCGCCGCATGTTCCTCTACCTGCCCCTTCCCTGGATCATTCTGTTCTCAATCATTGCCCTGGCTCATTATTGGTGGCTGCGGACTGCACTCGTCATCGCTATCCTCTTCTTCTACTCGCCACTGATGAACCCCATCGGCGTGGCTGCCTACGATTGGGTGGCCCGCAACCGCCGGCTCTTTCCGGGCCGGACCTGCAAAATTGCGAGCTAGAGATTTCTGACACACTGTGAGGTATGTTTGTACTCTTCTTGCTCGCTCTGGCCCTCCCCTTAAGGGCACAGAATGAGATTCTCCGGTGGCGGCCGGCTGCGGCGTTGGCAACGGCTCGCTCCAATGCCTGTGCGGTGAGAATGGCGGACGGCCGTGTACTGGTGACCGGAGGCACCGGCAACGATGGTCCCACGAACTCAGCGGAGTTGTTCCATGCCGCTCCGGAAGAGAAGTTCGAGGCGGTGGCTCCGATGCTCGCGCCGCGGACAGGACATGCGTGCGTCCTGTTGGGCGACGGCCGGGTATTGGTGGCGGGAGGCGAATCCAGTGGCGCCCCGGCGGCTGAAGTCTACGATCCAACCATTCAGGAATGGATTGGCGTGGCAAGCACGCTTCCTGCAAATCGCGGTGCGGGCCTGTCGGCCACCCTCCTGCCCGATGGACGTGTGCTGCTGGTTGGCGGAGCGCTTGCCGGGATCGAGGCGTACGACCCCGACACGGGGGAGTTGCAAGTGCTCACCGTCCGGTTGACGGCCCCCCGGCAGCGCCATACGGCCACGTTGCTGGCGGACGGGCGGGTTCTGCTTGCGGGCGGCATGGTGGATGGAAAGAGTGTCGGCATTGCAGAGATATTCGACGCGGCAACCTCAACGCTGACGGCCACCGCTTCCCTGGCGGGCGAAAGGTCCAGCCACACCGCAACGCTGCTTTCCGATACGCGGGTACTGATTGCGGGTGGCAGCGCGGGATCGGAAGAGCGCGCGGAACT
>DATLCW010000181.1:0-29380 GCA_035526195.1 Bryobacteraceae bacterium
GCACTTCCTGACCGATGGCAATCCGGCCGCGATCAATCTCTTCGATCTTCGCTTTCAGCTGCAGGGTGGTCAGATCGGGAATCTCGGCGATGACACTTCCGGGCCACACGCTATCGCCTGGTTTGAACGGCTTGGCGTTCATCCATCCTTGCGAATAGTTGGACAGGTAGACAATGATGCCGGTCAATGGCGTCTTCACTTCCATCCGCTCGATGCGCCGTTTGATGATGTCCACTTCCGTCTGCGCCTGATCCCGGACGCGGGTAAAGGAAGCGATGCGGGAGGTATCGGAGGCGGTGTGCAAGTTGGAAGCCGCTTGCTGCACCCGTTGTTTCTCCTGCGCCAGACCAAGGTCGATGCGGCTTTCCTCTCCCTGGATGGCGCTGACGATCTCCTGTTTCGAAACCTCCATACGGGCGCGCTCCACCTGGTAGCGGGTGGCCGAGAGGTCCCGTTTGTCCTGCTCGGAGCGGATTTGCGCTTCCGCCTGGGCTTGTTCGAGCGTGGCCTGGGCTTGGCGCAGCGACGCTTCCTTTTCCAATAACTGCTGCTTGACCATACTCGAATCAAAGCGGATGGCCGTATCGCCTTGCCTGATCGCGCCGCCGGAGGGCGCCAGCCAGACAATCTGCAAGCTGGGCACGTTCATCGGGGCGGACAACTGCACGGAACGCGCCGCTTCCAATTCCCCGCGGCAGCGAACCTTTACCAGGAACTCTCCGCTGCGGGCGGGAGCGGAGGGTAGGTTCTCCACGTTGGCTTGCAGCGTACGCCATTGGCGGGCTCCGATTCCCCCGGCAACCGCCAAGGGGATTAAGACCAGAAGTACCTGTTTCCAACGCCGCTTCATCGCGCCGCCTCAATGTCCAGGGCGGCGGACAGATCGGGCAGAAGACGCGGATCCACTTGCAGCAGACGAAAGCGGGCGTTGAACGTTTTGATCGGGCTGCCAAGCGCGGCGGCTGCCACCGGGCTCGCGAGCTCAAAGACGGAGTCGAATACGGCGCCGGGATAGGCATCCAGGTACACTTTCGCGGTGGCGCCGGGCTGCAGCACAGCTCCGTCGGGTTCACTGACGGTTACCAAGACCACCATCTTCGAAGGATCAAAGAGTTTTACCAGCGGCATGCCGGCGTACACCTGGTCGCCTTCCTTGGCCGGCCCCATCGATCCACCTTTCCAGATGTTCTCAAGGGCCACCATCCCGGCCAGCGGGGCCTGCACCACGAGTCTGTCAAGATTCGCTTTCGCCCGTTCCAGGGCGACGGTTTGCCGCTGCCGCTGGAGCTCCATGATGCGCACTGCCGCGGCTTCGGCCTCATCGTGACGGGAGCCCGATTTTTTGAGGCTCAGCAGTTGCGCCTCGGCGGTGGTGGACTTCACCTGATTCTTCTGCCGGTCGATGTCACTCAGCAACGGACCTTTGCGCAGCTGTAACTGAGCCTTCGCGAAGTCTGCTCCGGCCTGCTTCAGGGCAGAGGTGCGCTCCGCGCTCTTGCTCGCATTCTCGGCCTGTTTCTGGGCGATCTGGTGCGTGAAGTCATCCACTCTGGCGGCAGCCTCCCGAGCGAGATCGACCTGCGTGGTACGATCCAGTTCGGCGACCGTGTCTCCCCGCGCCACCTTCCTGCCATTCTCAATGATGCTGGTGAGGATCATTCTGCCGCTCTGACCGCTGATCTGGGGAACCTGGATCATTCGTACTCGGAGCGCCTGGATGGTTCCGGTGGCTCGGACGCGCCGTTGGCGGGGGGACATTTCGCGAGGGACGGCCGCGGCGGCGGTTGGGACGGACGGCTGGGCAGCGGGCCAGGTGCATCCGGTTCCGAGGAGAGTTACGGAGAACAAGGCACACGCCCAACGTATCATAACGATTTCCCTTTAGACGTACCCACCATAGAGACGTTAACAGGAACTTGAACGTGGAGCACCTGTTTTTGCAAATGCCCGGTACTGTTGACCGGAGGAGGGGAAGAGAGGTAAAGTCGGCATTCAACTCCCTTTATGATCCTGCCTACCACTTATTGGGCGGCTCTGTTACTTGCCGTCCTATCCATGATCCTGTGGGGATCCTGGGCAAATACTTTTAAATCGTCCGCGGGCAAGTGGCGCTTTGAACTATTTTATTTCGACTTTGCGTTTGGGATGGTGGTGGCGGCTTCTCTCGCGGCGATCACTCTGGGTCAGTTTGGGATGGAGTTGTCCTTTATTGACAACCTTGTGGTGACGGGCAAGAGGCAAATCGGGTATGCGATGCTTGCCGGGGGTGTATTCAATCTGGCCAATATGCTGCTGTTGGCCGCCATTTCCCTCTCCGGCATGGCAGTGGTGTTCCCCATCGCGGTGGGGCTGGGATTGGTAATCAGCGTGATGTTCAGTCTTTTTTTGAATCCACAGGGCAATCCGGTTTTCCTGTTTGGCGGAGTGGCGCTAGTGGCGCTCGCCATGGTGTTTGATGCGCTCGCCTTTCACACGTACAGCCGGGCGCAGGCGCAATTGACCGGCCGGAAAGCGCGACCTTCGGCAAAAGTCGTGGTGGTGAGCTTGATCAGCGGAGCCCTAATGGGTTTGTTCCATCCGTTAATTGAACTTTCCCAAAGCGGTGACATCGGCCTGGGGCCTTATGCGGTCGCCTTCGCTTTCTCCGTGGGAGTATTTTTTTCCACATTTATTTTGAATATCTATTTTATGAATCTGCCGGTGCACGGCAAGGCGATCGAGTTTGCCCAATATTTTAAAGGCACGGCGCGGCAGCACGTTTCAGGCGTGCTGGGAGGAGTCTTGTGGTGCGCTGGTTTTATCGCCAGCCTGCTGTCGGCCAGTGCGCCAAAAGCAGTGCAGGCGGCTCCCGCGGCGGGCATTGGCCTGGCACAGGGGGCGACGGTGATCGGCGTCCTGTGGGGCTTGTTTTATTGGAAGGAATTCCAGGGAGCCGACGGTAAGGTAAATACGCTGGTGCGCATGATGCTCCTATTCCTGATTGCGGGACTGACATTGATCTCGGTGGCGCCGATGTTTCACTCTTAGGATGCGTAGAAACGCGAATCTCGCCCCACGCGTATAAATTATTAGGGGGTTGCCGTGAAGACGTGGATTGCCTTTCTGCTTGGAGCGGCGCTGGCCGGTGGCGTTGCTGTGCTGACTTTAAAGCGGGACACGCGTATCGAAGCCCGTCCCGTGCAAGCCGCGGCCGCTGTTCCGAAAGCGGGCCCACTTTTCATTGAAGGGCCCCCACAGGTGGCCGCTCCCCCACAGCCGCTTTCGCTGGAAGATCCTTCCGCCCCCGTGGAAGTGTTGCCGCCGTTTGAGAGGCCGAAGAGCAAACCGAAACCGGCAGTGCGGGTAGGACGGCCGACTCGGGCACAGGCACGGTCAATGCCAGTTGAGTTACCCGCTTCGATACCCTCGACACCGCCGGCGCCAACCGCCGCTCCTTCTGTGGAAAGGCAACCAGCAGCGGAACCGACGCCACAGATTGCTCCCCCACCAACGGCTTCTTCTTCCGCCCCCACGGCGCCCGTCGAGCCTAACCGGGTGACGATGATCGGGGGAACGCAGATCTCGATCCGGCTTGCAGAGCCGCTCTCCAGCGATCGCGTTGAGGCGGGACAATCCTTCCGCGCGACGCTCGATCAGCCTTTGATCGTGGACGGATTTGTGATTGCGGAACGGGGCGCGCTCGTCGATGGCCGGGTAGTGGCCGCCGATCAGGGCGGACGGGTGAAGGGAACTTCTCAACTCTCGATCGAACTCGTCCGGTTCACCTCTTCCGATGGCCAGCGGGTGCCAATTTCCACGGTGGCATGGGTGAAGCAAGGCGAGGACGGCAGGACTTCCGACGCAACGAAGGTAGCTGTGGGGACGGGCGTGGGCGCCGCTCTCGGAGCCATCTTTGGCGGCGGAAAAGGCGCAGCTATCGGAGCCGGCTCGGGCGCTGGGGCGGGCACGGGCGTGGTGCTGGCGACGCGCGGCAAGCCGGTGGTGCTGCCGGCCGAGAGCCGGATCAATTTCAAGTTGCGGGCGCCGGTGACCATCACGGAAAAGCACTGACCGGCTTTCGAGACTGGAACGGCGGCGGAACTCCCTTCAGCGGGTCCAGGCTTACTCCCGATAGCCAAAATGCCGCATGAGCGGCGTTACGGTGATGCCGTGAATGATGACCGATGCCGCGATCGTGGCGAACACGGCCGGGATCAATGTTCCGGCCTGTTCCGGCGCGAGACCATGATTGACGGCATAACTGATGTAGTAGATCGAACCAATTCCGCGCAGTCCCAGCCATCCCATCAGCCAGCGTTCCCGGGCAGGCACGCTGGATCGGATCAGCCCCAGCAGAACGGAAATGGGCCGGATGAAGAGCAGCAGAATGGCTACGAAACAGAGTACTCGAAACGAGAGCAGGCTGGCGGAGAACATGCTTCCGAAAATGATGACCACCGCGAATTCCGTCATCCGTTCATAGTGTTCGTTGAATACCAGAATCGACTCTGTGAGAAATATGGGCGCCGTGTCGGGACTGGTTGCCACTTCATTGCGCTTTTCCTCGGTGAGCGGAAGAGCAAGATCATCGCGCGGCGCCGGGGGATCCGATTTCATCTCGAGCCTCCGTAAGGCGTATCCGGCGGCGAAAACTGCGAGAAAACCATACCCCCGGCAAAGCTCCGTGATCCCGAAAGTGACGCCGATGAGCCCCAGCGCCAGGAAGTCATTGTAGCCGAGCGCTTCGCCATGGACCCCGCGGAGATGAAGCACGTTCTTCCCGAACAGCGTACCGGTAGCGGCGCCGATGGCGATTCCCGCCGCCACCGGATAAATGAGACCGGTGGCGCCCCAGTGCAAAGCGATCTGGCTCCAGTCGGACCCGGCTATAAGCTCGAGGCCAAGGATGACGAAAGGGAAGGCGGATCCATCGTTTAAACCCGCTTCGCCGGTAAGCGTGAATCGTAGCCGGTTCTTATCGAAGGGACTGTCCACCTGGACGTCGGAAGCAAGCACCGGATCGGTTGGGGCGAGCATGGCGCCCAGCAGTAGCGCCTGAGCGAACGGCAACTCGAGCAAGACCATCGCGACGCCCGCAGCCAGCAGGATGGTAACCACCATTGCGCCGAACGCCAGCCGCACCGCGAGCATCCATTTCGGGTGGCGAAGCGGAGCTCTTAATTTCAGGCCCGCGGCGAAAAGGGACACGAGCACCGCTACCTCCGCGCACCGTTCCACAAAAGCGGAATCCCGAATAAGGTCGAGGTCGATGATCCCGAGGAATTGATTGCCGAGAATTAACCCAACAGCGAAATAAATCATCGCTGTGGATACGGGAAGACGCTTGATCAGCGTGCCGCTGAAGGCGATTCCGCCGAAGAGGGACCCAAGCAGAATATACCAAAGTTCGGGCCTCACTCAGGTTGGATCGCGCAGGTGCTGTAACGTTTCAACTTAGAGGGTGTTCATGAATACGACCAGATCGGCCTTTTCCTGCGTGTTGAGCCCGAGCTCCAATATGAGATTAAAAAACTCGACGGTGTCCGCAAGCGTGAGGAGCCTTCCGTCATGCATGTAAGGCGGAGATTCCCGGATACCCCGCAGCGGGAATGTCTTGATCGGTCCATCGGCGGACGCCATCATGCCATTGATCATCTGCGGCTTGTAGAAGCGCTCCGCCCGCAGATTGTGCATGGAGTTGTCCGTGTAATAAGGAGCGGGATGGCAGGTGGCGCACTTGGCTTTGCCGAAGAACAGGGTTTGTCCGCGCAGTTCCTGCTGCGAAGCCCGTCTTGGACTGAGCATGCCGTCGACGCCCAACTTCGGGGCGGGAGGAAAGTCCATCAGCTCCTGAAATTCCGCCATGAATTGCACCTGGCTTCCGCGCTCGAGAGGATTGATCCCTTTCTTGGTGGCGATCACCGGGTCACCGTCAAAATAAGCGGCGCGCTGTTCGAACTCGGTAAAGTCCTCAACGCTCTTAAGAGCCCGTTGGGAGCCGAATAGCCGCTGGATGTTGACGCCGCGTAAGGATGGCGTCTCGATGCGGTGGCGGAACTCCTGCGGGCGTATGTCCCCGACCAGGTGCGCAGCGCCGTTTGTATGACCGTTTACGTGACAATCGAAGCACGCCACGCCGCGATGGCGTTTGACGCTGCGGCGGTCTTCGGTCTGGTTGAACTGTTGTTGCGGGAAGGCAGTGACCAGGAGCCGTAGACCCTCGATCTGCTTCGGATTGAGAATGCCGTTGAAGAGTTCGTAAAAGTTATCGATGGTGACCAGCTTGCCCTTGGAAACATCGCCCAGATCGGTACGGGTGGTGAGAAAGATCGCCGGGGGGAATTCCGGCAGCACGTGATCGGGCAGGTCAAAATCGAGATCGAACCGGGTGAGATCGCGATCCTCCTGCTTTTTGACCTCATCAATGTGGAACTTCGGAAACAGCATTCCGCCTTCCGGATGGTTCGGATGCGGCAGCGGCATGAACCCGGCCGGAAAAAGATTCTGATCGCGAATCTGTTCGGGCGTCATCTGGCCCAGGCGTTCCCAGGTCGATCCAGCGCGCAGCTTGACGCGAACGCCTCCCTGCACGGCTTTGCCGCGAGACATTGTGACGCCCTGGGACGGCTGGTTGCCGAGGTCGTAACGTTCTTCAAGCAACGCCAGCTGACGCTTCATGATTTCCGGCTTGGCGGCCGCCATGCGATTGCGGATGGTTTCGAAATCCTCGTTAATTACCACCGGCGAAAAGCTATTAGGCTTTTTCGCGGGGTCCTGGCCGCGGAGGCCAACCGCCAGCAACGCCGCCATAGCGCCAATGTGTATTTTTCCGTACGTGAACCGCATTGGTCTTTCTCCTCGTGCACCTGCTGTCGTTATAACAACGCAATGGTTAGAATATTCCTTGACCGAATATGTTTCCTGGTGCCAACGTTGCCGTACCTGAGAATCCCGCGGCCGAATTTCACGGATACGCCGCCGGCATGCCAAACGCCGGTCCAGAGGTGCGCGCGAGGGCTCTGCCGGGACCGCCTCATGAAGACCGCAGCCTTCCTTGCGCACTCTTGTCTGCTCCGATGAGGGTGCATTGATGGACCGTTATCTGGAGGCGGCCATCGACGAGGCGAAGAAGGGGCTATCCGACGGCGGCATTCCCATCGGCTCCGTGCTGATCCTCGATGACCGGATTGCCGGCCGAGGGCACAATCGGCGGTGCCAGAGAGGCAGCGCGGTGTTGCACGCGGAAATGGACTGCCTGGAAAATGCGGGAAGGCTCAAACCCGGGGACTACCGGCGGGCGATTCTCTATACAACGCTGTCTCCGTGCGACATGTGCAGCGGAGCGGTGCTGCTATACGGGATTCCCGTGGTTGTGGTGGGCGAAAATCGCAATTTTCAGGGGCCGGAGGAGTACCTACGATCCCGTGGAGTGGACGTGCGAATCGCGAACAGCGTCGAGTGCGTGGAACTTCTGGGACGCTTTATCGCGGAAAACCCGGCATTGTGGAAAGAGGACATTGGCGAGACCGCGGAAGTTTAGGGGAGCATCGCCGGAATTTACCTTACACCAACACGGTAAAAGTGGTTTCGGAGCGCTGCACTGGTCTGTAGAGCGTATCCCGCTCCACGGGGGTTCGGCCGGCTTCTTCGATCAGCCGGAGCAGTTCCCCACGGCGCAAGGACTGGCTGGTGGTGGCGCCGGCATCGTGATAGATGCGTTCTTCCACCACCGTACCGTCAATATCATCAGCACCAAAGCGCTGAGCGATCTGGGCGATGCGCGGACTCATCATCACCCAGTACGCCTTGATATGCGGAATATTGTCAAGCATCAAACGCGCGACCGCGATGTTTTTCAGATCGTCAAAGCCGGTGGTCTTCGGGATGTGCTGAAGCGGCGTATTGTCCGGATGAAATGCCAGCGGAATGAAGGTGACAAAGCCGTGCGTATCGTCCTGCAATTCGCGCAGCCGGACGAGGTGATCCACCCGGTCTTCTTCGGTCTCGATATGCCCGTAAAGCATCGTGCAGTTCGATTTCAAGCCAACGCCGTGCGCGATGCGCGCCACTTCCAGCCATTCGTTTCCATCGATCTTGTGGTCGCAAATGATGCGCCGCACGCGTTCGGCGAAGATCTCCGCGCCGCCGCCGGGCATTGAGTCCATGCCAGCCTGGCGCAGGCGCTCGAGCGTTTCCCGAATGGAAAGCTTCGAGCGGTGGGCGAGAAAGGAGATCTCCACCATTGTGAACGCCTTCAAATGCACCTGCGGAAAGCGCTCTTTGAGGCCGCGGAGCATCTTGCAGTACCAGTCAAGGGTGAGTTCCGGGTGCAGTCCGCCGACGATGTGAAATTCGGTGGCAGCCTCGGAGTATCCTTTGCCCGCCGATTCCCAGACCTGCTCGAGCGACATCGTGTAGGCTTTGGGGTCCCTGGCCTTTTTACCAAACGCGCACAGGCGGCAGGAGGCGACACAGACGTCGGTGGGATTGATATGACGATTGACGTTGAAAAAAGTCGTGTTGCCGTGCAGACGCTCACGCACCAGATTCGCCATATGGCCGATGGCAAGGATGTCGGTGGAGCGATACAGGGTAACGCCATCCTCGAAGCTGAGGCGGACGCCGGCGCGCACTTTGTCGAGGATAGGGAGCAATCGCCGGTCGTCAACGATGGGATGTGAAAGCATTAGTTCATCTGCGGCGGAACAGCACGATATCGGAGGCCCAAAACAAAAAGAATAGCATGCTGACCCAGCCATTCACGGCGAAGAAGGCGGCGTTGACGCGAGAAAGATCGCCGGCTCTTACAAGCCCATGCTCATAGACCAGCAGGGCGGCTACTATGGCAACACCGAGCCAGCTGGCGAGTCCAAGGCCGAAGGCAACCACCAGCATCGCCAAGCACAGCAGCATCCCGAGATGAAAGGCGCGGGCAATCCACAAGGCTCCTCCGATCCCGAACCGGCGGGGGATACTGAACAATTGCGCGTCGCGATCGAAATCGTAATCCTGGCAGGAGTAGATAATGTCGAATCCGGCCGTCCATAGGGTGACGGCCGCCGTTAGCCAAAGAATGCGCGCATCCAGCGATCCGCGAATAGCGATCCAGGCGGCGGCGGGCCCAATGCCCAATGCAAAGCCAAGCACGATATGCGACAGGGAAGTAAATCGCTTGGTAAAGGAATAGAAGAAAACAACGCCCAGGGCGAGCGGAGCCAGTCTCAGGCAAAGCGGGTTCAGCGCCGCCGCAGCTCCGAAAAACGCGAGCGATGCGACCATGGTGAAGCCCCACGCAAATTGCCGGGAGAGGAGTCCCGCGGGAATATGCCGCGCGCGAGTGCGCGGGTTGCGGCCGTCGATTTCCGCGTCCAGCAGCCGGTTGAAGGCCATCGCGGCGGATCGTGCGCTGACCATAGCCAATACGATCCAGGCGAACTTGATCCACAAGCCGTCGAGGGGATACGCGGCATCGCGCCACCCGAGCAGCGCGCCCGTCAATGCAAAAGGTAAAGCAAAGACCGAGTGCTCGAATTTAATCATATCGAGCGTCATGCGGACGCGCTGGGAAAAGGTTGCCATTTCAGGATTCGAGCGGTAGGCTGTTACCATCTTATTTCATGTTGTTGCGCGTTTTCATTCTGGGCAGTGCAATCTTGTGGACGGCGGGATGTAAAAACAAAGAGGCTGGGGAACATGTCACGTTGAAACAAGTGACGCTGCCGGGCGGGGAGCAGATTATGGCGGAGGTGATGATGCGGCAGAGCGATGTGATGTCCGGCATGATGTTCCGCAACTCGCTGGCTCCGGATCGGGGGTTGTTGTTCATCCATAACCGGCCTGGCAGATATACGTATTGGATGCGCAATGTTAAAGTTCCACTTGATATTATCTGGATGGATAAGGCGAAAAAAATTGTGGAGATCTCAGCCAATACGCCGCCGTGTCTGGATCCGGATCCGGTGAAGTGCCCGCAATATGGCGGCAAAGTGGATTCGCGCTTCGTGTTGGAACTGGCAGCCGGCAGGGCGGCGGCCTATGGCTTGGCGATCGGACAAAGTTTGAGTTTCTAATGAATCAGGAAAATCTGAAAACACTGCTGGAACAGGTGCGCACGGGCGTCGTGGATGTGGAGGCGGCGCTGGTGAGATTGCGGCACATGCCCTTCGAGGATCTTGGCTTTGCCAAGGTAGATCATCACCGGGCGCTGCGGCAGGGCTGGCCGGAGGTGATCTTCGGCAAAGGGAAATCTCCACAGCACGTGATTGCCATTGCCGAAAAGCTTCTGGAGCGCAATGGAAACCTTCTGGTGACGCGCGCCGATGCGGCGGCGGCGGAGCTGTTGATAGCACGATTTTCGGATGGCGAGCATTTTCCATTGAGCGGGGCATTCCGCGTATGGCGGGACCGTACGATGCGGGGCAAAGGCAAAATCGCCATCCTATGCGCGGGCACGAGCGACATCCCGGTAGCGGAAGAAGCGCAGGTAACTGCTGAGGTGATGGGCAATCAGGTGGAGGCAATCCATGATGTGGGAGTGGCCGGCATTCACCGGCTGATCCAGAATCTGGACCGTCTTGCGGAGGCGAAGGTCTGTGTGGTGGTGGCGGGCATGGAGGGCGCTTTGCCGAGCGCGGTGGGCGGGTTGGTGGCCTGTCCGGTGATTGCGGTGCCTACCTCGGTCGGCTACGGGGCAAGCTTTCATGGACTGGCGGCGCTGCTGGGGATGCTCAATAGCTGCGCCAGCAACGTGACCGTCGTGAACATCGACAATGGCTTTGGCGGCGGATCGGTGGCCAGCCTCATCAACCGGGTCTAGCTCGCCATCCGACATCGTGGTACAACGGACCAGTGCGGATAAATTGTTTACTGGCTCTTTTGGCGCTGCCCCTCTTGGGGCAGCAAGCCTCCCAACTGCGCATGCGCGCGGACCTCACCTTTCTGACCGCGGATTCCCTGCAGGGGCGACTTTCCCTGGCGCCCGGAGATCAGGTTGCCATTGACTGGATTGCCAGCGAGTTCCTCAAAGCCGGCACAGAAATGCAGTTGCAGCCGGTGCCGCTGATTGAATACCGCGTGGACCGGGCCGCCTCGCACCTGACCATCAACGGGAAGCGGCATACCGTTTCCGGCGCCTCCACGACGAAGGACGTGGAGCTGCGGGCCCCGGTGGTATTCGCCGGATTCGGCGACTATACCGGCCTCGATGTAAAAGGAAAGATCGTACTGCTGTTTGAGCACGAAGCCAATGAATCGGAAAAAGGACAATCGCTCGCGGGGCAGCCAAGGGCCAAGATCCTCGCAGCCGCCACACAGGGCGCTGTCGCGGTGATGATCATGCCTGACCCGGGAAGGAAGCATCCCACGTACGGCGAGCTCACCGCCCGCCGGCCGCGCACCAGCACGGTGAACCAATCCATCGCGTCCCAGATGCTCGAAGAGAAGGCGGCCATTCCCCAATGGAGCATTAGCGAAGCGGCTGGGATGGAGATCCTCACCGCGGCGGGCCACGACGCTCGAAAGATTCAGACGGCAATCGAAGCGGGGACCAGGCCCTCGGCGTTTCCGCTGCGCGACCCGATGGCGGAAGTCGTCATCAAGCTGCAGGACCGCAAGGAAGCGGTCAGCCATAACGTCGTCGGAATCCTGCGGGGCAGCGATCCGCAACTCAAGCAGGAGGCGGTTCTATTCACCGCGCATCACGATCATAACGGGCGCGTGGGTCAGGAGATGATGCCCGGGGCGGACGACAACGGGTCGGGCACGGTCGCCGTGATTGAATTGGCGCGGCTGTTCGGCTCCGCGAAGGAACGGCCCAAGCGTACGCTCGTGTTTATTGTCTTCACGGCGGAGGAACGGGGATTGCTGGGGGCCTATCATTACGTCAATTTCCCTCTGATCCCCCTTGCCGCCACCCGGGCCGTGATCAATTTCGACATGGTGGGCCGCAATGAGACTCACACCGAGGAATCCAAGGGGTTGGTGAATATCGCGCCGGATACGTCCAATGAATTGAATTTGATCGGCTGCAAGTTCCACCGCCAATATTGCGAAATTGTGGAGCGCGCCAACAAGAACGTGGGTCTGCGGATCAACGCCAAGTGGGATCGCGATGTAACTTTCAATGTATTGCGGCGCAGCGACCACTTTCCGTTTTTGATGAAATCGATTCCCGCCGCCTGGTGGTTCACAGGCTTTCACCCCGATTATCACCAGCCTTCCGATACGGTGGAAAAGATCAACTTCGAAAAGCTGGCGAAGATCGTGAACCTTGCTTACCTGAGCGGACGGGACATGGCGAATGGAGCGATGTCCGCCCGGTAGTTCAGGCGGCTAGAGAATCGATTTCGGGGACGCAACGGATCGTCAACTGTGAATCTCCGGGATCGCAATCGGCATAAGCCGTGCTGCCCGGGTCCATTTGATTGCGCGCCACCATGGCGGCCACGGGCTGGATCAGATGGCGGTGCACGGTTCGTTTCAGTTCCCGCGCGCCATACTCGGAGCTGGTGCCGTTCCGCAGCAGAAAATCCTTCGCATTTTTTGTGAGGTAAACGTCGAAGGCGCGGCCACCGAGGCGGTTCACAATGTGACGGCAGAAGTCCTCGATCTGATGCTCCAGGATGCTTTCCATGGAGGAGCGGTCCAGCGGGTAATACGTGTTAATAACATCCAGGCGGTTCACAAATTCCGGCGGAAAGCGCTTCTTGACGGCATGCATAGCGATGCTCTCCAGTTTGCGGTTGATGCTTTCCGAAGGACGATCCACCAGCGCATCAAACCCGAAAATGGGCTTCATCTCCTGGCTCATGCTGCGCGCTCCCAGGTTGCTCGTGAGAAAGATGAGGCTGCGCTCAAAATTCACCACGTTGTTGTCTCCCAGCCGCAGCGTGGCTTTATCGAGCACACCAAGCAGCAGGCGGCTCAGCGAGGCAGCGGCCTTCTCGATCTCATCGAACAGCACGATGGACAGGTTGGAGCGCTCACTGGTCAACGCATTGAGCTTCTGCTGTGTGAGCAGCGGCGTGGTTTCCCGATGTCCCAGATAGCCGGGTGGGGCTCCGATGAGCTTGGCCACCTCGTGCTCCATTTGAAATTCTCCGCAGTCGATGCGCAGAACATGGCGCTCACTGCCGTGGATCGCTTCGGCGAGAGCTTCCACAGTGCGCGTTTTTCCGGTGCCGGTGGGTCCCAGCAGCAGAAAGATTCCAACGGGCCGCCCCTCGGGAGCAAGACCGGCCTGATACATATGCACGTAAGGGATGATGGCTTCGAGAGCAGAGTTCTGGCCAACAACCCTGCCGGAAAGAGAAGTAAGGAGATCGGGGGTTTCGGCGGACGCCCTCTTCACGATTCGGTTGGATGTACTATTTCTCATCTACGGGTATCCTTTCGTGCCACGAGTGTAGCCTGAGGGCTGGCGATTCGCGAGTCCTCAAAAGGAAAAGGCGCTAGATCCAAGACGCCCGTGCGTGCGCATTATCAATGAACTGATCGGCTTACCGGGAATGAAAGGCGATCGGAAATAACGTACCGGGCCGTGTGACCGAAGAAACTCTCCCGCACCTGCCCAAAGCGGCTAGTATGGTCTCCATGGTCAAATTTTGTTGTGCTCTCTTCCTTACCCTACCGGCGGCCGCCCAGGAACTATGGAAAGCATCGCCGCTCACCGCGGCGGGCAGCTTCACCGCTGAAATCGAAGGCCCCGCCGTAGATCGGGACGGTAACATCTACGCCGTCAGCTTCGCCCGAAAGCCAACGATAGGCCGCGTCACGCCGGAGGGCAAAGCGGAAATCTTTCTGGAGTTCACCAATGGATCCTTAGCGAACGGCATACGATTTGACAGAAAGGGCCGCATGTTCGTCGCCGACTACAGCAACCACAACATCCTGCTGGTGGATCCGCTCACGCGCAAGTTCAAGGTGTTCGCCCACGAACCCACCATGAATCAGCCCAACGATATCGCAATGTCGCCCAGCGGCATGATCTACGCCAGCGATCCGAATTGGGCGGACGGCACCGGACAGCTCTGGCGCATCGACCAGAAGGGGCGGGTAAAGAAAATCGCCAGTGGCATGGGCACCACCAACGGAATTGAAGTGAGCCCGGACGGCCGCAAATTGTATGTGAATGAGAGCAAGCAGCGCAAAGTGTGGGTATTCGATATCCAGGCGGGTGGGGATGTGGGGAACAAACGGCTGCTCATCGACTTCCCCGATTTCGGTTTCGACGGGATGCGCTGCGATGTTCCTGGCAACCTCTACATCACGCGCCATGGCAAAGGCACCGTGGTGGTGGTTTCCCCGGAAGGCAAAGTGCTTCGCGAGATCGATGTGCTGGGCAAAAGTCCCACGAATCTCTGCTTTGGAGGCCCTGACGGGCGCACGGTATACGTAACGGACGCCGATCAGAAACGGCTGGTACAGTTTCGTGTGGACCACCCTGGCCTCGAATGGACTCGTTGGCCAGGGCGTCCCGCAAAATAGGCGGCAACTATTGGATGTCGGTCTCCACTAACCAGTTGGTCCACTCTTCGGTCCAGTCGTCATCGCCGATGCCGCCAACGAATCGTGCGGTCTGATCGAAAAAACCATCGTCGGGGGGTTGAGGCCAGCCGGCGCGAAAGATGGGACTGAGAAACAATCCCCTGAAATCCGGGGCGCTATATTCGGACGGCCGCGCCAGCAAAGGATCTGCGATCAGAAAATTCTTCCCGGATTCGCTCCCTTTTTCACCGCGCGCGAAGGCGACGTTGTAGGCGCCCGCGATCTGTCCCTGCATCGTGTTCGTGCCATTGGCTCCAATATTGTTGTTTCCGCAAAGAATGCCATCCATGGTCACGTTTCCCAGGTCGGCTTGGGCCTGCGTATTCGCATCGCTGATATCGAAGCAGGAGCTGTAGAAATTCGAAACCAGGATGTTGTTCAACGAGGCACGGGCACCGCGGCGCAGGAACAGGCCGGGCGAGTTGGCCTCATCAAACCCGGGATTCCCACTTCCGAAAAAGCTGATGTTATACAAGGTCGGATTGGAATGGGGAGCCGCCGCCTGATTGTACTCGCTGTTATCGCCTTCCAAGCCGCGATTTCCCGGTGCATCCGGACTCTGGTACATGAGGCCGAACTGAATGCGGCCGGTGTAGCCGAGTTGGTAGTCGATGAAGTCATCAGCTCCCAATCCTCCTACCAGCCATTTGGCGTCATTATTGCCGCCGAACCACTCGAAAGAATCATCTTTGCCATAGATCGCCTGCAAGTGCTCGGATACGGTCTGCTTTCCGCATCCTCCCCAGGTGAAGGAGTTCAATTCGTTATTCGGAGAGAGAATGGTGCCGCCGTACTCCACCCGCACATAACGCAACGTGCCGCAATTGTGGTTGGGGTCCTCGCCGCCATAAACAGTATCTGGATTTCCCACGAGTCCCTCCAAAAAGAAGGTGCCGGGAGCGTTTCTGCAGCCCTCCGGGGGACAGATGCCGGTACCGCCAGTAATATTCCCGCCGACGTTCACCGGAGCTTTTCCCAACAGCACCAGCCCGCCCCAATCGCCGCGTGCGCGTTGGCCGAAGGGTTGTGAACTGGTCATGACAATGGGACGGGACTTGGTTCCGTTGGCCATAATCTTACCGTTCTGAGTGACGATCAAGGCGGAAGGAGGGGTAGTGCCCGGCTGGCCCATCACGAAGGTTCCGGGCTCGATGGTCAGGGTGGCCCCGTTCTTTACGAACACGATGCCCTTCAGATCCCACTGGGTGTCATTGGTGAGTGTCAGGTCGCTGGTAATCTCGCCCTGGAGAGTGGTGGCCTGCTTCACGACGCCGATTTTCATATACGAGCTCTTCAACACGCGGCTTCCGGTGGTGTCGCGAAGCTGAACCACCAGCGTGTGCATGCCCAATTCCGCGGGAATGGTCAACTCCGCCAGGCGCCCGCCGGCGCCGATCACAACGGCGTTGGCCGCATCGGTCAACTGTCCCGGCTGAAACCCGTCGGCAGGCGTCTTGCCGCCGATGTCAGTTGGGGCGCTGGTTCCGCCCGGGAGGTACGTCTTCTTCCCTGTCTGGTTATTCTGACGATAGGCGAAAACAGTGTAGGGATACTCGTCGCCATTGGCTTTGATGGTCCACTTCAGAGTCAGCGTCTGACCGGGCTGATACACGTACTTATCGCTCCAGATCCACATCGAAACTTTGCTCACTGGCGGGGCGTCTTGTGCCGTAATCGCCGCCGCACACACGAATACTAACGTTAGAAATGATCGAACTCGCATTGGTTCTCCTCTGGACTTAAAAAAAGGAATAGTTCAGGCCGATTTGAAAGGTCCTGCCCAATCGGTAGTCGCGTTGCACGATGTTGCCCTGGGTCCAACGGTAGTCGGTGTCGCCCAGATTTTCCGCCTCAAACCGGATATTCCACTTCGCTTTTTCATCGATTGCATACTGGTAGACGAAGTCGAGCATGGTATTCGCCTCCTGGTAGATGTCGGGCAACGTGAACGTACCGACGTCGGAAATGCGGCGCGAGACGTAGTTGGTATAGAACTTCGCGTCGCTGCGCCATTTGGGACGCCGCCATTGAATCATGGCATTCGCAATGTATCGCGACTGTCCGAGCAGCGGCCGTGATTGGGATGTCACGATGGTGGCATCTTCGGGCTGGATCTCAATATTCGAGTCGACAAACGTGAAGTTCGCCGACAGGCTGAATTCCCGCAGCCGCCGGGAAAACGATGCCAGAGACCGCCGGTATTCCAACTCGAGGCCAAGATTGCGCGCGCCCTTCGCATTCACAAACGTCTGCCGAAGATCGTTCGACGGGAGGATGGTTTGCTCGATTGGATTGGCAAACTTCTTGGCGAAAAAGCTGATCGCGATTAATTGGTTTCCACCCGGGAAAAACTCCCAACGCGCGTCATAGCTATTGATCAGCGCCCGCTTGAGGTTCGGATTTCCAGTGGCCACGAAGCCGCCCAGCACGTTATTGAAATCGAACGGGGACAGCTCGCGGAAATCGGGGCGAGAGACCGTCCGGCTATAAGAAAGCCGCAGGTTCTGCCGTTTGGAAAGCGAATAAATGGCGTTGATCGCCGGAGCGGGATCGCGATTGTGCAATCCGGCTTTGACCGGGACGGCATTCGGCACACGGTTGTCGAAAGTGAGCACGCTCTGGTCGGCATCTTCGAAGCGGATGCCGCCCTCGATCCGCCACCTGGAGCCGAAGCTGATATCCACCATCGAGTAACCGGCAAAGATCTTCATCTCGGCGGAGTACGTGTCCGTTCCGCGGGTGAATTCCGTGATCTGGAATCCGTTCGGACGGATGTTACTGGCTGCAAAAAGCTGATTACTGGGCAACAGAAGATTCAGCGAAGTGAACTGCTGCGGAGCGTATAAAAAGCGCCGGGCCGCAAAGTCTCGTTGGCGAACCGTCACTCGCACGCCTGTCTTAAACAATCCCGAAACTGATCCCTTGAAGAATGGAATGCTGTAGTCCGCCTGGGGCTCAAAGATTCGATCCGCAAGGTCGGAGAAGAAGCGCACGCCGGAGGAACCGGACGCGGAGAACCTGTAAAGGCCATTGGGCAGGAGGTTGCGGATTACCTCGCGCAAATCCGGCTCATCCCGTTTGGAATTGGAGTAGGTGAATTGCCAGTGAATGAGGCTGTTGCGCCATTTCTGGATGGAATGTTCCCCTTCCACGCCGGTGGAAAACAGAGAGCGCTCGATGTAGCGTAAACGCTGGGAGGAAAGGAACGTGTCCACGCCGCCGTCATAGCCGGAGAACTCGCGGGCGGTCTTCTCCGAGTCATGCGTGAACGTGTTGCGGAAGTTGATTTTCTGATTCGGCGTCAGCCGGACCGCGGTGTTGAACACGGCTCCCATGCGCGCCTCTTCGGAATACTCGCGATAGTCTTTGTACTCGGTAAAGATGACGGGTGCGCCGACGCCCTGGCGCAGATAGCGCTGCAGCTCGCTCTGCAGTTGCGGTTTGTTCGTAAAACTGACCGCTCCCACGATTCCAAAGCGTCCAAAGGTACCGCCTCCTACCGCCGACCAGTCCATTGCCGGACGGGCGGAATTCTGTTGCGTAGGCTCCCAATTGTTGGAGAAGGCCTGGCCGAAGGACTGCAATTGCTGCCGCGTGAATTGGCCTGGGAAGAGGCGTGCATTGGCGGGCACAACGGAAGGGATACCTCGCGATCCGGCTCCGAATCCGAAGTAGTCGCCCGACCCGCCGGGATACGTCAGGAACTTGTTGAAGGTGGTTGCCGTGTTGAAACCGTTCTTGATGGAAACGTTGAAAACTTTCTGCGTGGGAAACTCAATGGTCTGCATCTGCACCAGGCCGCCGGAAAACTCGGCCGGAAGATCCGGCGAATAGGTCTTGAGGATCTTGATGCTTTCAATCATCCCAGCCGGAAACAAATCCAGCGGTACAACGCGTTTCTCCGGCTCCGTGGTGGGGATCAATGCGCCATTGAGCTGAGTAGAGCTGTAGCGTTCGCCAAGCCCGCGGACATAGACAAATCCGCTGCCTACGACGCTGACGCCGGTCACTTTCTGCAATGCGCCCGCCGCATCCGAGGACGCCCCGGCGGACAGTTCCTCGCGGCCAATGCTGTCGCTTACCACGGAGGAAAGCTTGCGCTCGTTGAGCATCGCTTCCGCCGTTGCATCCACCACCCCCACTTTTTCGACGACATCGATCGTGGTCACGGTAGATTTATTCGTCAGCAAAGTGCTGGCGTCGGTCGTTTCCCCGGCCTTTACGGAGACATCGGTGAGGTCCACCGGGGCGTAATTGGGGGCGGTGAAACGCAATGTGTAGGTGCCGGGCGAGAGCTTGATGGTGAACTTGCCATCGGAATCGGTCACGTTTGCGTTACTGGATTGACCATCAATCGCGACCGTCACACCGGGAATCGGGCGGCCGGTTTGCCCGTCCAAAGCACTGCCGCTCACGGCTCCGGTGGGCGTCTGAGCGACGGCGGCGTGGGCTAGCAAGAGAACGAGCGCGAGTTGGACTCTGATAGGAAACAAATAGAGTGACCTCATTTGCAAAAGACAAAGGTGCGTGGCCGTCCCGTGCAGCGCACGGAATGGTCTAACGTCTCAGTGACCCGGCAGTTTTTCTACCGGGTGCTATTGCTGTCTCTTGAAAATTATCATGACAATGGCGTCATAACCGTTACATGATCGTGAATGTTTCGTTACACGCAGGGATCGCTAGTAAAACCAGAGCCGGCCGGTTACTCTGACCGTTGCGCCTGGCGGGCAATCGGGTAGTGAGGGGTCGGAGTGGAAGCAGGGGCAATTCGCATTTCCCCAAACGCGATTGCAGTGTTCCCATTCGGTCAAGATCCGATGTTGTCCGTTCTTTGAACGGACGCCCGCGCGGGGTTGTTGCAGCAGCTTGTTTTCATTTGTCTGGACGGCGAAGTCCGGCGCTCCTTTTGTAAGCACGCATACTTGCGTCCGCAGACCAGTCAGTGGTTGTTGTGTCCCGTTGCGCAGCCACAACTCCATCTGCACCGCTTGCTCCACGATCTGAAGTTTCGCCCCAAAGGCAACTTTATTCGGCAGGGTCGACTCCGACGACAGCGAGCCATCGGAGTGGCGTTGCCAGTCGCGATTTGGAATGGTGATGTTCCGGTCGTTCCAAATCGTGGGAACGTGCGTATGGGCGAGATAGAGCAGGCCGAGGTTGGAAAAAATGGCTTCGGGCAGATCCACGACAACATAACCGGAATTGGGCCAGGGAAGAAACACCGTAGCCTTGGTTCCCCGGAGCGGATCGATCGCACCGTCGAGAAACCCGATGCGTGTATGCCGGCCTCCGGGGTAGGGCGCCAGCCGCAACCCGCTGCCTTCCGGCTTTAGAAGCGCCACGTCGATTCCGGCAACGCGCCTGGCTTCCTCCGCCGAGTAGCCGTGTTCGGACATGTTGCGCGTCCAGTAGGTAAGATCCGCCTGCGTTGCCTCCACTTCCACCGGCAGCAGTAATTTCTTCGGCTCACGGTACCGCACCCGGAGCATCGGATCCGCGGGTAATTTGTTCCAGTCGTAGAAACCGGCCAACTCCCCCAGCGCGAGGGTGCGAAAGCCTTCCTTCCTGAGATGAAACATGTAGCGGCGAAACGCTTCCGGAGGCGTGTGCACCCAGGGATGAGCCACATCGGGCACACCGTGGAACTGCAGCACGGCAATACGGCCGTTCCGCGCTTCCGCGATCACCTTACGGAAATGATCGAAGGTCCAATCGGGATAGGCGTCACCGGTAGTGGGTACCAGCAGCGGATGATGCCTGCTTACGTCAAGTGCCGGACCAATCACCATCTTGCCGTACTCCACTTCCGGTGAACCGCCTCTCCGGGCCAGCCTGTAGCCGCAGTCGCGCAGCACCGCTACCGCCTCCGGGCCAAATCCATTGCCGGAATAGGCGAAGACCCGCGGCTTGGGAACCTTGCGTTTCCTGAGTTCGTTTTCAACCAGCGCGAGTTCGCCGGCAAGTTGCGAGGCATGGCGCGGCGAGGCGAAATCGGCATGAGTCCAACTATGATTGCCGATCTCGAAGCCCATCTGGTGCAGTTCGGCGATATCGTTCCAGCTCATGAAGTGCTCTTGATCATCCATCCACTTATGCGAGACGAAGAAAGTGGCGTTAAACTCGAGTTCCTTCAATAACGGAGCTACAAAAGTCCGATGCGACTTCACCGCATCGTCAAAAGTAAGCACCACCAGTCGATCCGGGGGCTTCGCGAACCCCTGGAGTATTGGCAGCAGCCCGAACAATTCCCGGCGCCTGAGCATGTGTTGATCCTATACGATACGACAGCTCCGTCTGCGATATCATGCGCTCTATGGCGAACCCTGCTCATCTTTCTCTACTCAAGTCCGGTATCGATAAGTGGAACTTCACCCGCGTTCAGAAACCAGGCACTCTACCCGATTTGAGCGGAGCCGATCTCAGCAAGCACAAGCTCGATGGCGCGAACCTCACCAAATGCAATATGGAGAGCGTCAACCTCACCGGCGCCAGCCTGGTAAAAGCGCTGATGGAAGGGGCCAATCTCGCCAAGTGCAATCTGGAATCCGCGGCGTTTCGCAATGCCGATCTGCGCAATGCCAACCTGGCCGGCGGCGCCCTGCGCAAGGTCGTGTTTGAGCAGACGAACCTTAGCAAGGCCGACCTCAGCAATACCAATTTATTCACCGCCAATCTCACCAAAGCCGATTTGCGAGGGGCGAATCTTAAGAATGCCCTGCTCGAGGGCGCCAACATGAGCGGCTCCGATCCGCGCGGCGCCGATTTGAATGGCGCCAATCTGAAAAGCGTGAATCTCACCGGAGCCAATCTGCAGAAGGCGGACCTGCGCGGTTCTTCGATGGCGGGCGCGAATATTGAAGCAACCAACACCCGCGGCGCCGACTTCAGCGGCGTCAACATGACCGGCGCGAATCTTAGCAAAGCAACGGCCGAAACCACCAACTTTTCCGGCTGCAATCTTTCCAATGCGAACTTGAGCGGCACGGATTTGCGCCAGGCCAATTTATCCGGCGCGAACCTCGCAGGGGCCGATCTTACGGGCGCGATTCTCGATACCGCCGATCTCTCCGGCGCCAGCCTGAAGGGCGCGAATCTCACGAAAGCCGACCTGCGCGCGGCCAATTGCACCGGCGCGGATTTCACGGACGCGAACGTCGAGAAGGTCAATTTTAGTGGGACGGAGATCAGCGGCGCGAATCTCGCGACCGTGAAAAACCTCGCGTCCGAACAAATTGTTCGCGTAAAAAAGGACGACAGCACCCAGTTGCCGGTCGAGTTTACATTCTAAGAACAGCCGCTGGTTCCGCCGCAGTTCTCGCACTTATAGCAGGACCCGTTGCGGGTCATCAATCCACCGCACTCCGAGCAAAGCGGAGCATCCTCCATCGCCGGACCGAATGGCAATGATTGCTGAGGTTCGGCTTCCGTTGGCCGCAGCTTGGGAGTATCGCCGGCTTCCGGCGCCACATGCTCCGGCCCCAGATACTTCGCCGCCATCCAGCGGAAGATGTAATCCATGATCGACTTGGCGTACGGCACTTGTGGATTACCGGTCCAGCCGCTCGGTTCAAACCGGACATGGCTGAATTTATCCACAAAGAATTTCAGCGGCACGCCATATTGCAGCCCGTAGCTCACCGCGGTGGCGAAGCTGTCCATCAGCCCGGAAATCGTCGAGCCTTCCTTCGCCATGGTGATGAAGAGTTCACCCGGCGTCTGATCCTCATACAGGCCCACCGTGATGTAGCCCTCATGTCCGCCGATGGAAAACTTGTGCGTGATCGATTGCCGTTCATCCGGCAGCTTGCGGCGGATGGGCCGGTACACGATTCGTTCCTGCACCGCTGCCGGCTCCGCTTTTCCCGCACCCGTGGCCGCTTTGGCTCCCTTACCGGTGCTGGAACTGAGGGGCTGCACGCGCTTCGAGTTGTCACGGTAGATCGCCACGGCCTTCAACCCCAGCCGCCAACTCTCGATGTAGGCATCCATGATGTCCTCCACCGAGCATTCCTCCGGCATGTTGATGGTTTTCGAAATGGCGCCGGAAATAAACGGCTGTACCGCGGCCATCATCTTGACATGGCCCATGTGGTGGATAAAACGAGTACCATTCTGCGGACGGAAGCTGCAATCGAACACCGTCAGATGTTCGGGCTTCAGATCCGGCGCTCCCTCGATCGTGCCGGTGGAATCGATGTGGCTGACAATCCGCTCCACCTGCTCGGTGTTGTAACCGAGCTTAATCAGCGCCTGCGGCACCGTGTTGTTGACGATCTTTATCACGCCGCCGCCCACCAGCTTCTTGTACTTCACCAGGGCCAGGTCGGGCTCCACGCCGGTGGTGTCGCAATCCATCATGAATCCGATGGTGCCCGTGGGTGCGATCACTGTCGTTTGGGCGTTGCGGAATCCGGTTTCCTTGCCCTTATCGTAAGCCTGGTGCCACACGATCTTCGCATTCTCAACCAGGGATGCGGGGAGCTTCCTGCTGTCCACGCGGCTCACGGAATCGCGATGCATGCGAATCACTTCGAGGAACGATTCTTCGTTGGCGGCATAGCCTGGGCAAGGCCCTGTCCCTTCGGCAATACGAGCACTCGTCAGATAGGACTGCCCGCACATCACAGCCGTGATGGCGCCGGCGTAATCGCGGCCCAGATCGCTGTCGTAGGGAATACCGAAACTCATCAGCAGCGCGCCGAGATTGGCAAAGCCGAGACCCAGCGGCCGGAAATCGTGGGAGTTCTTCGTGATTTTTTCGGTGGGATAGCTGGCGCTGTCGACAATGATCTCCTGCGCGAGCGTCACCGTATCCACCGCGTGGCGGAACGCTTCCACATCGAAGTCGCCGCCAGGAGAGAGGAACTTCATCAAATTCAGCGATGCCAGGTTGCACGCCGAATCGTCCAGGAACATGTACTCCGAGCAGGGATTGGAGGCGTTAATGCGGCTGGTGGTTTTGGAAGTATGCCAGCGGTTGATGGTGGTGTCGAATTGCAGACCAGGGTCGCCGCACTGATGCGTCGCCTCGGAAATCTGCTTCATCAGATCCCGGGCGCGATACCGTTTCACCGGCCGGTTATCGATGCGCGAACGCACCCACCAATCGCGGTCCTCAATTACGGCATGCATGAACTCATCGGTGACGCGGACGCTGTTGTTCGCATTTTGAAAGAAGATGGAGCTGTAGGCGTCCCCATCGAGCGAGCTGTCATAGCCCGCATCAATCAAGGTATGCGCCTTCTTTTCCTCTTTCGCCTTACACCACACAAAATTCTCGATGTCGGGATGATCCACATTCAGGATCACCATCTTCGCCGCCCGCCGCGTCTTGCCGCCGCTCTTGATCACTCCGGCAAATGCGTCAAACCCCTTCATGAAACTGAGCGGGCCCGACGCGCGTCCGCCGCCGGACAGAATCGCTTCTTCTTCCCGGAGCGACGAGAGGTTCGTTCCCGTCCCCGAGCCCCACTTGAAAAGCATGCCCTCTGTCTTGGCGAGATCCAGAATCGATTCCAGCGTGTCGCCCACGGCATTGATGAAGCATGCCGAGCATTGCGGGCGAGTCTCCCCGGGGGCCAGTTTCTTCACCGAATCGGACGGTTCGTCATAATACCAGCCGTAGCCGCGCTGCTCCTTTACCCCCACGTTGAACCAAACCGGCGAATTGAAGCAGGCCTTCTGAGTCAGCATCAGGTGCGCCAGTTCATCCCGGAAATTTTCGGCGTCGGCATCGGTCTTGAAGTAGCGTCCGGTTTTGCCCCACTCCGTCATCGTATCCACGACGCGGTGCACCAATTGCCTTACGCTGCGTTCCCGGTCCGGCGCGCCGAGCCGGCCATGGAAGTACTTGCTGGCGACAATGTTCGTCGCCGTCTGGGACCAATCAGCTGGCACCTCGACATCCCGCTGTTCGAAAATCACCGCTCCTTTATCGTTGCCGATGGTAGCATTGCGCAGCTCCCATTGGAGCTCATCGTAAGGAGTCCTGCCCGCTTCCAGGCGAGCCGTAAAATAGCGGGGGAAAACAATCCCCGTACGCTGGCTGACAGGAAGAGAACGCTTCAACTCTCTCATCCGGACGCTGAGATCGACGCTAAGCTGACCCATAGTATTGTTCCTTGCTGGATTTAGATGCGGTGCGGAGCCGCTCGTGGTGCATTGCCATAATCCCGCAACATATAGTATCGCGTCAAGAATTATATCTATATGCGGTACATACGGTTACGACTGGTAAATCGGGCCTCCCACGAGGATGCGGCATGTTTCGACATCGTGACAGAACTGTAACAGATTGAAAATAAAATACTTTTAACTTTTTATTCTTTCATCTGGTTGTCCTAGGCCCGAGTCTCGGTACTCCTCTGCATGAGCTTACGCACAGCTCGAACATAACACTGTTACTGTTGTTATGATCGCCCCAAACGAATGCGTGTTCCTGATTTCCAACCGCTGCTGTTCGAATTCGAAATACGATGAAACCTTTCCTAATTCTGTTTTCCCTATCTCGAATGCTCTCCGGCGAGTTCCCGATGCACGTCCGAACGTTTTATACAACCGCCGAGGGACTTCCTTCGAACGATGTGCTGCAAGTTAGCGCAACGGGAGGCGCGGTGTACGTCCGCACGGCGCGGGGCGGGGCAAAGTTCGCGGGCGGCCGCTGGGCCTCCGCGGGATTCCCCACCGTAAAGAATATTCGCCTCCCTACGCCCTATGCGAAAGACGGCCGCCGCAGTTGGGCGCTCGACGACGTCCGTGCGGTCACGCAGGACGCACGCGGCCGGTTATGGTTCGCGAGCCCCCAGGGCGTTGGCTATCGAGACAAGGAGTGGAAACTCTACACGGCTGAGGATGGCTTGCCCTACGACGATTTCACCTCGATTGCCGCTGGTCCCGATGGCGATGTGTGGTTCGGCACGCATCGCGGCGCAATCCATTTCGACGGCAAGACGTGGGAGTATCGCCAGGGTCTGCGCTGGCTTCCAGACGACGATGTACGCTCGGTGGCGGTCGACCGGCAAGGGAACGCCTGGTTCGCCACAGCGAAGGGAGTGGGGCTGATTCAGCGCCGTCAAATCACGCTGGCGGAGAAGGCGCGTATCTTCGAAAATGAAATTGACAAACGGCACCGCCGTACACCTTTTGGGTATGTGGACAGCGTGCAGCTGGCGCGCCCCGGCGACACTTCCGAATACACGCAGCACGACAGCGACAACGATGGCCTGTGGACCGCCATGTACGGGGCTGGGGAGTGCTTTGCTTATGGCGCCACAAGGAACTCTGCGGCGAAGCAGCGCGCCACGGCGGCATGGGAAGCGCTGCGGTTTTTGGGAACCGTTACGCAGGGCGGCAGCCATCCGGCTCCGAAAGGTTTTGTGGCCCGCAGCATTCTTCCCACCAGCGGCCCCGATCCCAACGCGGCGCATACGCCGGAGCGGGACCGGAAAACGCAGGCCCGCGACAAGCTTTGGAAGGTGATTGCTCCCCGCTGGCCTACCAGCGCCGACGGCAAGTGGTATTGGAAATCCGACACCAGCTCCGATGAGTTGGATGGGCACTATTTTTTCTACGCCGCTTACTTTGATCTGGTAGCGGAGACGCCGCAGGAAAAGCGCGCCGTACAGGATCATGTGGCGGCGCTCACGGACCATCTGATCGATCATGGCTTCCGGCTGGTGGATCACGACGAGAAGCCGGCACGCTGGGGCTTCTTCAATCCGGAGGCGCTAAATCACGACAGTGACTGGTGGGAGGAGCGCGGTCTGAACTCGCTCAGCATGCTTACCTATCTGCGCACCGCCGGGCACATCACCGGAAACCAGCGCTATGCGGATGCGGCCCGGCAGTTGATTGAAAAACATGGTTACGCCGCCAACGTCATGATACCCAAGAGCCACGCCGGGCCCGGTTCGGGCAATCAATCCGATGACGAGATGGCGTTCATGAACTTCTACTGCCTGATGCGTTACGAGACCG
The DNA here is from genome assembly GCA_035526195.1 of Bryobacteraceae bacterium. Classification (GTDB taxonomy): domain Bacteria; phylum Acidobacteriota; class Terriglobia; order Bryobacterales; family Bryobacteraceae; genus CADEFT01. The sequence goes on from DATLCW010000181.1 coordinate 26,500, forward strand.
ATCCCGGCCTGCGCCAGCGTTTTGGTCTCGCTTTCCATCATCGCTGGAGCGTGGAGAAGCCTGAGCTCAACCCGTTGTTCAATTTTCTCTACGCCGGTGTTTCCCGGGGGCTGGAGTTTCGCGGCGCCTTCGCTCCCCAATCTCTGGGTCCCAGCGGCGGGTGGCTCGAGGAATCGGTGGACACGCTTCGCCGCTATCCGCTCGATCGGATCAACTGGGGAATGGCGAACAGCCACCGGCGGGATTTACGGCTTTTGCCGGAGTTTATTCGCGGCCATGAGCGCCGCGGCGGCCGCCGTGATGGACGCGTGCTGCCGATTGATGAGCGCTATGCCGACAAATGGAATCACGACCCTTGGGCGCTCGATTCCAACGGCAATGGCCGCCGTCTGGCGGACGGCTCTTCGTTTCTGCTGCCTTACTATCTGGGTCTGTATCTCAAGTTTCTCGAGAATAACCAATGATGCGAATCTTATTGCTGTTCATGGCTTCGCTTTGCCCGGCCGCGGTGGAAGGCGAGCTGATTTTCCCGCTGCAGACTCTGCACAATCATTCGTCTTCCATCGTCGAGCTGGCCAATGGCGATCTGTTCGTCTGCTGGTATAACGGTTCCGGCGAACGAACGGCGGATGATGTGAAGGTGATGGGGGCGCGCCGTAAGCGCGGTGCGAAATCCTGGAGCGAACCGGTTCTGCTCCACGACACACCGCATTTTCCCGATACCAATCCGATTCTGTTCTTCGATTCCAAGAGCCGTCTCTGGCTGGTCTGGTCCACCATCCTTGCCAATCGCTGGGAAACGGCGCTGACGCGTTTCAAGATCGCGAGCAAAGATTGGAGCAGCGGCGCACCACGCTGGGATGTCAGCGACAACATGCTGTTCATCCCGCCCAACTTTGAGGCGCGGGTAAAGGAGGCGCTTGCTCCAAAGCTGGTGAACCGCGCGCCTGGACGCGCCGTGGATGAAGTCAAGCATGCTTATGATATGGCCGGCGACAAGTATTTCTCCCGTCTGGGCTGGATGGCGCGCGTTCATCCTCTCGAGCTGCCCAGCGGACGTATCCTGATCCCGCTCTACTCCGATGGCTACAACTTTTCCCTGATGGGGATCACCGATGACGGCGGCAAGACCTGGAGGGCCAGCGAACCGCTGGTGAGTGAAGGCGGTGTGCAGCCGAGTCTGGTGCGGCGCAAAGACGGAACCATCGTTGCCTACATGCGCGACAATGGCCCGCCCCCGAAGCGCGCGCTTCTCTCGCAGTCGAGGGACGACGGGATCACCTGGTCGCCGGTTCTGGATACGGAGATCCCGAACCCTGGATCCAGCCTCGAAATCATTGCGCTCCGCAGCGGCAGTTGGCTGTTGATCCATAACGATACCGAGCGTGGGCGCCACTCGCTGGCTGCCTGGCTATCCGATGACGAGGGCGCCACCTGGAAGTGGAAGCGTCCGCTCGAACTCGATACCCGGGAAAAGGAAGCGGGATCGTTCAGCTATCCGTCGGTGATGCAATCGCGAGATGGCTCCATTCACGTCACTTACAGTTTTTCGCGCAATGACGTGCCAAAGGGATCGCCCCGGCAATCGATCAAGCACGTCCAATTCCCCGAGGCCTGGCTCAAACAATAAAGCGCCGTTCTTACGGCTTCAGATATTTTGCCAGCCAGGCGTGCACTTCCTGGTAGAAGAAGCGGCTGTCTTCGGGCTTTAAAATCCAATGATTCGCATCGGGAAATACGATGAGCCGGCTGGGGATCCGCAGACGCTGCAGAACGCTCCAGTTTTCAAGCGTCTGATTGATCGGAACACGGAAGTCATTCTCGCCCACGGTCAGCAGAATGGGTGTCCTGAAGTTCCTTGCAAAGCGGATCGGGTTATGCTCGCGCCACACCGAACCTTGCTCCCACACGGGACCGCCCGCCATGACTTCCCGATGATAGATGCTGTCGCTTGTCCCCCATTGCGATTCCATATTGATCAGGCCGGCGTGGCTGATCAGGCAGCGGTAGCGGGTGGTGGTGGCTTGCAGCCAGTTGGCCAGATGGCCGCCGTAGCTCGCTCCCCCGGCGCATTGGCGCGAGGCATCGATAAAGGAGTAACGCTCGATGGCCTCGTCGGCAGCCTCATTAATCTCCCCGGCGGGCCCTTTGAGCGGATCGCCCATCATGTCCTGCGCGAACTTCTCGCCGAAGCCCGTCGAGCCTGTATAGTTTGTGAGCAGCACGACGTAGCCAGGCTGCGCCAGCAGATGATAGTTCCAGCGCAGCGTGATCTCATCGCGCCACATGGTGTGCGGGCCACCATGAAGCTCCACAAAGAGCGGATACTTCTTGTTCTCATCGAAGCCCGGCGGCAGAGCAATCATGTTGTGGATCGCACGCCCGTTCCTGGCGGTGAAGGTGAAGTGACGCAGCGGCTGCCAGTCGATCGCGGCGGCCTTCCTCACATTGAAGTCCGTCAACAGTTTGTGGGTGCGAGTCTCCGGATCCACTCTCACGACTTCCGCCGGATTCACGGCGCTCGACCATAGCGAAATCATGAAGTGGGCGGAAGCCCTGGCGGGACTCTGCAGGCTGGTATACACGCCGGCTTTGGTATCCGCCGCTACGCGCGCCTTACCTCCGGCCGAAGGCAGGCGGAAGATCTTCTCCAGCCCTCCCTGTTCGGCCGTCACATAAACAGTGGCGCTGTCAGGAGAAAACGCGACGCCGCTCACATTCGAATCAACCTCGCCGCTGACAATCCCGGGCTCTCCGGGAGACGGCCACGAAAACATCACCAGCCGCGTGTTGTTAAAGACTTTGCCGTTGTTGCGCTCCAGCAGTGCGTACAAGCCTTTGCCGTCAGGGCGGAAAACAGGCTTGGCGTACGAGTCGTTTC
>DATLCW010000205.1:0-16513 GCA_035526195.1 Bryobacteraceae bacterium
CGTGTAGATCGAATTGGACAGAAGTCCGACCGGATCCTCTGCTACAGTTTCCTGCCGGCGGACGGCGTCGAGCGCATCATCCGTCTCCGGGCCAAAGTTCTGAACCGGCTGCGCCAGAATGCCGAAGTGGTTGGGACGGACGAGGCTTTCTTTGATGACGACAAGAACAACAAGGCGGTGACGGACCTCTATCACGAGAAATCCGGCCTCCTCGATGGCGAAGAGGATTCTGAAATCGACCTCGCATCCTATGCCTATCAGATCTGGAAGAACGCCATCGATGCCGATCCCACCCTGAAAAAGGCAATTCCAGACATGCCAAACGTTGTCTACTCCTCCAGGCATCGGCGGCCGGAGGAAGAGGGAACCCAGGGTGTTCTTGTTTATCTCAAGACGCCCACTGGCGCAGACGCTCTTACCTGGGTGGATCGGCATGGAGCGCGTGTGACTGACTCCCAGTACCGCATCCTGAAAGCCGCCGAATGTGAGCCTGGCACGCCCGCCGTTCCCCGGCTTCAGAATCACCACGACTTGGTTGAAAAGGCCGTCAAGGATCTGGCCGAGGAGGAGAAAACCATTGGCGGCGGGCTGGGCCGCCCATCGGGAGCACGCTTCAGAACGTATGAGCGGATCAAACGCTACGCAGATCAGGTCAAAGGCACGCTTTTCGACTCGCAGCAACTCCAACGCACGATGGAGGATGTGTACAAGTACCCGTTGCGCGAGTCCGCTGCGGAGACCCTAAACCGCCAGATGAAGACAGGCGCCGACGACGAGACAATTGTCCGGCTGGCGATGACATTGCGCGAAGAAGCTCGGCTCAGCGTTATCCACGAGGACGGCGATAAAGATTCCGAGACCCACATCATTTGCTCGCTGGGCCTGACAGGAGACGCCAGCAGTGGCAATTGACCGTGAGCGGGCACGTCAATACCTGAAGTCGTTCGACTTCCGGCATCTCTTCCTCGATCAGCTCGGGTGGGACAAACACGCGGGATCGCTCGAAAAGGTAGTCGATGGCCGAACCTTTCGCTTTCAGGCGGTCTCCGAGAAGCGCGGCGTTGTCGCTCTGGTCTCCGACTCGATTCCCGACTACGCGACTCGCGCAAAACTCGACAAGCTCATCGCGAAGGATCACTTCGAGCATTTGATCGTCTTCGTGGATCAGGCTCACGGCCGCCAGGTCTGGCAATGGGTGCGGCGCGAATCTGGCAAGCCAAACGCGATCCGAGCGTACACGTACTCCGCCGGCCAATCCGGCGAGTTGCTGCTCCAGAAGCTGGAACACCTCGTCGTAAACCTTGAGGACGAGGAGCAAACTGGCCTGGCTGACATCCTGGGCCGAATGCGGGCAGGCTTCGACGTCGAGAAAGTCACGAAGAAGTTCTACGGGGGGTTCAAGGAGGAACATGAGCGGTTCCTGAAGTTCATCGAGGGCATCCCGGACAAGCAGAGGGAGACGTGGTACGCCTCCGTGATGATCAACCGGCTGATGTTCCTCTACTTCATTCAGGCGAAGAGCTTTCTGAACGGAGACCTGGATTACCTCTGCAACAAGTTGAAGGAGAGCCGCGACCGGAAGAAAGACAGTTACTATCGCGATTTCCTGTGCCCCCTGTTCTTCGAGGGGTTCGCGCGGAAAAAGGAGGAGCGCTCGCCGGCAGTGAACAAGCTGCTGGGTACCGTGCCGTACCTGAACGGCGGACTCTTCCAGCAGCATCAAATTGAGGAGCTGCACGGGAAGAAGATTCACGTTCCCGACAGCGCCTTCACCCACCTGTTCGATTTCTTCAAGGACTACGACTGGCACCTGGATGACCGTGAGGCGCGCGAAGGAAACGAAATCAATCCGGACGTTCTCGGCTATATCTTCGAGAAGTACATCAACCAGAAGCAGATGGGGGCGTACTACACCAAAGAAGACCTCACCGAATACATTTCCAAGAACACCATTGTTCCTTTCCTCCTCGCCGCGTCGCGAAAGGACTGTGCCGTTGCCTTCGACAAAACGGCAGGCGTCTGGAGGCTATTGCGGGATGATCCCGACCGGTACATCTATTCTGCCCAGCGGCATGGCGCCGGCCTTAAGTTGCCGCCAGAGATCGCCGCCGGGCTGCCCGCGGTGGACAGGCGAACGGCATGGAACAAGACTGCCCCGTCCGAGTATGCCCTGCCGACCGAACTTTGGCGCGAAGTTGTCGAACGGCGTCGGCGATATGAGGAGCTTCAACGGAAACTGGCCGCAGGCGACGTCACGGAGGTAAACGATCTCGTCACGTTGAACCTCGACATTCGCCAGTTCGCGCAGGACGTTATCCAGTACTGTGAGGGGCCTGAACTGCTGCGCGCTCTCTATAAGGCCATCTCAAAGGTATCGGTGCTCGATCCGACATGCGGCTCCGGCGCGTTCCTGTTCGCTGCGCTCAACATCCTGAAGCCGATGTACGAGGCCTGTCTCCAGCGGATGCAGATGTTCGTCGATGAATTGGATGCGGGCCCGGCACATCACCCGAAGAAGTTCGAGGACTTCCGAGCAATACTGGAGGAGTCACGGCAGCACCCGAAGCAGGATTACTTCATTCTCAAGTCGATCATCGTCAACAACCTCTACGGCGTCGACATCATGGAGGAGGCCGTCGAGATCTGCAAGCTACGCCTCTTTCTAAAACTCGTGGCCCAAGTTGATGCGCCAGACCGCATCGAACCACTCCCCGATATCGACTTCAACATCCGCGCAGGCAACACCCTTGTGGGGTACGCACGCTACGAGGATGTGGAGAAAGCCGTGGGGAGCAAACTCGACTTCGAGGATGCCATGGGGCGCATCGAAGACAAAGCCAAGAAGCTCGATAGCGCCGTCGACATGTTCCGCAGCCAGCAAACCCGCCTGCACGGCACCGTGACGATCGAAGACAAGCTCGCCTTGCGCGCGCGATTCGAAGAACTCGAAGCGGAGCTCAACGACTTCCTCGCAGCGGAGTACGGCACCAAACGGTCATGCCTTAAGGCGTGGACACTCAGCCACAAGCCATTCCACTGGTTTAGCGACTTCCACCGGATTCTGACCGACGGAGGATTCGATGTGGTCGTCGGCAATCCTCCCTACGTCGAGCTGACAAAGGTGCTCGCCGAGTATCGGGTCAAGGGTTTCACGACGGAGAGTTCCGGTAATCTCTACGCGCTGTGTCTCGAACGGTGCATGCAGGTAATGAAGCAAGGCGGCTTCCTGGGGCTTGTCGTACAACAGCCGGTCACGTCCACCGGAAGGATGAAACCGGTGCGCAAGCTGCTGACGGACAATTGCGGTTGCGTCCTGAGTAGCACCTATGATGACCGTCCGAGCAAACTCTTCGATGGTATTCACCATGCGCGCATTGCGATCCTTACCGCGCAGAAGAATACTTCACGGTCCTCGGTGTACGTTACATCTTACATGAAGTGGTACAAGGAGGAACGCCCGTTCCTCTTCGCTCGATTGCACTTCGCGAAGGACCCTGGCATCGGCGGGCGGCTAGACGTGTTCCCAAAATTCGGCAGCACCAACGAGGCGTCACTTGCGCAGAAAGTCATCGAGCACCGCGCGTTGCTCGGCACCCTCATCACGAAGACACCAACCGACTTTCGCTTGTACTACAAAATCACTGGCGTCGGGCACTGGTTCACCATCACCACCCGACCACCACGGTTCACGCGCAAAGGCACGGCATCATCCTCCAGCAGAGAAGAATCCATTAGCTTCGCGGATGCCCGCACTCGCGACCTCGCATTCTGTGTGATGAACAGCTCTCTCTTCTACTGGTTCTACCAGCTGCGCACGAACTGTCGCGATTTCAATCCATCTGACTTTCGTACCTTCCCCATACCCACGGACCTCGCGTCGGTGGATTTTAGCGAGCTCGGACGTAGGCTCCAGGCGCGCCTTGACGAATCATCAAAAGTCACCGCGATCACCTACAAGCAAACCGGCGACGTCGAAGTAGAAACCTTCAGACCACGCAACGCCAAGGATATCGTCGACGAAATCGACCGCACAATTGCGAAACAGTACGGCTTTAGCAGCGAGGAAGAAGACTTCATCATCAACTATGACATCAAGTACCGCCTCGGCGCGGACGTCGACGAGGAGTAACGATCCGTGGTGATCGGCTCTGCCGTCGAGATCAACCAGCTTGACAGGTACTACCCTGCCGCCTTGTCGCGGCTACTCGAAAATGCTGCGCCCAAAGCGTTCTGGGCCACCGGGCCACTGGAAGTTGCGGACGCGGACAAGACAGGGTTCTTTTCCTCATCACAATGCCCTGGCAGCGTGATCCTCAAAACGTTCGACGCAATCACCGCCATACGCGACCAAGGCCGAACGGTCATCGGCGGCTTCCATTCACCAATGGAACGCGAGTGCCTCGCCATCCTACTCCGCGGTCGGCAGCCAGTAATCTGGGTGCCGGCCCGTAGCATCGTCGGCATGCACCTTAAATCCGAACTCCAACCTGCTTTTTCCGCCGGCCGCCTGCTGATTCTCTCGCCGTTCGAGCCGAAGCACAAACGAGTCACGGCCGCCCTTGCAGAGGCCCGAAACCGTTTCGTGGGTGCCCTCGCCGACCGCGTGTTCGTAGCGCACGCAGCGCCCGGCAGTCGGACGATGACACTCTGCGACGAACTACATGCTCGTGGCAAACAGATTGTCACCGTGTCCGATCCGGCAAATTCGGCTATGGAGAGATTCGCGGACCCACTCTAACAAGAGCGCAGTTCACTGACTCGAAATCCTCAGGTGACCGCCCACGTAACCAACGAGGAGGCGCCCATGAGCGGGGAAATCAAAGAAGTGGATCCTCGTGTCTCCTCTCTTGACGTGCCACTCAAACAGACGGTATTGGCCGTCGGGGCATCGAAATGTCCTTTCCTCGCTGTACATCTGCAGTGTTGGGGCGCTTTCGCCGGATGCATTGTTTATGGCGTGGATGTCCAAAGCTCCTGTGCTCCAAGACTCACAATAACCTTGAAGGTTCCGGAGGCCGCGCATCGTCGATCTGAAAGGTCGGCCATCACTTCGAGCCGTCACTTCCTCCTCGACTGAATCACAGAAATCGAAGTTGGGGAAGAGGGATGCGCGTTGATTTCACAACTTGCGAGCCGTTTGCCGGCGGCGGTCTCTGTCTGCGACGCATCCATTTGGGGTGCTCGTCCAGATGGGCGGTCCGCCCAGCATGCAACACTTCGAGTGTGCGAATCTCGACATCTTCGCCAGCGCCAAGTTGAATTCTACCCTACAGCATCTTCGCCAGATACTGGCCGGTGTAGCTTTCTTTCACCGCCGCAATCTCTTCAGGCGTACCCACTGCGACTACACGCCCACCGGCGTCTCCACCGCCGGGCCCGAGATCGATCACCCAGTCCGAGCTGCGAATCACTTCGAGATTATGCTCGATGATCAGCACACTGGCGCCGTTCTGAATCAGGCGCTGGAAGGCGTCCAGCAGCTTGGCGATGTCGTCAAAATGCAGACCGGTCGTCGGCTCATCGAAGATGAACAGGGTTCCTTTGGCCGATGCATGAGATAGATGCGCCGCCAGTTTCACCCGCTGCGCTTCGCCGCCGGAGAGCGTCGTTGCCGATTGCCCCAGCCGCAAATAGCCGAGGCCCACGTCCACTAAGACTTTCAACTTCTGCACGAGCTTTGGATGATCGGAGAAGAACGACACCGCCTCTTGCACCGTGAGCTGCAGTACCTCGTGCACATTCAAGCCGCGATACTTCACATCGAGGATGCCGCTTTTGAACCGCGTGCCTTTGCAGTCTTCGCACACCAGCTCGACATCGGCGAGAAACTGCATTTCCACCGTCACCGTACCATCGCCCTGACACGTTTCGCAGCGTCCTCCGGGGATGTTGAACGAGAAGTGGCCGGGCGTGTAGCCACGTTTATCGGATTCCGGAGTAGAGGAAAATATCGCGCGAATCTCATCGAACGCTTTGATATACGTGACCGGATTTGAGCGCGGGGTACGGCCGATGGGGGACTGGTCCACTAACACCACGCTGGTGATCAGCTCGGCTTTTTCCACTTTGCGGCAGGTGGGAATGGGAGAATCCGCCATCTCTGCTCCCAGTTCGGAAATCTGGCTGCTCGACTCGCGCAGGTGATCTTCAAGCGTCTTATGGATCACCTGGTGCACCAGCGTGGACTTGCCGGAACCGGAGACGCCGGTGATGCAGACCATACGGTCGAGCGGCACGGCGACATCGATATTCTTGAGGTTGTTGGCGCATGCTCCGCGAAAGGTGATGACGCGTTTGGGATTCACCGGGCGGCGCTTTCCATGCAATCCCGTTTTCATCTCGCCGCGCAGATACCGGCCCGTAAGACTGGTGGAACGCTCGACCAGCGCCGGATAGTTACCCTCGAAGACGATCTTTCCACCGGCCTCGCCCGCGCCCGGTCCCAGATCGACGATGTGATCGGCGGCGCGCATCACGTCGGCATCGTGCTCCACCACGATGATGGTGTTGCCGATATCGCGCAGACCTTCGAGAATGCGGATCAGCCGGTGCGTGTCGCGGCTATGCAGCCCGATCGACGGTTCATCGAGCACGTAGCAGGCCCCCACCAGCCTCGACCCGAGACAGGTGGCCAGTTGGATGCGCTGCGCCTCGCCGCCGGAAAGCGTGGAAGAAAGCCGCTCCAGGGTGAGATAGTCGAGTCCCACGTCGTGCAGGAATTGAAGCCTCTGCTTCACTTCGACCAGCACCTTTTCGGCAACGCCGCGCTCTTCCGAAGTCAAAGTCAGGTCGCGGAAGAACGCCCAGGCCTGCTCGATGTTCATGGTGCAGACGGCAGGCAGAGAGGAATCGCCCACGCGCACGCGCAGCGCTTCCTTTCGCAAACGCGAGCCGCGGCACTCCGGGCAGGTGGCGTAACCGCGGTAACGGCTGAGAAACACACGCACATGCACTTTGTACTTTTTCGTTTCCACTTCTTTGAAGAAGAGGCGCACGTGCTCTTCCACGATATCGCGCTCCGGCCGCGTGAGCTCGTTATAGGGGACATTCAGGCGCACTTTTCCTGCAACCGCGTTTTTGAACTCGGCCTGATAGTAGGAATATTGCGGCTTGGTCCAGGGGTCGACGGCCCCATCTTTCAAAGACAGATATTTCGCACGGATCACGCGGTTCAGGTCGTAGTCGATGGTGTTTCCGAAACCCTGGCAGCGGGGGCAGGCGCCAAAGGGGTTATTGAAGCTAAACAGGCTGGGCTCGGGGGTTGGGAAATCGATGCGGCACGTCTTGCAGGCGAATTTTTCATTGAAGGAGATCTGCCGCGGGGGAAAGGCTCCGGCTTCCTCGAAAATCACTTCCCCGCCCTCGCGGTAGCAGATTTCAGTGGTATCGACGATGCGCTGGCGCTGATCGTCGCGCACTACCAGACGGTCCACCAGCACGTGCAGGGGCTGGGAGAAATCGATTTCCAGCAGCGATTCAGGGGTCGAGAATTCGAACACGGTGCCGTTCTGATAGAGACGCGAAAAGCCTTTCCTCCGCAGTTCAAACAGATGATCGCGGCGATGCGTGTTATCGGTAAACGCGGGCACCGGAAACAGCGCGTACCAGCGGGAGCCTTCGGTTTCGGCCAGCATGCGTTTGGCGACGTGATCCACCGTGTCCCGCTCCACCTGCCGGCCGCATTGATGACAATACGTGCGGCCCACGCGGGCCCACAGCAGCCGCAGATAGTCGTAAATTTCGGTGGCCGTGGCGACGGTGGAGCGTGGATTGCGAGTGGTGTTTTTCTGGCGGATCGCGACCGGCGGCGCGATGCCTTCGATCTCATCGACGGCCGGCTTCTCCATACGTTCCAGAAACTGGCGGGCATAGGCCGACAGCGACTCCACGTAGCGGCGCTGGCCTTCGGCGTAGATCGTGTCGAAAACCAGCGAAGACTTGCCTGAGCCGCTCACCCCCGTCACCACCGTCAACTTGAAATGAGGGATGGCAAGCGTGAGATTCTTGAGGTTATGGAGCCGGGCGCCGCGAATTTGAATGAGATCTTCAACTACAGAGGGCATCAGCGGGTAGGGGCTAGACTTTCAGTATAGCCGTGTTTCAAAAAGCTCTCATCCGCTGGTATCAGCGCCATAAGCGCGATCTGCCGTGGCGCGGCTCAGCCGACCCCTACCGCATCTGGATCAGCGAGATCATGCTGCAGCAGACGCGGGTGGCGGCGGTGATTCCTTACTATGAGCGCTTTCTGGAGCGGTTTCCCGATGCACAGTCGCTGGCCGCGGCGCCCGAACCCGAAGTGCTCACCATGTGGGCCGGATTGGGATACTATTCGCGGGCTCGCAATCTGCAAAAGGCGGCGCGGCAGATTGTGGAGGCGGGCGGATTTCCGCGCACCTACGCGGAGATTCGCGCGCTGGCCGGGGTGGGAGACTATACCGCCGCGGCTGTCGCCAGTATTGCATTTGGACTTCCTTATGCGGTGCTGGATGGGAATGTGATGCGCGTGTTGAGCCGGCTCGGCAATGATTTCTCGGACATCGGTTCCAGCAAGACGAAGCAGCGATTCCAGGACAAGGCGCAGGAACTGCTGGACCGGAAGCGACCCTCCCTCTTCAACCAGGCTCTGATGGAGTTGGGCGCAACGATTTGCCTGCCGAGGAATCCGCAATGCCTGCTCTGCCCTTTGAGCGGAGGCTGCGAGGCACGGAGCCGGGGAACGCAGGATCAACTGCCGGTGAAGGCAAGGCGTTCGCAGACCGTGAAGATGGAGCGCACGGTTCTCATCATGGAACGTAAGGGCAAGCTGTTGTTGTGGCAGCGGAAGGGGTTTTGGGAGCTGCCTGAGCCGGAGCATTTTCCCAAGGCCTGCATCAGTGCGCCGTGCGGTGCGTTTCGCCATTCGATCATGAATCATCAATACCGGTTTTACGTGGCGCGGGCCACTGTGACCGCCCTGCCAGCGGGGTTTTCGTGGCTCAGCCTTAAAGACCTTCATCGATTCCCCATCAGCACGACAACCAGGAAAGCGTTACGGTGTTTAAATTGAAAGTTACCGCGGGGGCTTGCTTCCGGGCGAACATTTTCGTGTAGACTAAGTCAAGTTTGCTGGGTCTGCAAGGTGAGGATACCTCATGTTTCAAAAACGTAAAAATATTGTTGTGGCCAAAGTGTCCGCCGTTGCGATTGCCGTTCCCCTGGTGCTTTACGCTTATATAAGCGGGCCAGATCCGCGCCACACAGGCGCTCCGGGCGATCAGCCTATGGCGTGCGCCGCCGCCGGGTGTCATGTGGGCACGCCCGTCAACGGAGGAGCCGGCAAGGTCGAGATGTCCTTTCCTGGCGGCATGACGTATGTGCCGGGCCAGAAGCAGCAGTTAACGGTCACGGTGACCGACGTTGCGCCTAACAACCGCGTGTACGGATTTCAGGCTACGGCCCGTTTAGCAAGCAATCTTTCGGCCGGCCAGGCGGGCGTTTTTAGCAACATCAATAATTCGACGCAGATTCTTTGCGACGATGGTTCCCCCAAAGCGGCAAGTGGATGCCGGGCGAATTTTCAGGTGGAGTTCATTGAACACCGGAGCGCGAATTCGACCAACACGTTTACCTTCGAATGGACTCCGCCCGCCACCGATGTGGGCAATGTGCGGATCTACGTGGCGGGCAACGCGGGCAACGGAAATGTGCAGAACACCGGCGATCACATCTATACAGCCAACTATACATTGACGCCTTCCGCCGGCGGTGGGACGCGTCCGGCGATCAGCAGCGGCGGCGTAGCCGATGCGTTCAACTTTAGCGCCGGGATCGGACCTAATGCCTTCACCGTAATCGTCGGCACTAACCTGGCGAACGCCGGCACCAACCGGCCGTGGGACGATGCCATTGAGGGAAATCAGCTACCCACCACCCTCAGCGGCGTCAGCGTCACGGTTAACAACCGGCCCGCGGCCATTTCCTATGCCAGCCCGGCGCAGATCAACATCCTGACGCCGCCGGATATCGGCACGGGACAGATGAATGTGGTGGTCACGAACAATGGCGTCGCCAGCGAGCCGTTCGCCGTCACCGCCACAACGGTGAAGCCCGCGTTTTACACCCCATTCGCGCAGGATGGGAAATTCTACGTAACCGCGGTTGCTCTCGATGGAACCTATGTGGGCAAGACCGGCCTCGATCCACGAGTAACCCGCGCCGCCCGTCCCGGCGAGGTGCTGTTGGTATTCGGGTCGGGTTTTGGACCCACCAACCCCGCGCTGGTAGCGAATCAAGTTGTGACGGGCGCGCCCGCCATCACGACACCGGTACGCATCCGGTTCGGAGAAACCGTGGCGAACTTCGCAGGCACCGGCAACCTGGTATTCGCCGGTCTTTATCAATTCAATGTCACCGTGCCGGCAAATCTGGCTGACGGGGAATATCAGCTATTCGCCGAGCAGGCCGGCGTTGTGAGCTCCGACAAAGTTTACATCGTCGTTCAACGTTAGGGTGTAACTGGGAATGGGGAGTTTGCGGCCACCCACACTGGTGGCTGCCGGGGTGCAACCATGCAGTATAACCGCGGCACGCTCGAGTGTGCGCGTGAGGGGATATTGGGGTGAAAGCATGACTTCGAACTTTAAGAAGCTGTTGATTTGCGGTTTGGCCGTGCTGCCGGTAGTTCTGTTTGGACGCTCGGCGGGACCGCCGCAGGCAAGAACAGGCGCTGAGGTGGATGGCGGAATCAACTGTACCCGCTGCCATGCGGGGACGGCAAACGACGCTCGCGGCCGTCTGGCGATTACGGCTGCTCCGTACTCGCCGGGAGTGAAGCAGAAGATTACCGTACAGCTCGAGCATCCCGACGCGAGGCGTTGGGGTTTTCAATTGACGGCGCGGCAGGAAAGCAATCCGTCGCAAATGGCGGGAACTTTCACTGCTAGCGACGAGATCCGCGTGCGCTGCGGAATGGATGAAACGCAACCCGATTCCCCCTGTAACGGCGCAGTGGAATTTGCCAGCCACAGGCAGGTATCCACCAACGCGGGACAGGGAGGCGGACGCACCTGGGAGGTGGAATGGACTCCTCCGGCGACGAGCGTAGGCCCGGTGATCTTCTATCTCGCGGGGAATGCAGCCAATAACAGCAACAGTCCCGCCGGAGATTTCATCTACACGACTTCTTCCACGATCAGTTCTAACGATCCCGGCCCGACGGTAAAGCCGGCGATCAGTTCGGGCGGTGTAGCAGAAGCCTTTAATTTCACTACCGCCAACGGGATCGCCTCCCATAGCTGGGTGGTGATTGTGGGGACGAATCTTGCCGCCTCTACACGCACCTGGGACGATGCCATCGTGGGACAGGCGCTGCCCACTTCCTTAGCCGGCGCTTCGGTGAAGATCAATAACAAAGCAGCGGCGATTTACTACGCCAGTCCCACGCAGCTTAACGTCCTCGCTCCGCAGGACGATGCCACGGGCGATGTGTCGGTGGTAGTTACCACGGCAGCGGGCGAGAGCACGCCGTTTACGGTCCGGAAAGCCGCTGCGGCTCCGGCTTTCTTTGCTCCGTTCGCGCAGGGCGACCGTTTCTATGTCACGGCCGTCGCGTTAGACGGCGCATTAATTGGCAATAAGGCCGTGGATACACGAGTCGCGCGGGCGGCCCGGCCTGGCGAGACCATCCTGCTGTTCGGTTCAGGCTTCGGCGCAACGGCTCCGGCGGTTGCCGCCGACATCGTGGTGCAAGGCTCTCCGGCCCTGGTGACAAAACCGGCCATCCGGTTGGGGGAGACGGTGGCCACATTCGCCGGCAATGGGAATCTCGTGGCGGCGGGGTTGTACCAGTTCAACCTGACGATTCCCGCCACTTTGGCGGCGGGAGACTACGCGATTGTGGCGGAAATCGGGGGCATTCGCAGTGCGAGTACGGTGTTCCTGACGGTAGCGCCCTAAGCGCGAGCGTACAAACTTTGAGAGGGTGGGGTTGACCGCCGCACCCTCTTGTAGTGAATCCAAGCGTTCTATTGTGGCTCGCGATGTGCTGCCCGGAGCGGACCGCTCCTATATACGCCGCGGCAACGGTCGTGCATTCCGCCACCGGTTTACCCGCACTCGCGCCGAATACATTTGGCACCATTTACGGAAAAGACCTGGCGGTTACGACGCGCGCCCTGGCAGGCTCGGACTTGGAGGGCGGACTGCTGCCCGTAGTGCTCTTGGGCACGGGAGTGAGGGTGACGGTGGAGGGTTTGGCGGCCCCCATCTGGTACGTCTCGCCCACGCAGATCAATTTCCTGATTCCCGGCGAAATCCCGCAGAAGCCTCTGGTTAAAGTGTATGCCTCGGTGAATGGGCGGGCCGGCCCGGAAGTGGAGGTGCGGCTGCTACCCGCGGCTCCAGGGCTGTTCCGGTTGGATCCGGAGACCGTGCTGGCCGTGCGGCTGGACAAGTCGGTGGTGAAATTGGAAACGCCCGTGGCCGCGGGCCAGGACGTAATTCTGTTTGCAACCGGCCTGGGACCCACCATGCCCGATGTGCCTTACCGTTATGTGGCGGGGGGCGCCGCTCCGATTGTGCGCCGGGCGGAGTTCCGGTTGTTGTTGAACGGCTCAGTGGTACCGGATCAGCGCATCCGTTACGTAGGGGCGGCGCCGGGATTCGCCGGACTCTATCAGATCAATCTTTGGCTGCCCGAGGATTCGCCGTCGCATCCTGAGATCCAGGTTGCGGTGGGCGAGGCGCTGAGTCCGCCTGGATTGCGGTTGCCGGTACGATGAACTCGCGCAAGCCCTCCGGGGAAAGATTCTTTTCCCTCCAGATGAGCGTGAGGACGCAAAGCACGGAAGTCGCGGCTCCGTTTTTCGAAGCCGGGATAAATTGCCAATCGCGCACCAGTGCCGCTGCTTCCCTGCCCCAAACCTCGTGCGAAGCGTTTGCATTGCGGATGTTGGAGGGGATGCCGGATTCATTGACGTCAAAGAGGATCGTGGCGGCGCCGCTTCGCCGTATGGCGGCCACAATCCTCCCCTGCTCCAGGGAAGTTTCGCTCAGGCCGCTGCCGCGCGGGTAGGTGACACGCGAAAACACGGGACGCGCCGCCCCTTCCGGCGTCTGGAACTGCGCTTTCACCAGGTGCCAGCGTGATTGCTTCAACGGCAGAGTGAAATCAACGTTCAGATTGACGGGTATGGGATATGGCTGCCGCGGAAATCTCCATTGCTTCACCGCTTCCACCGCCTGCTCGTCCAACCCAAGTCCGAGGGACTCCTTCACCAGGATGCCGCTTGGGATGCCGTCTTCCGCGATCACCGCTCGCACGCGAACGGTCCCTTCCAGTCCGGCAAGCTGGCCCTCGGCGGAATACACCGCCTCCACCTGATGGAGCGGCGTTGGACTGACGAAGGTTTTCGCCCATTGCGGTAAATCGCGCAAGGCAACGGGTTCCCCGACGGGGAACGTCGCGACGGAAGCATTGCCCCGGGCTTGGGCAAGTTGAGCTTTCAGTAGACTGCCGGCTTCGTCAAGCGCGCCTCTGGTGTTGTCGCCGGTGGCGAGCGCTTGCTGGAATTCTTGGATGGCGCGCTCACGCTGCCCCGTAGCCGCGAAGATCTTTCCCAGGTGAATGTAAGACCACACTTGCACCCAGGCCGGCTGTTTGTCGCCGCGCAGGGCGGCGCGGAATTCGTTGAGCGCTTCGGAATAATGTTTTCTTTGAAGCAGCAGTTCGGCCAGGGAATAATGGGCCCACGAACTGTTGGGGTTTTTCGCGATCTCCCGCAGGTGTGTCGTGAGTACGGAATCGGCCGGTGTCTGGCTGACGGCGAGAGTGAACGGCGCGCAGGAAAGGACTGCGATGAACAGGGATTTCAAAACCCGCCTCCTTCGCGTGGTTGGTCTTGTGGTGATTGTAGTACCTGGCGATGAGGAGCGCCAGCGGGTAGGGGGCCTTGACTTTGGATCCAATATCCATAATTATGAAGGTGCCCGTGCGAATCCCGCTCTACGCCCTCCTTACCCTCGCTGTCTCCCCTCTATGCGCGGACACCGTGCTTCCCGATCTTGCGCCCTCCGTCCGCTCTATTTTTCCGCTCGGCGCCGCGCGCGGGGAAACCGTCGACATCCGCATCCTCGGCCGCGGCCTCGATCGCGCAGCCAGCATCTCCTTCGCCCGGCGGGACATCGAAGCCCGTGTTCTATCGGCAGATTTTTTCTCCATATCCGCACGCCTGACGGTTGGCCCCAACGTCCCTTTCGGGCTGCACGAATTCCGTCTCCAGACGCCCTACGGCATACATGCCGGTGTCTTTCACGTCGCCGGACTCCCATCCCTTAAGGAAGCGGAGCCGAACAACGACACGGACACGGCGCCGCCCGTTACTACGCCATCGGTTTGGGACGGCGTGATCGACAGTGGGGATTACGATTGCTTTCGCTTTCACGCCGAAGCCGGCCAGACCATCATCCTCGATCTCATCGCGACTCGCGCCGCTTCGCCACTCGATGCCACGCTCGCGGTCACAGACGCTCGCGGAAATGAGCTGGATTTTGCCGACGACGTGTACATCCACCATGACCCCTATCTGTCGTTCACGGCCAGGGAGACGGGCGACTACATCGCTCGCGTCTCGGGGACGGGTGAAAGCGGGTCGAAGTTCAGCGCCTATCGACTCATCATCGGCCGCGTTCCGCATGTGCTGCGGATGCTGCCGGCAGGCGTGCGCCGCGGGGCCGCCCAGGATATCACGCTATATGGATTGAACCTCGACCTGGCCCGCCACGTCGAGGTGGCGGGCGTTGCCGGACAGATCGTGGATAGGGCTCCCGAACGCTTGACGGTGAGATTCCAGCTCCCTTCCAGGACGGCCACCGGTCAGGGGACGCTTATCGTTGATCAGCTTCAAGGCATCCCCGTGATGATTTCCGATCTCGAGGAACGCGTGCCGACTTCCGTGCGCAGCCGCGGTGAGCCGCAGCCGGTCAGGATTCCGGTGGCCGTCACCGGCACTCTGGATCGGCGCAGAGCCCGCCACTTCTATCGATTTCACGCCGCCGGCGGCCAGCGGCTGGCCTTTGAAATTCAAGCGATGCGGCTCGGCTACCTGCTCGATCCGGCGATTGCAATCTACGATCCCGAAGGCCGTCAAATCGCCTTTCAGGACGAACCGGCGCCGCAGAACGGCAAGGAGCCGCCGCAGCTCGATCCGTATCTTGTTTACACGTTCGAAAAAGCGGGAGTCTATACGGCGATGGTGCGCGACTCGGCGGAGCGCGGCGATGCGAATTATGTCTACCGGCTCTCGATTGCTCCCGTTGAGCCGGACTTCGAATTCACGGTGCGGACGCCATCTCTAACGCTCTACCGCGGCCAGACCAATCCGCTGCCGGTACGGGTTCGGCGCGTGGGCGGCTGGAATATGCCGGTAGAGATCGAAGCCGAAACACCGCCGGCCGGCATTACGATCGAAAAAAGCATGGCGGCGCCGAAGAACACTCCCACCAAGGACACCTGCGGCCGCGACCTGTGGCTGGACGGAACCAACGTCGAGCTTGTTGTGAAGGTGGCGCGGGACGCTCCGCTGGGCGTCCATCCCATTCGGCTGCGGGCCCGCGGCGGTCCTATCCAGCATCCGGCGACGGTCTTGTTCCGATGGGGAGCGGTCGGGAAAATCACCGGACCCGTAGAGGATCAGACTTTGATCGCGACTGTGGCCGACCTGCCGCCGCTGCTGCTGGACCCTCCTGAGAAGCTGTCGATCACACCCGGCAAGCCTGCCCGGCTTCGGGTGCTGGTGACTCGATTTGGCGGCGCGGCGGCTCCTCTTCGCATCGAGCCCGAATTTCCCGTCGACGGTCTCAGCTTTGAGAACAACGAACTGGCCGCCGGAGCCACGCAAGTGGAATTACGCGTCACCGCCGCCGCCAATGCAAAACCCGGTTCCTTCCGCCTGAAGGCGGGCGACGCCATTTCGCCTAAGATTGAAGTGGAAATAGCGAAACGATGAAGACGCTTCTCTGGATTGTTCTCGCCCTGCCCGTTGTTGCCGCCGAAAGGCCGCGGCTGAGCTTTGTGAAGGATATTGTTCCGATCTTCACCAAATCCGGCTGCGCCAATTCGAACTGTCATGGATCCATCCGGGGCCAGGCGGGGTTCAAGCTGTCCTTATTCGGCTATGAGCCGGATCTGGACTACGAAGCGATCGTCAAAGCCGCCAGCGGCCGGCGCATCAATTTGAAAGAGCCGGAAAAGAGCCTGGTGTTGTCGAAGCCCACCTTTGCGGTGCCGCATGGCGGGGGCGAGCGGTTTAAACCCGATTCGCTGGAGTACGCGGGCATCCTCGATTGGTTGAAGGACGGCGCTCCCTACGACAGCGCCGGCTCGCCGCGCCTGAAGACCCTCCGCGTGCAGCCGGAAGAGAAGGTGATGACCGGTCTCAGCTCCCTGCTGCGGCTGGAGGCGACGGCGACGTATACCGACGGGCAGACGGAGAACGTCACGCGTAAAGTGCAGTACACGGCCAACGATCCTTCCGTC
>DATLCW010000272.1:0-7283 GCA_035526195.1 Bryobacteraceae bacterium
ACATCCGGGGTGAGCGCTTGCATGCGATAGGCCATCTCGAAATTGGCGATCGCGGCGTCGACGGCCGGGTCCTTGCCCGTGCCGGCGGAGAACGCGCGGTCCTGCTCGAGCAGCGTCTGCATCTTGATCCGCTGAATGGCATCGCTGTCGGCGGGAGCGATATTATCCACCGGCGGCCCTTCCGCGCGAACGCTCATCGCCTGATGGGTTGCGGGCAGGAATCCGCTGGAAAAATTCTCCAATCCGCCGGGGGGATTGTCTCCGTGATTCAGCAGCAGATAGCCGGGCAGATTGTTGTTCGCGCTGCCCAGGCCATAGGTCACCCAGGATCCGAGACTGGGAAACCCGCCGAAATTCCGGCCCGTGTGGAAGAAGACGTTGGCCCGCGCATGCAGCGGGAATTCCGACACCATGGACCGTACGACGGTGAGCTCGTCCACCACCGACGTAATGTGTGGAAACAATTCGCTGACGGGCAGAGCGGCCTGACCGTGGGTCTGGAACTTCCATGGCGACTTGAGCCATTTTCGATTGGGTCCGGCTACGTAGCTTTCCAGCTTTGCTGGTTTCCCGTCGAGCTCCGCGAGTTTAGGCTTCGGGTCGAAGCTGTCCATATGCGAAACGCCGCCTGGCATGAAGAGCAGGATTACGTTTTTCGCGCGTGGCTTGAAGTGCGGGGCGGTGGTCAGGCCGGCGTAGGAGCGGTCCGCCAGCAGCGCCGATAGCGCCAGAAAGCCGAATCCATTGGAGGCGGTTTTCAGCAGCTCCCGTCGAGTCAACGGCTGCCGGGCAAATCCCGGACAACGATCACCTTGCGAATGGGTCATGAAATTATCTCAGGTACAGAAATTCCTTGGTGTTGAACAACGTGTGGGCGATGTCTTTCCACACAGCTTTGCTCGCCAGTAAATCGGCCGCCGCCACCTGATACTGGGCGCCGAGGCGCGCCGCAAGGGAGCGCCAGCGTTCGAGATCCTGATTCGAAGGGGGGCGCCCCAGGGCCTCTAAGAACATGGCATTCAGCCGCGCATCCACGGCATCGTCTTTTCTAGCGACGAGCCGATCCGCCCAAGCGCGCGCCTGATCGAGCACAAACGGATCGTTCAACAACGCTAACGATTGCGAAGCCACGTTGGTTACGTCGCGATTTCCTCTGGTCTGCAGCGGCGGCGGGAGATCGAACAGTTCGAGAAAACGCGGCCCTTCCATGCGGGTGATTTTGAGATAAATACTTCTCCGGCCGTTGCCATCGAGCGGCCCTTGAAATAACCGCCGGTATTGCTTGGGCTCGTCCCGATGCGGCTCGATGCTGGGGCCGTAAAGCGTGCGGTCGAGCGACCCGGATACCGTCAGAATGTTGTCGCGAATGGCTTCGGCATCGAGCCGCCGCACGGGATAACGGCTCCAGAGGCGGTTCTGGGGATCCGCTTCCCTCGCGGCAGGGCTTGGATCGCTCGACTGTTGAAACGTGTCCGAGGTGACCAGCAGCCGTATCAGTTTTTTCACTGACCAGCCTTCTTCGATGAACCGCGCGGCCAGGTGATCGAGCAGTTCCTGATGGGACGGCTGCTCGCCGTAGCGCCCGACGTTATCCGTAGTAGGTACCAGGCCGCGGCCAAACACGTAGTGCCAGACGCGGTTCACCATGACCCGCGCGGTGAGCGGATTGCGGGCGCTGGCGATCGATTCGGCCAGTTCGCGACGGCCGCTCTGCGCCGTGCCCACCTGGCGCAGTTCGGCTGGCATCAGCGTCAGGAAATGGCGCGGCGCAGGTCTACCCAGGCTGAGCGCCTGTCCCGCCGTAAAGATCGGATTGTCCCAGCCGCGATCGAAGTCGCCCATGCTGTAGACCACTTCCGGCGCCTCGAGGGATGCCTCCACCGCGCGGTACTGATCGGTAAGCGCACGCAGGGCAGGCGTCAGATGGCGCGAGTTCGAGATCACCTGCTCGCGGAGAAGCCAGTCCAGCCACACGATGTCTTCTTCAGACGCATGATCTTCCCGCCAGGCCCGCACCACACCCTGCACGGCATCCTGAAAGAGCTGCGCCTGGGCAGTCGATTCCGCCGGCGGCGGGCTGCCCAAGAGCCGCTGCATGTGACTGAGGTCTGCTTTCGGAGTGATCTTCTCGTCGTGAAGATACGCTCGGGTGATTCCAAAGTAGGAACGCTGGGACGCTTCGCTGGGCATGCTCTTAAACTTGCCCGGCCGTTCCGGCAATCGAGGATTGTCAGACTTCGTGTTCAACTCGACATACACCGGAAGCTGCTGTTCGTTCCTGGTGGTTATCGTGATCCACTTCAGCGCGGGACTATCCAGGATCTGGTGCTCTTCGCCGATGACGCAATGATCCACAATGGTGCGCTGCGCGCCGGAGTTGCCTCCCATCACCTGCATGCTGAGGAACTTCTTATTCTTGGGAAGCAGTGGGGAGCGAAGCACGCCATTCATGCGATCCGAGAGCAGATTGGTGAATAAACCCGAGGGAAAGATGCCGGAGACGGCTTGATACCCTTCTGTAGCAACTCCGAAATCCCCACTTTGGGAAGGTCCGGCCAACAAGCCCAGACCATCCATGCTCCAGCCCGCGGGAAGCTCCTTTCCAAAGCCGCCCACCTGGATGAACTTCTCGCGGTTATAAACAGCCCTTTCGGCGATTTCCTTCTTGTACTGGCTGATGAGATCCGTCCACGTTTCGGCCGGCTTTTTGGAATCGGCCATTTGCGCGAGAGGATACAGCGGGTCATCGAGATCCACTTTCTTGCGGTCGAGCAGCTTCAGCCAAAGATTGACGCGAAGCGGGTCCAGGTGTGCGGCGGCGAGGGCTCCATCTTTAGCGTCGGTGCGCCAGGCGAAGGCGGCCGCGAGTTGACGGCTGAGTAACGACGTTTCCTTCAACCAGGCGTCGGCCAATTGCTTTCGGATCTCGCCCTTCAACTGCAGCAGCCGCGAACGCGATGCCTCGCTGGGACCTTGCAGATTCAGCGTTCGGGTCACCGGGCGCGAGCTGTTGAGTATTCCGTAAAGCGCGTAATAATCCTCGGTGGGGATCGGGTCGATTTTGTGATCGTGACAGCGCGCGCAAGATACTGTGAGCCCCTGAAAAGCTTTCGTCAGCGTATCGATCTGATTATCTACCACGTCGGTCCGAAGCTCACGGAACTGAATACAGTCGTCATGGCCCATCTCGCCGAGGCGGAAGAACGTGGCTCCCACGACGGATTCATTCCATTTGCCATTCTCGCGAGTGCGCGGCTTTGCAAGCAGGTCGCCGGCGATGTGTTCCCGAACAAACTGGTCGTAGGGAAGATCGCTGTTGAACGCGCGAATGAGGTAATCGCGATACCGCCACGCGCCATGAATCTCATAGTTCCACTCATAGCCATAGGTTTCCGCATAGCGGACCACGTCCATCCAGTGACGTGCCCATTGTTCGCCAAAGTGCGGCGAAGCGAGCAGCCGGTCTACATACGCTTCGTAGGGCGCGAGAGAATGCTTATCGGGCTGATCCGGCGGCAACCCGGTAAGGACATTCGACACTCGCCGGGCAAGGTCGCGGGGCCCGGCCGGGGGCGCAAGCTTCAACCCCGCCGCCTCCAGCTTCGCCCGGACAAAAGCGTCGACAGGATTGCCCCTGGTTCGGGGCGCCTTCGACGTTCGTACGGGCTGGAACGCCCAGTGCTCACGAATCAGCTTCTGATAGAAAGCAGGGGCGCCGGCGCCTGACTTTACAGCGTTTTTATCTTCCGGCCAGGGCAGACCCTGTCGAACCCAATCTTCGAGCGCAGACACCTCGGGCGCGCTCAGCTTTCCTCCCAGGGGCATCTTGGGCCCTTCATGCCGCACCGCTTTGATCAACAGACTTTCGGCGGGCTTGCCGGGGATTGCGGCGGGGCCGCTTTGCCCTCCCTTTAATACGTGCTCTCGGGAATCGAGCCGCAACCCGGCGAACTGCTTGGCTGCCGCATGGCAGGAATAGCAGTTCGCGGCCAGCACCGGCCGCACTCGCTTTTCAAAAAACTCAACGTCATCGGCCGCGTGGATGGCTTTGGTCAACAGGATGATCGCGAGAATGGCGGATGTCTGCATGCTGCTTTTGTTATTAGCTAGTTTATCGAACGGAACGGAGGGCGGGCAATGCTCACCGACATACATCAACACTGTCAAAGACGGGCAGCCACTTGCGGGTCCGTGGAACGGAAGCGGCTTTCCAGGAAGTGTTCAAACAAATGAAAGTTGGATCCAATATCCATAAATCTGGCTTCCGTAGCAAGGCTACGCAATGCGCTTTAAAGGATAACAAACACTACGCTTGATCTTGTTCGGCCTGGCTGCGTATTTTGCGAAATCAGCGAGGTAAGATCGACCATGGTTGTATACTATATACATATGCGTGCATCAATATTGCTGACGGTCTTCCTTCTGGTTGAATTACATCCTTCCACAAACGCGGCCCAACGGTCCTTGTTCGCCACCGGATACATGTACAGCTACTACGTGCCTCCCGCCGCAGGCACTCCGTGGCGCCCTTGTTGGTCGCCGGATGGCAAAGAGATCGCCTTCTCGATGTCTGGTTCTATATGGAAGATCGCAGCCAATGGATCGGTGGCTCACGAACTCACCGCAAACGCCACTTATGACTCAGCACCCGCATGGTCGCCGTCGGGTCGATGGATGGTCTACACGGCGGAGGATTCGCAGGGTGTGAATCTCATGTTGCTGAATGTGACGACAGGGGAAAGCACCCCTTTGACCTCCGGAAGCCACTTGAATCTGGATCCCGAATGGTCGCCCGATGGCAGCAAGATCGCTTTCGTTCGTCAGGAACCTCGAGGTCAGTTTCACATCCTTTACCTGCCCTTTGAGCAGGGCAGAGTAGGAAGTATAGTCCGGCTCACAAATCAGCACGACTTTGGCCGCGCTCGCTTGTATTTCACACGGTTCGACGATCACATTCAACCTGCCTGGTCGCCCGATGGCAAGGAGTTGATCCTCGTCTCCAACCGGGGAATTCCGCTAGGCTCTGGCGGACTGTGGCGCATGCCGGTCAGGCCTGATGGCATGCGTCTGGGCACCATGATCCACCGTGAAGAAACGCTCTATCGAACGCGCCCCCGATGGTCGCACGACGGCAAGCGGATCTTCTACAGCTCACATCGCGGGAGCCAATACAACAACTTATATGTTTTGCCTTCGTCCGGAGGCGAACCGTATCAGCTCACGTTTGGGGAGTGGGACCATTTTGATCCAGCGTTGTCGCCCGACAGCGAACGGATCGCCTACATCTCTAACAGATTGGGTTATTCCGAGCTCCGGCTACTCCGTACCTATGGCGGAGAAGATATGTCAGTGCGCATCGAACGGCGGGTCTATCGACGCCCTATGGGTAAACTCGAGGTGCAACTCCGCGAGGGGGATCAGCCCGCCGCGGCGCGCATTTACCTCGAAGCATCGGATGGCAAGACGTACGCTCCCGAGCACGCTTTTCAACGTATGTCGGCGACCTCTCAACATGGCGACTATTTCCATGCCGCCAACCGCTTTGTCGTCGACCTACCGCCGGGGAAAGTACGTGTGGAAGCTGTGCGGGGGATCGAATATCAACCGGCGGTTCACGAAGCGGAGATTCGACCTGGAGCGCTAACTACGGTGCTGCTAACGCCCAGGCGCATCGCCAATCCTAACGCTGGCGGTTGGTACAGCGGGAGCGACCACATACACATGAACTATGGGGGCAACTTGCGCAATACCCCCGCGAACCTCATGATGCTGGCAAAGGCTGAATGGCTGAACGTCATCGGAGCGAAGGTCGCTAACAAGGATCACCGTATATTCGACCATCAGTACTACGAGGCCGGCGCACACCAACTGTCTACAGGGACGCAGTTGCTCTCCTTTGGCCAGGAGTACAGGCCACCCTTTTATGGTCACCTGAACTTCATTAATCTGACTCGCCATCTCATTTCCCCATTCACCACCGGTTACGAAGGCAGCGGAATCGAGAGCCTGTACCCGAGCAATACGGACATATTCCGATTAGCAAAAAAACAAGGCGCCGTTGGCGGCTACGCCCATCCGTGGTCGCAGGATCCGGAGAGTGGTGATTGGATGAGGACTGTTTCACACTTAGGGCACGTAGCGGCGCGAGGATTTCCCGTCGACTTGGCTCTCGGCTCATTCACTTACCTCGAAGTACTGATGCGAAGCGGGTATTTCACCCACACGGCTCCTGTCTGGCACCGCGCCCTGAACTGTGGATTCCAAGTCACCGCCTCGGCCGGCGAAGACTCGATCATCAACCTCAATGCTACAGCGATTATGGGATCGAGCCGGGTCTACGCATACTTGGGCGCCGGTCTCTCCTGGGACGCCTGGGTCGAAGCCATTCGAGCGGGCCGTACGTTTGTGACGAATGGTCCGCTCCTGCAGTTCGAGGTAAACGGCCACCTCCCTGGCGGAGAGATCCATTTGCCCGGTCACGGCGGCACGGTAACCGCTGTTTCGCAACTGGATTCGATTGTGCCCATCGAAAAGCTTGAGATCTTCTGGAATGGGAAACCAATCGAAACCGTGTCCCTCAGGAGTGACGCGCGAACCCTTCGTATGAAAAAGATTTTGACTGTGAAAGAGAGTGGTTGGTTGACCCTGCGTGCCGGCGGAGCCCGCAGCCACCCAGTCGACGATGGCTATGTCGTAGCCGAGACCAGTCCAATATATGTCTATACCGGCGACCGCCCGATCCGATCCAAAGGCGACGCCGAGTATTTCATCCGTTGGATTGACGCCATCACTCAACAAGCGCAACAGCACCCGGGCTGGCGCTCGGATCAGGAACGGAAGCACGTGCTTGCGCAGTTCGCTGAGTCGAGAGCCGTCTTCGAACAGCGTGCGCGCGAAGCGCGTTAAAGTGGAGTCGCTCAATCGGCCTAATGCTTAACACCTGATATTAAGCTGGCAGCCGAGCGGTTCTCAAACGTTACCAAATAGCCCTCAAATCGCTTGTAGTGGTCATTAGTGCCCACATAAAATACCCGCAGTCTTGCCGGTTTTGTCATTGGAAACGTCTCCCAAGGAGCCGGTGCGACACACCAACACCCCCGCGCATGGCGTGCTATCACGTCATGCGCCCGGATCGCGGCGACAAATCAGCAAACCGCTAGCCCATAGCCAACCCTCCCGCGCCCTCAGCAGGAATAGGAACTGTGGGACACCCGGCGGCGTTTCGCGTCCAAGCGGGCCAATTCGATAACGAGGTACAGTCTAGCGGCGCTATTCGCAGATGC
>DATLCW010000298.1:0-3752 GCA_035526195.1 Bryobacteraceae bacterium
CGATCGGATCGCATAGTGCTGGGCCATGCTGCTCGATCCCAGCCCCTCCACCTGCGGAAAGATGAACCACATCCAGTGAGCTTGCTTTTTACCACGGTGAAGCTCGGCAAGCGCCTGGTTGAATAAGGGACCCTGTGCCTCGACGAAGCGGCACAAATCATGCGGATCGTTTTCCGTGGATGTCACCATGGCAGCTACCCGTAATGATCCGCCTGCAAATTGTCGAGAAGGATGAAGTCCGCACAAACGCCGGCGCCGACAGTCCGCTGCCGTAGGACGAGCCGCCGTCCGCATCGCCTTTGCGGCGCCGCTCTAAAATTGGCTGTCCGGTCACCTACAACGTTAAGCGTGGAACAAAAATGAAAATTGTTGTTTAGGGGCATAGGGATAGTTTGTGTAACCCACCGGAGAGTGGAATGGCCACGGTGCTGGTCGTCGAGGACGAGCTTTTAATCAGGGAGCTGGTGGCCGAGGAACTTGAGCTTGCCGGGTTAACAGTGCTTGCTGCCGGTGACGCCGATGCGGCGATTTCCATCATGGAGTCGCGCCCGGATATCCGGCTGATTTTCACGGATATCGATATGCCCGGTTCCATGGACGGCCTTAAGCTGGCGGCTGCCGTCAGGGATAGGTGGCCGCCGGTCCACATCATTATAACCACAGGGAAACTGCGCCCGCTTGAGATCCCCTCGAACGCGATATTCCTACCCAAACCTTATGTCGGCGCGCATGTCGCGGCCGTCATGAGGACATTCGAGAACATGAGCGATTAACTCTTTTGCCGATCTGCGAACCGCTTTTCTCGCGAATTGTACTTGAAGAACTCAAGGGTGGAACCCGCAGCGGGTCGATGGATTATCTTTGCGTCACCGCGCGGTTCTCGGCTTATATCGGTGATGAGATCGCCCATCACAGCGTCCCGCCCTTCCTGTTCCGGAAAGGAGCAGCGCATGTTGAAGCGGCGCCGTTTCGAACAAAGCTTAAGTCTGTCCCTCCGCCTGATGGAGGACGTGGAGCAGTTGAGAACGAAGCTCGCTACGCTGCCTCCAGGCTCCGAGCGTGACCACCTTGCGAGGCGGATACGGCAAAGTGAGACAGCGTCTCACATTGATGAGTGGCTGAGATCACCGGGCCTGCAGCCTCCACAAGGCGCAGAGAAGCCGGGCCGGTAATGCAGGACTACAAAGCCTCGCTGGAACGTCTGCGAATGGATGCCGCCGAGGCGGCGGTCGTGCGTGATCAGGCCACTGATCCTGAAAAGAAAGCCCTCTATCATCGGCTTCACCAGCACTATCTCTCACTCGCGGTGAAGTGGAGAAGGCAATGCGGTCCAGAGGACTGATGCCCAACCTCGGGTTCTTTTCTCATGACAGAACCGCTTCCAATCCTCGTTGAGAACTCGCTCCAGATAGCCTGGAACTTCCTCGATGCCGCCGGTGAAATCGAAGACCCGCAGCAGACGGCTGAAGTTCTTCTTGGCACCATCAAGTGCTGCTGCGGGGTGAAAAACGCCGTCTCATGCTTTCGAACAAGGCGATCGATGCATATCGTAAGTTCAGGCAGGCGACGTAGCTCGCTGATCGCGAGGAACGGCGGGACGACTTCCTAATTATCCCGTATCCAGACCACGGGCGGATGTACCCCAGCTAGGTTGTAAAGCCTCCAGTCCCACTCTGGAGGCCTTTGCATTGGACGGAGGGGCATTTGAAAATTTCGAACATCTGGCGACGGTGTCTCTATTGGGCATCCTGTTTGGGGCGGTGACCGCGTCTGAGGAATGTTACACCAAGCTGGTCTCCGTTAACCCAGGCGAGTTCGCAGCGACGAAACGCCAGTCCAATCGATGAGAACGATAAAAAGAGAGCTGCAGACCCGTTATCGGCGATAGGACTGCAAGCCGGGCCGCATCATCAGACACATCTGTGACGATGCATTCCCTGCGCCACGTACCATCGATGCCTATCAATCGTGCCGGCAGGCCATGCTCAAACCGGACGGTTTTCGTATTAGCGTTCGTAGTCTTAGGTCCAGGTTGCTTTGGCATCGGCCCAAACCGTTGACCCGTGTCGCTGGAAGGCCCCTGTTCATCATGCCAGGAAAGCGATGCAATTTAGCGCGCAGTTGTACTCACCAGGCGCACAGAGACAGCCTGATCGGCGTTCCGCAGACAGGCCGTCGAAAAGTTCGGCCATACCTGCTTGGAGCAATCTTCAACAGGCTTGTTGGTTGTTGCTTCCGCTGCAAAGGCATTCGTCGCCAGAAGAACCAAGGTGAGAGCTGCCAAGTAATTCATGATTGCCCTAGCCATTCGATCATTTCCCCTAAAACGCCGCCGATTTCCACTTGTTCCCGGCCGAGTTGCGCCTTTTTCCCGATATTGTACTAAGGGCTGGGTCACCGGTTGAGTCAGACGGGGGCGGGTTCCCTGGAGATGGGCTTTGGAAGAGCAAAGAAACACAGCGCGGCGCAGGCTCCTCAAGGCTGGCAAAATCTGCCTATCCGGCGGTGGTGTGATTGATTGTGCCGTCCGGAACCTGTCGCTAGCGGGTGCCGCGCTCGACGTGACATCCCCGATCGGCATCCCCGAAAACTTCGTCTTGGTGATAGAAGCGGATCATGTTGAATTTCACTGCCGAGTCGTTTGGCGCAAGGAAGGACGGATCGGCGTCCATTTCATAAGTCACTAATGTTGAAGCCATTTCGAACACTGATTGGAATCGGCATACGCAGCGCAACACTGGCGCTCGCAATCTGCCTGCTCATGGCAAGCCCCGGCTTCGCGCAGGAGGACAAAAAGGCTGACGACCTTAAGCCGACCGATCCGGACACCGGTGAAAGTACGGTTGATGAACGGACCCTCGCATTGCTGCCCAACCCCTTTGAGCAATATGGCGTTAAATTCGCCACCACCTACATCGGCGAAATATTGGGCAACACAAGCGGCGGCCTCAAACGCGGATCGGTCTACGAAGACCGCATCAACTTTGCCGTCGATGTCGATCTGGAAAAGCTGATTGGATTACAACAGCTGACATTTCACGCCAATGTCTTTCAGATCGATGGGGGCGGCCTCTCGCGGGGGTCGCTGAACAACTATATGGTCGTAAGCGGCATCGAAGCGATTCCGACCACAAGACTTTATGAGATCTGGTTCGAGCAAAAATGGGGGTCCCATCTCGCCCTGCGCGCGGGCCAGCTCGCTGCCGACTACGAATTTATGACCGCCAAGTATACGGATGTTTTCACGAACGCCTCGCTCGGCTGGAATGCGGGACTTTCGCTGAACCTTCCGAGCGGGGGGCCGTCTCCACCGCTTTCAGCCATGGGGGCGCGTGTGCGCGCGGAGGTCTCGGAGAATGTCACGATTCTGGGTGCCGTGTTTGATGGCAACGCCGCAGGCGCAGGCCTTAGCGATCCGCAACTACGCGATCGGTATGGCGTCAATTTCCGGGTGAACGACCCCCCGCTTTTCATAGGCGAGGCCCAGTTTCTCTGGAATGAGAAGAAGGGCGACCCCGGCCTCGATGGAAAAGCGAAGATTGGCGGCTGGCGGCATCTTGCCGACTTCAACGACGAGCGTTTTGACAGCAGAGGGATATCCCTTGCCGATCCCAGCGCTGGAATTCCCGCACAACATCGCGGCGATGACGGGATCTACGGCGTGTTTGAGCAGAAGATCTTCCGCATCAAGGACGACGACGACCGCGGCATTGGTATTTTTGATAGCCCTTCCGATCGCAATCTGATCACCT
>DATLCW010000313.1:0-12327 GCA_035526195.1 Bryobacteraceae bacterium
GCTCTCTTGGGATCAACGTGAATGTGTGCTGGGGATGGGTGCTTATCCTCACCGGCGTTTTGATGCTCGGCGCCGCCTTGCGGGCGCGCAGGAGCGGGGAGTGACACGGACGTTTCGCGCGCCCGGCCGCGTGAATCTGATCGGCGAGCACACCGACTATAACGACGGCTTCGTTTTTCCGGCGGCCATCGAGTTTGCCACCACAGCTACCGCTTCGCCTCGCGCCGACCGGACCGTTCACGCCCGATCCGAGTACTTCGAAGACGGGTTCAGCTTCTCACTCGACGATCGGGAGGCAAAGGCGCGGCACGCATGGTCCGATTACATCCAGGGCGTGGCGCTGGCTTTGGAGCAGGCCGGTTGTGAGCTGCGAGGGACCAATCTCACGATTCGCACCAACGTACCGCTAGGAGCGGGGCTCAGCAGCTCGGCGGCATTGGAGGTGTCGTCGGCGCTGGCGCTGTTGCACATTGCCGGCCAAGACCTGCCGAAGCTCGAACTGGCGGCGCTGTGCCAGAAAGTAGAGAACGAGTTTGTCGGCATGCGTTCGGGCATCATGGATCAATTCATCTCTTTGCATGGCGTAAAAGACCATGCCGTGCTCCTCGATTGCCGGTCGATGGAGCATCATGCCGTGGCTCTTCCGGCCGGTCTCACAATGGCCATTTGCAATACGATGGTGAAGCACGAACTTGCTTCGAGCGAGTACAACAACCGCCGTGAGGATTGCGAAACCGCCGCCATGCTGCTGGGCGTGGCCTCTCTTCGCGACGCTACCCTTGAGTCTTTGAGCCAGACCGAATTGCCCGAGCAGGTCCGCATGCGCGCGCTTCATGTGATCCAGGAAATTGAGCGTACGGAACGCGCGGCCGAAGTGTTGCAACACGGCGACGCGGCTCTGTTTGGCCGCTTCATGTATGAATCTCACGAAAGCCTTCGCGATCTGTACGAGGTGTCCTGCGCGGAGCTGGATCTGATGGTGGAGATCGCCCGCAAGCAGCCTGGCGTTTATGGAGCCCGAATGACCGGCGGCGGATTCGGCGGCTGTACCATCAATCTGATGGAAGCGGAACACGCCGCGGCGTTTCAGATGGAGGTTGCCGCCGCTTTTCGCGAAGCGACCGGCGTTCCTCCCGATATTTACATTACCCGCGCTGTGAATGGCGCAAACGAAGTAGCCCCATGATTTTTCTGATTCTCCTTTTTGCACAATCCGCCGCCGCCCAACCCGCGGATACCATCTATCACAACGGGAAATTTGTTACGCTTTGGGATCAGCGGCCAGTGGTGGAGGCGGTAGCGATTCGCGGAAATAAATTTCTAGCGGCCGGTTCTTCCGCGGAAGTTCTCCACACAGCCGGACCCGCTACACGCAGGGTCGATCTGAAAGGCAAGACCGTCCTGCCGGGGCTGATTGACAGCCATGTTCATCCCATCAGCGCGGCGCTGAGCGAAAAAAATGGTCCGGTGCCGGTGATGAATTCGATTGCCGATGTGAAGGCGCATTTGAAGAAACTCGCCGCCACCGCGCCCCTCGACCAGGTGCTGTTTATTCCGAAAGTTTATTCCACCCGTCTCAAGGATCGCCGCTATCCAACGCGCTATGAGCTGGATGAGGCGGCCCCCGATCACATCGCGTTGACCGACAACGGCTATGCTTCCGTGTTGAATTCCAAAGCGCTGGCGAAGCTCGGCATCACACGGGATACAGCGCAGCCCGGGAACGGAAAAATCATCAAGGATGCCAATGGCGAACCCAATGGTCTGGTGCTGGGCGCCCCCCAACTCTTGGGAGTATATCGCCGCGCCAAACCTCCCACGGCTGAAGATCAGTTGTGGGCCTTGAAAAGCATGCAAAAGGCCTACAACTCCGTAGGCTTCACCAGCGTAATCGATCGCGGCCAGGGTCCGGAAGGGTTCCGCACCTATCAGGAGCTGAACCGCCGCAAAGAGCTGACCGTCCGCAGTTACGTCACCTATCTCATCTCCGCGCAGGGTTCGCCGGAAGACGTGCGCCGTGAGATTGAGCGCATCCCCTTCGTCACCGGATCCGGCGATGAGTGGTTCCGCACCGGATCGCTCAAAACGGTGGCCGATGGCGGCATTCTGATTGGCACCGCCTACCTTCGCGAGCCTTATGGGGAGCACACGGAAATTTACGGATACAAAGATCCCGGCTATCGCGGAGTGCTTTCGGTTCCGAAAGAAAACCTGCTGGAGATGGCGCGCACGGCGACCCGCCTCGGTTGGCAGATGACGGCCCATACTACGGGCGGAGGCGCCATCGACATACTGCTCGATGCCTATGAATTAGCCGATAAGGAGAAATCGATCCGGGGGCGGCGCTTCACTGTCACTCATGGCAACTTTCCCAGCCCGGAGTCGATTGAGCGGGCGGCGCGGCTTGGCGTGGCTTTCGATTGCCAGCCGCAATGGTATTACTTTGATGCACCCGCCCTGGCGGCGGTGTTTGGGCCGGCGCGCATGAAACAATTTCAACCGCTCAAGACCATGCTCGCGAAGGGAGTGGTGGTGGCGGGCGGGTCCGATCATATGATCCGCTTTGATTCCCGCAAAGCGATTAATGCGTACAATCCGTATTGGGCGATGTGGATGACCATTACGCGTCAGACCGTGGACGGCACGCCGGTCAATCCATCGGAAGCTTTGACGCGGGAGCAGGCGTTGCGGCTATGGACTTTGAACAGCGCCTATCTTTCTTTTGAAGAGAAGATCAAAGGGTCCATCGAACCCGGCAAACTCGCGGATATGGTGGTGATTTCCGATGACTATCTCACCTGTCCGGTGGACCGGATCAAAGAGATCGAGGCGCTGCTTACCGTGGTGGACGGTAAAGTAGTCTATACGGCGCCGTGAGGATGGTAACATGACCATAGACATATGCCCACATTGATTGCCGCCGGGGAATTCAAAGCCAAGTGCCTCGCACTTCTGGATGAGGTTCATGATAATCACATGGAGATCGTGATCACCAAGCGGGGTAAGCCGGTGGCGCGGCTGGTGCCGATGAAAGCGGCCAAACCCCGTTCCGCTTTTGGATGGATGAAAGGCACTGGCGAAATAATCGGCGACATCTTTTCAACTGGTGAGAAATGGAACTGCTGCGAGGATGTCTGAACCACTTCTGTTAGACACTCACTGCTGGCTGTGGCTTCAGTTTGGGTATGACCGCAAGTTTAAACGTCAAAGCCGCCAGGCGATTGAAAGAGCGATGCGACGCAACGATTGTGTAGTGTCGATTATTTCTATTTGGGAGTTCGGTATGCTTGCTTCAAAAGGACGCGTGCGCATAAATAACGACAAGGTTCAATGGGTCAACGATGCGCTGAAGACTGAGGGTATTACGTTGATCCCGCTTACCCCGGAGGCAGCCATGGAAGCCAGCAATCTGCCCGGCGAATTCCACGGCGATCCCGCCGACCGTTTACTCGTCGCGACCGCCCGCCACCTGGGGGCAACGCTGGTGACGGCCGACGAGTGCATCCTCGAATACGGCCGCCAAAAGCACGTCAGGTTTCTTGCCTGCTGAAGCACGATGTTACTGTAAGAGCTTGCGGATTCCCGTTAGCAACACATCCTCCACCTCCGGCGCTGTCCGCGAGACCGAACCAGTCTCATAGCCGCCTTGCGAGTAGGCGATGCGGGTGCCGATATAGCCTGGGCCATAGTCGCCGTAGGCAGCCATGGCCACGAATGCATCGGGGCGCACCGCCTGGGCGGCCAGTTGGTATTCCACGAATAACTCACCCGGCATGTACAGGGTGCTGGCGGGGCCCAACGTTAAGAGGAAAAGCGGGATCGTCCGCTGCTCCTGGTAGCGCTTGATCCATGTCAGATCGTGCGCCGCGGCCAGGCGCAGGCGCTGCTGCAGTTCCGTGTTCCGCATCTTTGCCGCCAGTTCCGCCTGGTCGCGCAAGGCGGCAGAGGGAGGCAGCGCCACCGGCAGCACACGCCAACCCACGTCCGCCGCATGGATCGGGACTTTCACCGTCGCGCTCCATGCGGCGGCCATTCCATCCGCGAGGCGGCGGGCCAACACGGGCCGCATCCCGGGGGAACCATCGTTGTACTTACCGGCCGCTATATTTCCACCGGCTCCGTTGAAGTGAATATGCGCCACTCCAGGCAGAGCCGTTTCGCGGAGAGTGCGGGCCATGCCCACGAAGTCCGCGCTCACGCCGCCTTGTCCGTAGTGGCTTTGGGGATGCGTGGCGTAATAGGTGATCGCGGCCAGCGGGCGTTCCCGCTGCCAAAAGCTTACTGTGCGAACGTAAGGGTCGATGACTCCCTCGGGAGCATCCCGGACTTCAGGAACACGGCAGGAGCTCATGCGTTCAAACCGTATTCTGCCGTCGTCTCCAAGGATACGGCGATTGGATGCTACGCCCTCGACCTTCGCCTTCCCGAGACCAAGGTGCGTTACCACCAGCGGCTTGGCCGCGGCGGCGCGCACCGCCGCTTCCGTTCGCTTGAGCGCCTCGCGGGAGAACTCGCGGTGGAATATTTTGCCGCCAAGCCCCGTCTCACCCGCCAACTGATCGGCGCGCGGGTCATACCCCGGAGCATCGTGCTGGTGGAGTGTGTTCACCGTCACGCGATCGGCATCGGTGGCGGCGGCGTTGGCAATCGCTTTCCGCCACTCGTCCCAACCCTCGTTGGCGATTCCTTCCCAGTCGACCGCCACCAGCACGATCGGCTTGCCGGCGCCGGTGAGAATCAAGCCTCGAGCCGTTAACGAATCTACGATCCTTTCCGCCGCCTTAACTCCGCCATCGCAGCAGAGAGGAGCACCAAGGGGCGGAGTTACATCCACTTGAAATGTGGCGACGCGTAACGGCTGCTGGGCAGCGGCGTACGGGACGAGTGCCAGCAAGAGGGTTAACAGGGGAATGCGGGACATGCCTTGAGTATCTCAGCATCAAAGCATTGGGGCTTACCCTCGCAGGACATGGCGGCCAAGTGACCGTGGAAATCATCTGCATGCCTGAGAGCGTCATACGTGGTATGAGGTTAATCAAACAGCTCGCTGAGAGGCGTGGCGATCTCTGGGAGTACGGTTCGCAGGACTCCGTCCCGCACCTCACGCCGTCCTCCGGAGTGTGGATCCATGCCCGCCGCGTCCTGGGATCGATGACCCAAACGCAGGGTACGCCGAATTCCATGTAATCGGAGATCCGCTCTTCCATCTCTATCATCCGGTCATCTTTCGAGAGAATCTCAATGCAAAGAAACGGAGGGACGGTGAAGATCTGAGTGGGCGGCTCCTCGCCTAACACCAGGCAGACATCCGGCACGCGGAAGCGGTTCGGACGAACCTGCACCATTTGTTCAGGAAACACATGCGATCCAAACTCGTGGCGCCGCTGGTGGAACCAGGTAATTAAGGCGCGTTGCACTTTCGCATGATCCCGCTCTCCCACATTACGCTCGACGATTTGCCCTTCCAGATACTCGCAGTCCGGACGAAAACTACTGTGTAAATATTCCGTTAACAGGAACCAAAACGTGCCGGTTCAAGTTCTCCTCCTCCCGGAGCAGCCTAATGCGAGTTGAATCTGCCGCTCCGGCTTTCGTTCGCTTCCGATGATACCAACCCGGCGAGCTCATCTGAGAATTTGACAGAAGCAGACTCGCATGCTTGCGCAGCAAACCCAACTGTAGTCAACGCTAAAGTTCTGCCGATAGAATCGGCATGGCCAATACCAGGCCAGTTCGGGGTACCACTGCATTCGCCGCGCTCTCGGCCGCGGGATCCGGACGACGGACTTCGGCCGGCAGGGAAAGCATCTCGGCGACGGATTCTACGTTTCCACAGTGGTCTGAACGGAGATCCGGTTTCCTCCGAGGCCGGGCTGGGGTTGGCTCTGCGCTCGGTTGCCGGCACAAGCCTGCGCGCCGGCGCACAGAGGGAGATCTGGCTGCGCGCAAGGGCGGAAGCCGGCGGCTCCTTTTTCCACGACCGGATGCCGCTGCCCGGTTCCAGCGTGGTGCTGTTCCTGGCCGGCGTGGCGATGCTGGTGAACTGGAATTCGATGGCCGCGCCCCTCGGATTTGTGGCGGCCGTTGGCCGCAGGAGTTCCATCCCTATTTCGAGTTCTGGCGGAAGGGTCAACCTCACTATCATTTGATTCTTTACTGCTGGGGACTCTATGGCGCCTGGTGCATCCTGTTGGGCGTGATGATTGGACGGACCGTATTGGAAACCATCAGCGGGAAGCTACCCGAAGCCGGGAATGAAGACGTGGATGAGCCGCTAAAGACCATTTTGCGCAGATGCGTGGCTCCGGATGCCGCCGATCGTTACGGCTCGGTGGGGGAACTGCGGAGAGAACTGATGCCGGCGCTGGAATCGCTGGGCACAGCGTTCCACACGTAGCCTTTGCGGGCTTTCACGCGGGCGCCCGGAAGCGCTTTCGCGGTGGAATCCGTTAACTCGACTCTGACGGTGTGCCGGTCTCCCTCGCGGCCGGGGGGCAATGCATAATGGAGGCTATAGCGGCGGCGGATGCGCTCGACGATCCGCTCAAAGCTCGCCCCGATATTCTCCGCGTTCACCAAATCTCCGCCGGTCTCTTCCACCAGCTTTGACACGTTTACGGATCTTTGAAACAGGGTGAACTGGCGTCCTACAGGCTTCACGAGCAAGGCATCGAGTACGGCATCGGCCTCCCAGATTCTCTCCAGCACCTTCCTCTTGCTCGTGAACGTGGGACTCTTGCCATCGGTGATCAAAAGGATGGCTCGGCGCCGGATGTTGCGTGGCTGCTCCATCAAGTAGCCGGCGGCATGACTCAACGCGCCGTGAATGTTGGTGCCGCCGCGAAAGGGCTTGCCGCAGATCGCTTCTATGGCGTCTTCCACCAGCGAAAAGTTCTGTGTGAGAGGCTGCACGGTGCGCGTACGAAAGGTGAACTGCGAAACCGCAACGCGATCTTCTTTTCTTAACTGGCTAAGCGCGTGGTGGGCGACGGCATTCACTTTCTGAATCGCGCCGCGCATGCTGCCGCTGGTGTCTATGGCGAGAATTAAGTCGATGGGATCCTCTTCCCGGCGGAAGTGGATCACCGGCTGCGGTTTGCCATTATCGAAGATTACGAAGTCTTCCCGGGTGAGGCCGGAAACGAGACGTTCCCCTTGCGTAACCTGAGCGTCAACGCGGACCAGAGCGAGGCCGGCGCGGAACACAAGATCCTGCCGCGGACCCACCATGGGGGTCTGCTGGCCGGGAGCCACGGCTGCCGCGAGGTGCAGAACGACAAACAGCCGCGGGAGCATTCTATTTCAGTTCCTTAATGAGGAGGTTTTTGAACCACATCTCGAGCGGACCGCCGGAGTGCAGCTGAAGTGCGAGAAAGCCGGATTCCTCGATGCCGGGCTCCTGCTCCACCCATTCCACCGACTTCACGCCGTTCAGATGGAGGGTGATGCGATTGCGCCGGGCAGTGATGACGTATTCATTCCAATCGTCCTTGCGCAGCGCCGCGATCGCTTCCGCGCTGGCCTGCGCAAGCACCGTCTTCCGCCGCGATTCGTCGTAGAGGCATCCCCAGTACTGCTGTCCGATGTCCGCCTGATAGCCAATCACCTCATGGGACTCCGGCATCGGCTTGCTGCGAAACTGAATCCCGGAGTTCCCCTTTCCGGACGGGTCGATCATACGAAACGTGGCTTTCAGGATGAAATTCCGGTAGTGTTTCCTGGTACGCAGAAAGTCGTTATATTTGAGCCCAGGGGACTTGCCGATGATCGTACCGTTTTCCACACGCCACAATCCGGGAGTATCGACGATCCACTGGTCGAGATTGCTGCCGTTGAACAGGGGCTGGAAACCGTCTTCGGCGAAGAGGGCCGCGGTAAACGCGCAGGCGATCAGGGCGAGTCTCATGCTCCTGATTGTATGCTGTGGGGGGCGTTTTACGGTTGCCCAGGATTGGCCCCAGCATCTGGGTCCGGGGAGAAATGGCGTCTACATGGGAATGGGGCGGACGCCCGCCGGGCTGATCTGGAAAAAGCCGGTGGGACAGGGCTTCAGCCCGCCGGTGATCGGACAGGGGAAGCTGATCGTCTTCCACCGCCAGTCCAATAATGAGGTGGTGGAGGCCTGGGATCCGGCGACGGGCGCGAAAATCTGGAGTTACGCCTATCCCACCGCCTATCGGGACGATTTCGGGTTTGATGAAGGACCGCGTGCCGCGCCGCTTATCGACAGCGGGCGCGTGTATACATTGGGCGCCGAGGGGCAGTTGCATTGCGTGAATCTCGCCGATGGAAAGAAGGTCTGGAGCGAAGATACACACGCGAAGTTCCGGGTCAGGAAGGGATACTTTGGGGCAGCCAGTTCGCCGGTGATTGACGGCAACCGGCTGCTGATGAACGCCGGGGGCGCAACGGGCGCCGGCATCGTGGCCTTCGATAAGAGCAACGGTAAGGTGATGTGGACCGCGGGGGAAGACGAGGCATCCTATTCCTCACCAGTGGTGGCGACGCTGGGAGGCTTGAAGCGGGCCCTGTTTTTAACGCGCGCCGGACTGGTGGACATCGATCCGGAGACAGGCAAGATAAGGTACCAGATGCCGTGGCGGGCGCGATCGCAGGCATCCGTCAACGCGGCGACACCGGTTGTTGCAGGGGACATCCTGTTTCTCTCGGCGAGCTATGGAACAGGAGCCATCGCTCTCGAGGGGAAAGGCACGCAATACCGGAAGCTGTGGTCGTCCGACGATGCGATCTCGAATCACTACTCCACCAGCGTAATTTTCAATGGTTACCTGTACGGATTTCACGGGCGGCAGGAAGAGGGCCAGGAATTGCGATGCGTAGATCTCAAGACGGGCAAGGTGCAATGGAGCAAAGGCGGCGTCAAAGCTGGTACGGTAACGCTGGCGGGAGATACTCTGTTGGTGCTGCAGGAGAATGGAGAACTGATTGTTGCCAAGGCGGATCCCAAACAATTCAGCGCTCAAAGTAAACATGGATTGCTGGGGGGCACGGTACGGTCTTACCCGGCGCTTAGCGATGGCAGAATTTTCCTTCGCAATGGAGATACGATGGCCTGCTACCGGCTGCAGTGATGTCCAAACGAGCGCCTGATAGCATAAGAAGGTGCTGTTGGCGTTCTTCTTCGGCCTTACGGTTCCTCTTGGGCTGGATACGTACCTTCCGGCGCCTGACGGCAATCCGATTACCCCGGAAAAGGCGGCCCTGGGACGCGCTTTGTTTCGGGATCGCGCTCTCTCGCGTGACCGGTCCATTTCCTGCGCCACCTGCCACGATGCGGGGCGCGCCTTCACCGATGACAAACCGCTGGCCATTGGCGTGGACGCCCGCGGAGGGAACCGCCGCACGCCCACCATCGTCAACCGCGCCTTCGGCAAATCGTTCTTCTGGGACGGGCGGGTGAAGACATTAGAAGAGCAGGTGGTGCAGCCCATCACCAATCCCAGGGAAATGGATCTCCCGCTTGAGTCCGCGGTGGCGCGGGTGCGGCATCACAACTTCCGTGCGGTGTTCGGAAGGGAGGCAAATGCGGCGGATCTCGCGGCGGCACTGGCGACCTATGTGCGGACGATCCTTTCCGGGGACGCGCCCTATGACCGCTACGTCGCCGGAGAACGCACGGCGCTCACCACCGAGGCGATCCAGGGGCTGCAAATGTTCCGCGGAAAGGCCGGGTGTATTGCCTGCCACGTCGGCTTCAATTTCAGCGACGAGAAGTTGCACGACACTGGGTCGGGACTGTTCAAGACGCCGACTCTCCGGGAAGTCGCGGGACGGGCCCCCTATATGCACGATGGGAGCCTGAACACGCTGGACGAGGTGATCGATCTGTATGACAAGGGCGGAAAGAAAGTGCCGAGTCTCGATCCGGAGATCCGGCCGTTGCGCCTCAGCCCGTCGGAGAAGAAAGCGCTTCGGGAATTTCTGAGAGCGCTTTCGGGCCGTATCCAAGAGGGATATAGGGGTGCTGAACTGCCATGATCCGCGTTTAGTTCGCTGTTTTCTTTCCTGGGGCGAACAAGGATGCGGTAGAAGGCAGCGAGAAGTATTCCGAGAATTTCTTCTTGTGCTCGGTCGAGATCTTTTTGTCGAGCATATATTGCGCGAGTTGGGAGAACTGGCGGCCGAGCTCGGAGCCGGGGTCTACGGCTTTTCCCGCGGTCATCGCTTTCTGGACCCCTTGATAATCATTGGCGAAGGTCATGAGTACGGGTTGGCCGAGCAGATCTTCCACTTGACCGGGACTGACGATGGAGCGCTTCTGGCAGCGGTTCAACAGGATGGCGACCCGGTCGCCGAGGTCAATGGAACGAAGGTAGTTGATCTTCTCGCGGGCAAGATGGAGCGAAGGAACCTCAGGCGTGACGACGAGAAAGATGCGTTTGGACTCATGCATCGCCTCGACCGAAAACTTCTCCAGATTGCCGCTGAGGTCGACGAAGATGGCTTTGTAGTTGCGGCGGGCAAAATCGAGGATATGGCGGAGATGGGCAGGCTCCATGCGGACGTCGGGATTCAGTTTTCCGGAGTGGATCACATCCAGATGCCCGAAGGCGGTGACGAGCTGAAACCACAAATTTCCATCAATGTGGACCGCCCGCTGGGCGGCACCGAGGATGGAGAAATTGTTCTCGATCTGCAGCAGAAAACGAACCATACCGGAATTCATATCGCAATCGAGCAGTAGGGGCCGCTGATCGGGCAGCCGGCTGACAGCGATGGCGGCATTGGCGGCGACGGTGGTCGCACCGACGCCCGGCTTGGAGGGCAAAAACGAAAACACGAGGTCCGTAGATTCGACCGAGACAGGCTTGCGGTCAAGCACTTCTTTGACACGGACGAGGGCGTCGTACACATTCTGGCGCTGGAATGGCAGGGCGAGGAACTCGCGCACGCCGCTGCGCATGATTTCGAGCAGCGTGGGAGGATCGGTGGTGCGGCCGATGGCGACAAACTGGACACCGGGCAGGCTGGTTTCGGCGGCGGCGATAATTTCGAGCGCGCGGGACAACGACTCGATACTCAGGAACAGCACTTGGGGCGCGTTGGCGCGCAGCATGCGTGTCAGTTCCGTGACATTTGGATAAATGGGGATGGTCCGGACGACGGCCACCATACCCTCAAGCAATTCTTCGAATTTTTCGGATAGATCGACATCCGGACAGATGATCGCTCCCTTCAGCATCTCTGCTCCTTGGACTCCAGAGTAGATGATTTATTCGAGTGTTCCTATCCACACGAACAACTAGAGAGGGGAGAGAAAGGGCTTACCGCGGCGGTAAGGGCCTCCGTATGGACTAGGGTTTTTCTCTTAGCAGGTGGAACTACAGATAGTCATAAAAGCGCTTTTTCAGGCGCTCGAATACGAAGAGGCCGACCAGCATGGCGAGCGTCGAGACGAACAGGAGGTTCAACATAATCCGACCCGGCGGGGCGACGCCATCGAGCAGAATGCTGCGAAACGCCATGATCACCGCGGCGATGGGATTGAAGCGATAGACGTCGACCCACTTCTGGGGAATGATGGTGAAGGAATAGAAGATGGGGACAAGCCAGAAGAGCACCACGTTTACCGATTCCACGACATAGCGAATGTCGCGGATGTAGACATCGAGGGCGGAGAACATCAATCCCATGCCGATGACGAACACGATCTCGAGGATCACCACCAGCGGCAGCCAGACCCAATGAATGTTGATGCCTTTTCCGAAGATCAGAACCAGCACCAGCAACAGCGCCATCTGGATCAGAAAATGGACGCAGTTTCCCAGCACCGTCGTGACGGGCACGACCTCCCGGGGAAATCGCGTTCGCTTGATGAGGGACGCGTTGTCGACCAGCGAGGTGGTGGCGGTAGCCCAGGCGAGCGTGAAAAAGTTAAAGGGAATGATGCCGCAGAGAACAAAGATGGGGAAAAGCGGCTCGCTGCGATTTGGGAATATCTGGGTAAAGACGAAAGTGAGCACGCCCATCATCACCAGTGGATTGGCGAGAGACCAGCCCACTCCCAGGGACATGTTGCGATAGCGGACGCGGAAGTCCTTCATGAGAAGCGTCCGGACGACGAATGCGTATTCGCCGCCCCAGCGTTGTACTACGGACCCGTTTGCCGCCACAGTCTTCTATTCTATCTTCATGGCGGATGTGGATAACACCCGGTAGCCGTGGAAGGGTGCGCGTCTCGAAAGTGAAGATCAGCTGGTTTTCTTTTTTTAGGGGCAAATTACCTAGCGTATATGATACGCTAGGACAGGAGGCCCTTTCTGACAACAAAACCCACCTCTCTGGAATCGCTCCAACAGCGGCGTT
>DATLCW010000320.1:0-41063 GCA_035526195.1 Bryobacteraceae bacterium
TGATGCCGGGGCGCGATCCGGGCGGCTTCCTGGTTACGATCCTTTTGGGTATTGCGGGAGCTATGCTCGGGGGTTTCCTCGGCAAGGCTATGGGAATGTATCGGGAAGGCGAGGCAGCGGGTTATATCATGTCGATCGTGGGCGCCATGGTTCTATTGTTACTCTACCGGATGTTTGCCGGCAGACGAACGGTTACCTAGTTCCGGCCTTCACATGGGCCTTTGACCCTGCCGGCGTCAGGGGCCCGCCCTCTCTCAGTATGGTAATTGTCGTTTGCTCCCCGTTCCCTCGCCCTTTCCTGACGGGTTCGCTCTTCGTCGCATTTAAGACAAAGAGGTTGACCATACACCATCAGGATCGTGTCCGCCCCGCAAATTTTGCACTTGGACATAATATCCTCGACCGTGAGATTACGCCGGTTCTGAACCAAAGGCAATCCGTAGTTCCCACAGGTATCCGGGGTGAGCGTTTCAGAAGTCGCGCAGAACCATGGGCATGTAAGCTACCATAAAAAAGCAAAAACTTCCAACTCTCGCATCCTTCGCAGTTTGAACCGAAACGGACCATGACCTTATCCCGGCAATTAAGCATTCTCGTTTTGGAGGACGAAGCAATCACAGCCCGCCATCTGCGCCGGGTGCTGGAAAAACTCGGCTATCATGTCGTCGGCGTGGTTGCCAACGGACAGGCCGCTCTTCTGCAAATAGCGGGTGCCGCCCCGGACTTGTTACTGGCCGATGTAGGTATCGACGGGGACATGGATGGAGTGGAAGTGGCCCGCCTGGTTCGGGAACGTTGGAATATTCCTACTGTTTTTTTGACCGCCTACAGCGACGTCGAGACCATGCAGCGGGCGCGGGGCTCCCAAGCTTATGGGTTCCTGGTGAAGCCATTCGCCGATCAGGAGCTTCATGCAACGATTGAAATCGCCCTTCATCAAAACGGCTTGGCCGCCGACCGGGAACAGCGGGCGCAGGCCACGAGCCATCTGCTGGTGCGTACGCAGGAGGAACTGAGTGCC
This sequence comes from Bryobacteraceae bacterium, assembly GCA_035526195.1. Taxonomy (GTDB): domain Bacteria; phylum Acidobacteriota; class Terriglobia; order Bryobacterales; family Bryobacteraceae; genus CADEFT01. The sequence goes on from DATLCW010000320.1 coordinate 1,022, forward strand.
GTGACGGCACGGCTCTTTTCCGTCCAGGAAGAAGAGCGGGAAAGGGTGGCAAGGGACCTCCACGACGACGTTGGCCAGCGCCTCGGCCTGCTTCAAATAGAGTTGGAAGTGCTTTGGAAAGCCCTCCCTGCCTCCTTTCGGAACCAGCACAAGCCGGCGTTCACCGGAGCCCTGTCGCGCATCGGGGAGCTTTTGCGCAGTCTGCGCGAAATCTCACACCGCCTCCACCCTTCCATCCTCGACCACCTTGGTCTTCCCGCCGCAATCCGGCAGCTCTGCGATGAGTTTCAGAAAGGCTATGCTACGCCGACTCGATTTTCCGTTCGCGACGTGCCGGCAGTTATCCCGTCCCAGATCTCGCTCAATATTTACCGCATCGTTCAGGAAGCTCTCCAGAATATCGCCAAGCATGCGGGTCCGGCCACGGTCAATATCGCTCTCATCGCCACTCCCGGGAGCCTGGATTTGAGTATCAGGGACACCGGACGTGGCTTTGACGCTGAGCCGGGAAAGGCTGGGAACGGCCTGGGGTTGATTAGCATGGCGCAGCGCGCCCGATCGTTGGGCGGCAATTTGGAGATACAATCGTATCCGGAACGCGGTACCCATCTGCGCGTGAGCGTCCCCTTAGGCTCCATGACGGATTGAACATCGGAAAGGACCCGGATCATGTCAGGCTTGGACGAACGCAATCAGGGCGAGAAAAGCGATCAGCGCCTGACAGAGGATACAATCCTGGTGCATGCCGGCAATGAGACGGACGTCAGCCCGCCCCGCGGCCACACCTTCCCTGTGGTGGGGATAGGAGCCTCGGCCGGAGGCTTAAACGCGTTTACCCAGTTGTTGAAGGCGCTGCCATCGGACACCGGAATGGCTTTTGTGCTGGTGCAACACCTCGATCCGCATCATGAGAGCCAGCTCACCGGCATTCTCGCCACCGCCACCAGCATGCCTGTCCGAACCGTGCAGGACGGCATGGCGCTACAACCGGATCAGGTGTTTGTCATTCCGCCCAATACCACCATGATTCTGGAAGACGGTGTCTTGCGGCTGGTGCACAGAGAACCGGGACTTCACCTTCCCATCGATGCGTTCTTCGTATCCCTGGCTCGCGTGCAGGGAGGCCGTTCCATTGCCATTGTACTCTCCGGCAATGCATCAGACGGAAGCCTGGGCGTCAAAGCCATAAAGGCGGAATGCGGCCTGACATTTGCCCAGGATGAAGAGTCGGCCGAGCATGTCGGCATGCCTCGCAACGCCATCGCCACCGGAGCCATCGATTATGTGTTGTCCCCCGCGGAGATCGCCGGCGAGTTGGTGAATCTCAGCGAGCATCCCTTCATCCGGCCGCTTCGGGCGAATCGGCCGGAACAGGAAAAGCTGCCCGATGGAAATGACGAGCTCAAGAAGATCTTCACCGTGCTCCGCAATGCGACCCGGGTGGATTTCAGCCACTATAAGCGGAACACGATCCGGCGCCGGATCGGCCGGCGGATGATTGTCACGCGCTCCCGGAATCTTGCTCAGTATTCCGAATTGCTGAAGGAGCAGCCCGCCGAAGTACGCGAGCTGTATCGCGATCTCCTGATCAGCGTCACAAGCTTCTTTCGCGACCCGGAAACCTTTGAGGTGCTGTCGCGCCTGCTGAGGGATTTGCTGGTTACCCGCAATGCGGGCGACCCGTTCCGCGTATGGGTACCCGGCTGCGCCACCGGCGAAGAGGTGTATACCCTTGCTATTTGTCTTCGGGAATTGGTTGATGAATTGAAATTGTCCACCCAAGTTCAGCTCTTTGGAACCGATATCAGCGAGATAGCGCTCGATTGCGCCCGCGCCGGGATCTATCCCGAGACCATCTCTCGCGACCTATCCACCGAACGGATGCGCTCCTTTTTCTTACGGGTCGATCGCGGGTTCCAGGTGAATAAATCGATTCGCGAAGGCTGCGTGTTTGCCCGTCAGGACGTAACCAACGACCCCCCATTCGGGCACATGGATCTAATCAGTTGCCGTAATTTGTTAATCTATCTCGACACGCCTTTGCAGCGTAAAGTACTGCCGGTTTTTCACTATAGTCTGAACCCCACCGGTTTACTCCTATTGGGAAGTGCGGAGTCGATCACGACTGCCAGCGATCTCTTCGTGGATGTCGATAAGCATCACCGCATCTATGGCCGGAAGCTGTCCCCTGTCCGGCTCACCATGAATCTGGCGGCGGCAGGCAGCCGCGTCAGTTTCGACCCGGTCGAGGCGCGCACCGTTCTCAGTAGCATGGAGTTGCAGAAGAAGGCCGACCTGGTGATTCAGAGTAAATATGCGCCGGCCGCGGTGGTGGTGAATTCGGAAATGCAGATCCTCCAATTCCGCGGCCACACCGGGTTCTACCTGGAGCCCAGTCCGGGCGAAGCAAAGTTTCATCTGCTGCGTATGGCCCGGGAAAGCCTCGGGGTGCCGTTACGTAAAGCGCTCGCCTCCGCGGCCAGCCAGAATATTTCCATTCGCGAGACCGGTCTTTTCGTCGAGCACCGCGGCGAACGGCGCGAAATTAACCTCGAGATTACCCCTATCGCCGGAGCGTCCCCGCGCGAAAGGTATTTCCTGGTGGTCTTCGAAGAGGCGATCCCCAAGCCGGAACCGGAAAGTCCCGCGGTCCCGCCACCCGCTGTAGATTCCCCGGTCTACGTCCTTCAGTTGGAAGCCCAGGTGCGGGAGGCGCAGCAGCGAATCGGAGAGCTGCGCGAATCCCTGCGTAACGCCCATGAAGATCACGAAGCTGGTTCCGAGGAATTGCGGGCTGCCAATGAAGAGGTTCGCAGCGCCAATGAGGAACTCCAAAGCACCAATGAGGAGTTGAGCACCACTAAGGAAGAACTTCAGAGCGCCAACGAGGAACTCACCACCCTCAATGAAGAGTTGCAAAACCGCAACCAGGAGTTAAATACCCTCAATAACGATCTCTTGAATCTGCTGACCGCCGCGGATATCCCCTTCCTCATGGTTGATAACGACCTGCGGCTAAGGCGATTCAGCGCTGCCGCCGAGAAGGCCGTCAATGTGAAAGCGATTGACGTAGGCCACCTTTTGACGCAGGTGGATGGCAAGATCGATCTCGGCAAGATGGCGCAGACGATCCGCGACGTCATCGAGACGCTGGCGGTCGCGCAATGGGAGCTTCAGGACAAAGCCGGGTGCTGGTATTCCACTACCATCCGTCCCTACCGTACGGTGGACAACCGGATTGCCGGCGCCGTCATCATTTTCGTCGATATCGATCCGCTCAAGAAGACGTTGCGCGCCACCGAAGAGGCTCGCGATTACGCCGAGGGCATTATCGAAACGCTACGCGAGCCCCTGCTTGTCCTCAATGGCGATCTGCGGGTACAGCGGGCGACTTCCGCCTTTTACGAAACCTTTCGTGTCTCTCGCAACGAAGTGGAAGGCAGACTCCTTTACGACATGGGCAACGGCCAATGGAACCTCCCCCGTCTGCGGGAATTGCTGGGAGAAGCCTTGTTCCGCGACCAACCATTTCAGGACTTCGAAATTCAGCATGCGTTTCCCCACATCGGCCACCGTACGATCCGTTTGAACGCCCGCCGCATTTCCCGCTACAACGAGCATCCCCGGGTCCTGCTTGCCATGGAAGATATAACAAGGCGCCGTGAAGCCGCCGAGGTCCGTTATCAGCGCCTCTTTGAAACTGCGAAAGATGGAATGCTCCTGTTCGACGCCGAAACCGACCGGCTCACCGACGTAAACCCCTACTTCCTCGATCTCACCGGATACCGCCGGGATCAGTTAGTCGGTTACCGGATGCCGGAAATGAAGACTTTTGAGGACGCCGGCGCCGCGTCCGCGATTGTGGCGGATGCCAAAACCCATGACGTCGTTCGCTTTGAGGAGGTGCCATTGGTTACCTCCTCCGGTAGCCGGCTGGAGTCCGAACTGGTTGCCAACCGGTATACCGTCGGTGGGCAGCAAGTGGTACAGGTTAATCTCCGCGATGTCACGCGGCGGAACCAGGCCATCCGCAATTTGAGAGAAAGCGAGGAGCGCTTCCGGCTCTTTGTCGAAAGCGTTCGCGATTACGCGTTGTTTCAGGTGGATCTCGACGGCCGCATCGCAAGCTGGAATTCCGGGGCCGAACGGCTGCTCGGGTATGAGGAGGCGGAAATCCTGGGGCAGCCGGTCGCTCTGTTGTTCACTCCAGAAGATATCGCGGCTGGCAAACCGCGGCAGGAGTTGGAAATCGCCAGCGCCACCGGTAGCGCCGAGGACGAACGCTGGCATGTGCGCAAAAATGGAAGCCGATTTTTCGCCAGTGGCGTCGTGACCACCGTTCGCGACGAAGCAAGCCGTCTTCGCGCCTTTGCAAAGGTAATGAGGGACGTGACTGACCGTAAGCATGCAGAAGAACAACTGCGGCAGCAGAGCCAGTTACTGGAGCTCGCCCAGGACATCATCCTGGTTCGAACCTTGTACGGGACTATTTCTTTTTGGAATGAGGCGGCCTCGGAAAAATACGGATGGAGCCCATCGGAAGCGGTGGGGCAGCTTAGCGGGCAGCTGCTGCAAAGTATCTATCCCGAGCCGCTAGCCAACATTGAAGCGGCGCTCCTCGCCAACGGGCGCTGGGAGGGCGAGGTGGTTCACACCACGCGCGATCTGACTAAATTGACTGTCTGGAGCCGATGGACTCTGCAATTAGACTCTGCGGGAAAGCCGTTGTCTGTCCTGGAGATTAACAGCGACATCACCGAGCGCAAAGCCGCCGACCGTCAACTTAGAACTTCGCTCCGCGAAAAAGAAGTGCTCCTGAAAGAAATTCATCACCGGGTGAAGAACAATCTACAGGTCATCTCGAGCCTGCTCAATCTGCAAGGGGAATATCTCGCCGATCCAATGGCCAGACTCGTACTGGAGGAGATGAACCATCGCGTGCGCTCCATCGCCGCCATTCATGGGATGCTCTACGCCTCGCCCGACTTGTCGAGCATCGACTTTGCCGGTTATCTGCGAATAATCGCTACGGATCTTGCTTCGCTCTATTCGGAGCGCATCAGCCACGTTCGCGTCGAGGTGACTTCCGGCCCCGTGTTCCTCGATATCACCCAAGCCGTGCCTTGCGGCCTGATTGTGAATGAACTGTTGACCAACGGCTTCAAACACGCATTTCCTGACAGCCGGCCCGGAGTCATCAAAGTGTCGTTCGGCGTTTCGGGATCTCAGTGCCAGTTGGAAGTTACCGATGACGGCGTGAGCCTTCCGGAAAATATCCAACCGCACACGGTCAGCTCGATGGGTCTGCAACTGGTGCACCTGCTGGTGGAGCAGCTCAATGGCACTCTGGAATTACAGCGTAGCGGAGGCACGCGCTTTCAAATCGCCTTCGCGCAAAAACCAGTCTAAATCGAGCTTAAGATACCGAGCGGCATGCGAAAGAAGTCTTGCTATTGTACTAGTTTACTATTACAATAGGAGCGTATGGGCTCCGCCAACCGGCAGTTTCGCTTTCAACTCGATACTTCCAGCGGCGTCCCGGTCTACCGCCAGCTAATCGATCAGGTTCTGGTGGCGCTTTCCTGTGATTCCCTCCGTGCCGGCGACCAACTGCCTACGGTGCGTCAAGTAGCCGTGGATCTCTCGATTAACCTTAATACGGTGGTTCGCGCGTATAAGGAACTGGAGATTCGCGGTATCCTCACCACTCAACAGGGCCTGGGCACCTTCCTCACGATGAAGAAGGTCAAACAGGACGACGTGGCCAGACAACGCCGCTTAGCCCAGATGGTAAGCGAGTTGGTTGCCCGGGCCGGGGCCGAAGCCTATACCGTTACTGAAATCCGCCGTGCCCTCGATGAAATGTATTCAGACGAGGACAAGAAAAAGAGGAGTTGACTTTATGTCACCCATTCCCGCTATCACCTCGGCCGCGAATGATCGAGAAACAACGCCGATGGCCAACCTGCAAATTGTCTCCGGGCCCAGCCTTGCTCTCATGCTGGTCTGTCTGTTTGCCGGAACCGTGTCCGGAGCTGCCCTTCACAACCCCTATCTGATGATTGTCTTCTACCTGCTGGGGGCCTACCTGCTGTTCTCCATCAAGGTGGCCAACCAGTGGGAAAAGTGCGCGGTGCTGCGGTTCGGTAAGTACAACGGCATGCGCGGCCCCGGAATCTTCCACATTATTCCAGTGGTGGAATCGATCACGAAATATGTGGACCAGCGAGTAAGGGTGACAGACGTGCGTGCGGAAACCGCGCTGACCCGGGATACGGTGCCGGTGAATGTGGACGCGATCGTGTTCTGGATCGTCTGGGACGCCGAGAAAGCGATTCTGGAAGTGCAGGATTTCTTCTTTGCGGTAATGCTGGCGGCGCAAACGGCGTTGCTCGAATCGATTGGCCGGCATGAACTGGGCCAGATGATTACGGAGCGAGAGTCGCTGGGCCATCAACTGCAGCGCATTCTTGAAGAACGGACGGCTTCGTGGGGCATTACGATTCAATCCGTGGAAATCCGCGACGTGCACATTCCGCCCAATCTGGAAGACGCGATGTCCCGTCAGGCGCAGGCGGAACGGGAACGCCAGGCCCGGATCATTCTCGGAACGGCGGAAACGGAGATTTCGGAGAAGTTCGCCAAGGCTTCCGAGGTGTATCAGAATAATCCCATTGCCCTTCATCTGCGTGCGATGAACATGCTTTACGAAGCCATCAAGGAGAAGGGATCGATGGTCATTGTGCCTTCCTCCGCGGTTGAAACCATGGGTCTTGGCGGGCTGCTGGGCACAGCCGCGTTAGGCGGCCAGCCGCGGCAGCCTTAAGCGTTATCAGGGAACTTCGCGGCGCCTTCTCGCGTACAAGGAAGTGCATGGCTGCGCTCGCCTCGCTTTCCGGTCTTCTGGGGCTGTCTTTCGCCTCGGGCGTCAATCTCTATGCCGTGGTTTTGGTGGTGGGATTGGGGGTACGGTTTCACTGGCTTAGCGGACTGCCCGCCGAACTTGCGCCGCTTGGCCATCCGGGGGTGTTGATTACGGCCGCGGCGCTCTATGCGATTGAGTTCGTGGCTGACAAGATCCCATTCGTGAGCGCGGCGTGGGATACAATTCACACGTTGGTCCGCCCGTTCGGCGCCGTACTGATGGCGTTGACCGCCGCCTCTCAGCTCGGCCCGGTGGAGCAGACCATCGCCGGTCTGGTGGGCGGCGCCGTAGCTCTCAGCTCCCACGCCGCTAAGATGGGAATTCGTCTGTTGGCGCATGGGACCGGCGAGCCGTTTACGCAAGCCGGATTAAGCGTAGTGGAGGATGCATTCGCGGTGACGCTGGTTTTGCTGGCAGCGCAGTATCCGTACGTCGCGTTGGCGGTTGTCGTTTTTCTGTTGATCGTCATTGCGTGCCTTCTTCCGTTGCTCTGGAAGGCGATCCGGACAATGTTACGAGCGGTGGCGCGATGGTTTGGATCCGGATCCAGCCGCGGTTCGTCCCCTATCATAAGGACATGAAGGTAACACCCGTCCTTTACATGCCGGAACTGGAACCGGCGTTGGAATTTTGGACCACGCGGCTCGGCTTTGAGGTCACCGTAACTGTTCCCGAGGGGGAAAAGCTCGGTTTCGCCATCCTGAATCACGGCAGTGTCGAGGTGATGCTTCAGAGTCACAAAAGCGCGGGAAAGGATATACCCGCGCTGGAGGAATTCTTCCACCAGGCGAAGGCGTGCCTCTTCGTGGAAGTGGACGACTTCGAGGAAACCGTGGGCAGGATTGCCGGCGCGCCGGTAGCATTCCCGGTGCGCACTACATTCTACGGGATGACGGAAATCGGCATTTTCGACCCGGGCGGTAATTTAGTGGTGCTCGCCGCCCGCACCGCGCCGAGCCAGTAAAGGGCTGCCGCGCTACAGTGGTTGGCGGAGGGAAAAGCATGCCTGATAGTTTGCCATACGAGATCACGCCCCGCGAGGTGAAGACGCTGCTTGACGGGGGTTCGCGCCTCCTGCTGATTGACGTGCGCGAGCCGCACGAGCATGCAATCTGCAGCGTGGAAGGGGCGCGATTGATTCCGATGAACAGCGTGCCGGAGCGCCTGCAAGCGATCGAAGCGGCTGCCGATGAGAGCCGCGTAATCGTGTTTTGCCATCACGGCGTGAGAAGTCTCACGGTGGTGAACTGGCTGCGGCAACAGGGGGTGGCGGAATGTCAAAGCATGAGCGGAGGCATCGACCAGTGGAGCGCGGAGATTGACCCGGCGGTTCCTCGGTATTAAGCCTTATGCCCTCCCGGTTACGCTCACCAGCCGCGCTTTGGATTAGCGCCCTGCTGTTTCCACCGCTGGGGCTGTTCGTCCTATGGACGCGCACCGCTGGAATCGCCAGGAAGCTCTTAGGAACTTTGGCGGTGCTGGCCATCGCCATGATCCATCTGAAGTATATCTACGGTCTGCGGATCGAGTTGAGCGGCAACGGCATGACTCCGATTTTCACGTTCCGCAGTCCGGAGAAGCATTTTGCGGAGTTGGAAAAGAGCCGTGCGGTGCAGCCGGATCGTGCTCCGGCTGTGGCTGCGGTGGAGGCCGCGCCGGAGCCCCCTAAACCCGCCGCGGCAGCGTCCGCGAAGCTTGAGATTGCCAACGGCTGGACTGACTTTCGCGGGCCGCTGCGGGACGGGGTGTACCGCCAGGGGGAGATTCTGGTGGACTGGCCTGCCCGCGGGCTGGAACTGAAATGGAAGCAGCCGGTCGGGGGAGGCTATGCTTCCTTCGTGGTGGCCGGGGGCCGCGCCTATACGATCGAGCAGCGCCGCGATATGGAGTTCGTGGCCGCCTACGATCTGCGTAACGGCAAAGAGGTGTGGACGCATTCCTACCCCGCGCACTTCCAGGAATCGATGGGTGGAGACGGTCCGCGCGCGACCCCGGTCTATCATGGCGGATTCATTTATTCCATGGGCGCCACGGGCGAGATGCGGGTGCTGGACGCGGCAACGGGAGCGGTGAAATGGGGTAAGAATATCCTTCGCGACAACCAGGCTCAAAACATTACGTGGGGTATGAGTGCGTCGCCGTTGATCGTGGACGATACGGTGGTGGTGCAGCCCGGCGGGTCTAAGGGCAACTCCATCGCGGCTTATGACAAACGAACGGGAAAGCATGTCTGGAAATCGCTCGATGACGCGCAGGCGTATACTTCCCCGATGCTTGTAACCCTGGCGGGCAAGCGTCAGATCCTGACGGCCACTGCGAAGCGGTTCGTGGGACTCGATGCTTCCAAAGGGACGCTGCTGTGGGAATTTCCCTGGGTGACCGAGTACAACGTGAATAGCTCGCAGCCAATACTGGTGGATGCGAATCGTTTCTTTATCTCCGCCGGATATGGACATGGGGCGGCCCTGGTGGAAATTTCCGGCTCCGGGAATTCGTTCCGGGCGAAGGAGATCTGGCAGAACAACCGCATGAAAAACCGGTTCAACAGCTCCGTGCTGTATGACGGGCATATTTACGGGCTGGATGAGAATATCCTGGCGTGTATGCGGGTGAGCGACGGGAACCTGATGTGGAAAGGGGGACGCTACGGGTATGGCCAATTGTTGCTTGCCAGCGGTCACGTGGTGGTGCTGAGCGAAAGCGGCGAACTGGCACTAGTGAAAGCTTCGCCGGAAAAGCATATCGAGGTGTCGAAGTTTCAGGCGATTGAAGGCAAGACGTGGAATGTCCCGGCGATCGACAGCGGGTTGCTGCTGGTTCGAAACGCAAACGAGATGGCGTGCTTTCAAATTGGCCGGCGGGCCGGGCCTTGACAGAGATAGATTTGGCGTCAGCGCAGCCACGTAAGATAACTTGCGACGATTGTTCCTAACAGCGCGATGGCCAAGGACCCGGACTGCGGAAGCCAGCCGGGCGGGCAATCTGCTTTGTAAACCTGGTTAAGCCGGAGGATGGTGCGCCGGTACTCGATGACGGAGAACCCATTGATAGCGATGCCCAGGATAACGCTGGCGATTCCCACCCAGAGCGATAACCCCGGAGTGGCGGGAGCAGGAGTATGGCTAATCAATGGCAGTTCGCGGAGGAACAAGGAAAAACGCGCGATGACAAAGCCAAAGCCCATCATGGCGAGGCTCGTTCGCGCATAGGCGAGTAGCGTTCGTTCCGCGGCTAAATACTCTCGAACATCCGGGGAAGGGCGGTCGGACGGTATGCTCATCTTATCTGCAATTGTGGCAGGCGCCGATCGTATGGAAAACGTCCCGCCGCCGCCCCGCGGCTGCCGGTCCTGTCTCGGGCGCGCATTTGCGACCTGAACCGCATTCCGTTATCAACGCAAGCACAAAGGGCCGTTACCGCGCAATAATCTACCCATGCGAAACCGAATCGTCACGCTCATGTTCCTGTTCAGCGTGATGAGCTATTTTGACCGCACGATTCTCTCGATCGCCGCTCCCGGAATCATGAAAGAGTTTTCCATCTCAGAGATTGAGATGGGGGTGGTGTTCTCCGCATTCCTCGCCAGCTATACGCTGACGATGATTCCCGGCGGAGGGTGGGCGGACCGTTATGGTCCAAGGAATGTCTTCACCTTCTTCGCCGTTGGCTCCGGTCTCGCCACGGCTCTATTCTCCCTGGGCGCAAAGCCGGGGCTGGGATCGCTCCTCGGTATCATCCCGGCTTTTGTTGCCATACGCCTGATCCTTGGTGTGGTCACTGCACCCATTTATCCGACCGCCGCCAAGATGACCTCCAACTGGATGCGGCCGCATCAACACGCGCGAGTGATGGGAATCGTCAACGGCGGCGCGGGTCTGGGCGGCGCTGTCTCCCCGCTGCTGTTCACCTGGATGATCGTGTCGTTCGGTTGGCGCGCCTCTTTTCTGATGGCCGGCGCGGCCACCGTACTTCTTGGCCTGGTCTGGCATTACTCGGCGCAGGACTATCCGCCCGGCAGCAAGCCGGTGGCTACCGCCGGGAAGCGCCGCGTCGATTGGAAAAAGCTTTTCCGTAATCGACGTCTGATGACACTTACGGCCGGCTACTTCGCCATCGATTATTTCGAGTACATTTTCTTCTACTGGATCTACTACTATCTGGGCGTCGTGAAGAAAATGGGACAACAGGAAAGCGCCGTGGCCACGACCCTGCTTTTCATCGTCATGATGTTCATGTATCCGCTGGGGGGCTGGACGGCGGACTGGTTTAACCGCCGCTACGGCAAACCCGTCGGGTTGAAGGTAGTGGGCATCGGAGGCGTCGTGCTCAGCGCCATCTGCCTGTTCGCCGGTCTCAACGTGGAGAATGTGCCGGTTTCCATCGGGCTGACGGCGCTGGCCCTGGGTTTTGTCGCCTGCTCCGACGTCGTCTATTGGGCGGCGATGATTGATGTCTCGGGACCGGACGCCGGCGCGGGTGGTGGCATCATGAACGCCGGCGGCAACCTGGGCGGCTTCTTCGCGCCGATTGTGACGCCATGGATCGCCGCGCACTTCGGGTGGACGTGGGGGCTGTACTTCGGAAGCCTGCTCGCATTATCCACCGTGCTCGTGTGGATGTACCGTTCCGACCGCACTCCCAGCGAATGACGCGTCCGTGCAGGTCTCAGAAGTTGAACCGGAGCATGAGCTGAATCTGCCGGGCGTCGCGGGCGGCCTGACTTTTTCCAAACAGGGTTCCCGAAGCGAGGTTATTGATGGGATTGGCGAAGACCGGATGATTCATAATGTTGAAGAACTCCGCACGAAAATCAGTATTGAGCTTGTCCGTGATTCCGAATCGTTTCGCAACGGACCAGTCCATAAAGAACGACGGACGCGTCCGGATCACGTTGTTTCCGAGGTTCCCGAGCGTCAGCCGGGTGGCAGGATCGGTGAAGGTGGGAATGGCGAAGGCGGCGCGGTTGACAAAGCCGTCAGCCGGGGATACTCCGGCAATGGTAGTGGGAATACCAAGCACCAGATTCGGCCGTTGCTGAAACCGGAAGTTCCCTTCGTTCTGGCCGCTGATCACATTGAAGGGCGTGCCGCTGAGAACTTTCATGATTCCCGAAGTGCTCCAGCCGCCAAGGACGGCTCTGACGGCTCCATTTGCGTGAGCAAGCTTCGGAAGCTCATAGGTTAGGTCGGTCGTTAGTCTGTGACGGATGTCAATCGAGGTGTTTCCCCGGGAAGCGCGCCGGTTTTTCAGATTTTGAATTTGCTCGGTGGCGAGGCCGATGCCGGCGGTGGCCTGAAGCAGGCCGCTCTCGACGCCGTTGGAATGCGCCCAGGTGTAGAAAACGTCCCAGGCCAAACCCTTGGCGAGGCGGCGGCGAACCGATGTTTGGAGCGCGTTATACCAGCCGTTGTCCTGTTGCGTGGTCAAAGCGACGTTTCCAAGAAGAGCGTTGGGACGGCGGCCGAGGAACGGGTCAATGGCGTTGGGGCTATCGGCTCCCGGTATGTTGATCTGGTGATTGCCCACATATCCCGCGGAAAAGGTCGTGGCTTGTCCAATCTGATATTCGGCGGTAAGGTTCCATTGCTGGGAATACAGATCTTTGGAGAACGGATCGCGCAGATAGCGCCCGGGGATGCCGCTGGTGAGAGCGAGCGCCCGCGGATCAAAGGGATAGGAGAGGTTGGGGAAATCCACCGTGGTAAGCGTGAAGGGGAACGAATTATTCAGATTGAACAAGTCTCCTTGTTGGAGGCTGCCGCCGCGCGAGTAGAAGATACCATATCCACCGCGGAAAACGAGGGACTTGCCGAAAGGCTGCCAGGCTAATCCGAAACGCGGTCCGAAGTCCTTGTTGTTACGTTCATAGAGCGGCTGGCAGGGGGCGCGGAACGGTCCCAGGGGATCGCTGATTACGTTCTTTCCCCGGCACTTGGATTCCGAAATCACGCCGAAGTTGTCATAGCGCATCCCGATGTTCAAAGTAAGACGGGAGGTGGCGCGAAAGTCGTCCTGAACGAAAAATCCGAACTCGTGAATGCTGAAATGTTCCGGCCCTTCCACCATCGACGCGCCGAAAGTATTGGAGAGAGTGACTGGCGCATTGGCCTGGAATCCGGCGAGATTAGCGAACGTCATGTTGGTTGCGCTCGACTGATTCTGACCGGTGGCCAGAAACGAATAGTTCCCGCCGAAGGACAACGTGTTGCGCCCGCGGATCCAAGTCATCTTCTCATTGAACTCAGGGCTCGTATTGCCGAATTTCTTTATATTTCCACCGCCGCCCACCAAAACCCCGGGAACACTGGGCCGTGGAATGAAAAATTGAGACGCTTCCTGAGGTCCGCGAACCCGCTTTTCCAGATACCGGTTCAGTCCCACGCGCAGTTCGTTGAGCAGGGTTGGAGTGAACGTATGGGTGTAACCGACGGTGGCGGACTGGTGCCGGACGGGTTGGTTAAATCCGAAACCGGGGAAAATGCTAAGTTCGTTGCCGGAAGTCGGGAAGGCTCCGGAAACCACGCCGTCGTTGATCGTGTAGCGGGCGAAAAGCCGGACTTTCTGAGAGAAATTGTGGTCAAGGCGCGCGGTGAGCAGATCCTGCCGGGTGAGTTGTTGGACGCTGGAGCGGTAAATGCCCACGTCGGCATTCCCTGGAATGGCATCTGTGGGAAGCGGAGTCAGATCGAGGAACGGCTTTAGCCGGGAATCCGTCCGCGAGCGGAACGATGCGGTGGGGACATTGGCTACTCCCGGGAAAGGGAGCCGGATGCGCTGTCCTTCATAGCTGGCCATGAAGAACGTCTTTTGGCGCAGGATGGGACCGGTAACAGTGCCTCCGAAAGTGTTCTGCTTGAGAGTGCTCGGCCGGTTCGCGAAGAAGTTGCGCGCATCCAGTTTCCCGTTACGGAAAAACTCGAAGACGCTGAAATGCAGATTGTTGGTGCCGGTTTTCGTAATCACGTTCAGATAACCGCCGGCGCCGCGCACGTCGGCTGAGTAGTTCCCGGTGGCAATGTCGAACTCCTGGATGGAATCAAGGCTGGTGAGAACCAGGTTGAAGTTCAGGGAACCGAACATCATGCCGTCCTGGGTGCCAATGCCGTTGTCGGTACCATCGAGGTTGGTGACGATAGCGTTGGAATTCAAGCCGTTGAAATTGAATCCAAGGGAACTACCGCTTGATGCCTGTCCGGACACTTGCGCCGAGGGTGCCAGCAGAACCAGGTCCGTTGGACTCCGGCTGTTCAGAGGAAGATTTTCAACCTGATTGCGATAAATCGTATTCTTGAGCTCGCCTTCCTCGGTCTGGAGCAGTACCGCTTCTCCCGTGACCTCGATGGTCTGGTCCACAGACCCTGGCGACAAGGTGAAGTCCACCTTCACCTTGGTGTCGGCATGAAGAGTAATGAGATCCTTCCGGGCAGTTTGGAAACCCTGAATGCCCGCTTCCACAGAGTACTCTCCGTACGGCAGAGAAGGCAGGTTGTAGAGCCCATCACCGCCGGTCATTGTAGTTTGCTGCTGGGCGGTGGCCTTGTTGGTCGCGCGTACGGTGACGCCAGGGATGACCGCGCCCGACTGGTCGTAGACGGCGCCGAGGATCGCACCGCTCTGGACTTGGGCTGCGGCGGGGACGGCGAGGAGAACGAAGGCGCAGAGAGCCGTAGTCAAGAAGCGAAGCGCGAAGAGTTTGCGGTACATATCCCACTCCTTTGTGAGTTTTTCGGGCGGTTGTGTTTAAAACGATGATAGGGACTCCGCAGAAGGGTGTCAAGCACTTATTTATTACCTTGATCCATTAGCCGTTTTGCGCCAGCCCGCGAGGGAACCTTTATATCTTGTGTGGGATAAAGCGGGTTTCTTTAAATTTCCACTCTGCGTTGTTGACCGTTCCACCGCAGCCGTTTTCCCTGCTTGGCCGAAAGATTGGCGAGGAGCAGGACCAGTGCCGCCTGGAAACCAATCTCCACCGTCGCCCGCGGAGTCTCGCGGGTGCGCACACACTTCAGAAAGTCGCGAATATGCTCGGTGACCGCCTCGCCTGTGTTCATGCCGGTTTTGTGGATCAACGGTTTGTTGGTAGACACACTTTCGTAAACACGCAGGAAGTCTCTCCCGAGATCCATCCGGGCGGTATCGCCGTCATAGCAATTGAGTTGATCCTCCGGCATGGGGTAGCGCATGGCTGAGTAGTTGATGGTGAATACCGCCAGGAAGTCCTCGGCATACTCGGCCACCACAACCCAGGTTTCGGGCATGTCGACTCCGGGCTTGTGCCCGCGACAGGAGGAAGCGCTGACGGAGATGGGCGCCCCGGCGTCCATGATCATGTGAATGGAGTCGAAAATATGGGCGCCCTGGTCCATCACAACTCCGCTGGAGTAAGCGGAGTAATTGCGCCAGTCAAAGAACCGGCGCGGGTCCTTCGGAACTCGTGGCGCCGGTCCCTGCCATTGTTCCCAATCGAGCGGGCCTTCCAACTGGCGGCTCATAGGCTGCAGATCATTGTTGAGCCAGAACGTGCGCACCATGCGAACGGCGCCCAGTTTACCGGCCCGTCTGATCTCGCGGCCTTCCAGAAACAGACTGCTGCTGCGGCGCTGCATGCCCACTTGGATCACGCTGCGGGAAGCCTTGGCGGCATCGAGCATTTCCACGCCCTCCTGAAGGGTGTGGCAGAGCGGCTTCTCGATATAGACGTCCTTGCCCGCCGCCAGCGCGTCCAACAGCATGCGGTGATGCCAGTGTTCCGGCGTAGCGATGATCACTACATCGATATCTTTCGTATCGAGGACGGCTTTGTAGTTCCGCCAGGCTTTGGCTCCAGGGCCGGCCACGGAAAGACCGGCTTCGAGATTCGGTTCATACACATCGCATACACCGGCGATAGACACGCCAGGTTCGCGACGAAAACGTTGTAGCAAGGCTCGCCCTTCTCCGCCGCTGCCGATCAATGCGGCGGAAATCTGTTTGGAAGGGCTTTGAGCGAGGGCCACTCCGCCGCCGGCCATTAGAAAAACGCGCCGGTTCGTCATCGGGTCAGACCTCCACCGCGCGGGCGATGACGGCGACGCAATCGCCGCGGCTGGTCCCGCCCGGGAATCGCCGGCAAATGAGGATGCCGGAACCCGAGGCAATCACAGGTTCGGGAGCCCAATCGAAGCGATCGGGAAAGTGCACCTGGCCAATCTGCCGGCCTTGCTCGATCGTTTCTCCCAAATCGAAGAAACTTTCGTAAATCCCAGCGGCGGGCGACAGGTGGTAGTCTTCGCGGCGGGTTGCGGCGACCACCGTCACTTGTTGCGGCGCGGGCGCGGGCTGGCCGGCAAGAAGGCCCACATGGGACAGCACATTATGAATGCCCTGCTCGGTGATGCGCATCACGGCGGGGCTGCATTGGCCGGCACCGCCCATTTCCGTAGTGACCACGAGTTTGCCCATGCTCTCCGCCTGTACCGGCAGCAAGCCTTCGCCGGCAATATCGGCGTAGATCAGCACATAGGGCTGGCCCCAGCATTTGGCCGCGGCGAGCATTTTCTGGAATTGCGCGTCGTCACTGACGCGATGCAGGTGAGCGCAGGGAATGAAGTCCATGCTACGGCCCCCACCGTGGAGGTCCATTACGACATCGGCGAGGGGGAAGAGCACATTCGTGAGGTAGTGGGCGATGAGGCCGGTGACGGTGTCGTTGTACTTTCCCGGAAAGGCGCGGTTGAGATTGACGCCGTCGATGGGGGAAAGACGCGTGCCCGCCATCACGGCGGGCAGATTTAATGCGGGAATCAGAATCAACCGGCCGGTGATATCGGATGGCTGAATGGCGCGAGCGAGCTTCATCAAGGCGACCGGGCCTTCATACTCGTCGCCGTGATTGCCGCCGAGCGCCAGCACGGTTGGCCCGGCTCCGTTTGCAACTACTGTGATGGGGATCAGGATGTTGGCCCATCCGGCAAGGTTGTGGGAGTAGGGAATGCGGAGAGTCCCCTGCTGCTTGCCGGGACGGTCAAAATCGATTTCCGTGATGATTTGCGTTTTTGGTGTCATGAAAAATTTTAAGCGAGCAGCTTATGGACGACGTTTCCAGCCACATCGGTAAACCGGAAGTTCCGGCCCTGGTAGAGGAACGTGAGGCGCTCGTGGTTAAGGCCGAGACAGTGGAGGATGGTGGCATGCAGGTCATGCACATGAACTTTGTCCTCGACCACGTTCAGGCCGAAATCGTCGGTACGGCCCAGTGTATAGCCGGCTTTGATTCCGCCGCCGGCCATCCACATCGTGAAGCCGGAGGGGTGATGATCGCGGCCGAGGGTGTCTTCCTCGCCGGCGCGGCCGGTTTCGGCAAGCGGCGTGCGGCCGAATTCGCCGCCCCACACGAGGAGAGTGGCTTCGAGCAGTCCGCGCTGCTTCAGATCCCGGATGAGCGCGGCGATGGGCTGGTCGGTGATTTTACAGTTCTTCTGCAGGTTCTTGTTGAGATTGGCGTGATCGTCCCAACTACCATGGTTCAGCAGGATGAAGCGGACTCCACGCTCCACCAGCCGCCGCGCCAGCAGACAGTTGGTGGCGAAAGCCCTGGTAGGTTCGCGATTGACTCCGTAGGCCTCGAGAGTGGCGGCTGATTCCTTCCCGATGTCGAGCGTTTCCGGCGCCGCGGTCTGCATACGGAAGGCGAGCTCGTAGGACGCCATTCGGGCGGTAATCTCGGCATCCCCGGTATCGAGGTAATGCTGCTGGTTGAGGTCGTTGACAGCGGCGATGCGATCGCGCTGGTCCTCTGAGGTGAAGCCCGGGGGATTCGAAAGATGAAGCACAGGATCGCCGCTGCTGCGGAACGGCACCCCCTGATAGGTGGAAGGCAGGAAGCCGTTCGAGAATACGCCCGAACTGGCGCTGCTGCCGTGATTCGAGCTAAGCACAATAAAGCCGGGAAGGTTTTGCGATTCGCTGCCGAGACCGTACAGCGTCCATGAGCCGATGGAGGGCCTGCCCACGAGCGGCGTGCCGCAATGCAGCATCAGTTGACCGGGATGATGGTTGAACTGATCGCTGAACATCGAGCGGATAATCGCCATATCATCGGCGCAGCCGGCCATATGGGGAAGGTAATCCGAAAAGGCCAGACCGCTTTCTCCGTGCGGTTTGAAAACACGCGGACTCGCCCATACTTTGGCTGTGGGCTTGATAAACGCGAAACGAAGATCCTTCCGCATGGAATCAGGAAGAGGCTGACCGTTCCACTGGCGCATGGCGGGTTTAGGGTCGAAAAGATCGAGCTGGCTGGGGGCGCCGTCCATGAACAGGAAAATCACCGCTTTGGCGCGGGCCTTGAAATGCGGTGGCCGGGACGCCATGGGACCGGCTGCGAAGCCGTCGCGTTCGAGTAGTTGCTGCAACGCGATGATTCCCAGGCCTGCCGCCCAGTGGCGCAAAAAGCTGCGGCGGCCGCGGACCTGCTGTAAATGGCGACAATGCATCCTGTTCACTCCCTGGTGATGAACTCGTCCAGATTCAGCAGGACGCTAGCGATACCCACCCATGCCGCCGCTTGTCCCGCCGGGGGCTGCTGTTTGTCCGATTTTTTCGCATAATACGCGGCAAGCCGCGCCCGCTCGACAGGCTTTGGCAACCGGCTGGTACACAGGCGGAACGCGTAGTCGAGCCGTTGGTCGAATGTCCCTGGCTGTTCCCGAAGCACACGGGCGGCGAGCGCTTGCGCGGCCTCAAAGTACACGGGGTCGTTTAGAAGGGTCAGCGCCTGCATGGGAATGATGGAACGCGTGCGGCGGCTGCAGGTGAGCAGCGAGTCCGGCGCATCGAACGACATTAATTGAGGATAAGGGACGGAACGCTGGAAGAAGGTATAGAGAC
Organism: Bryobacteraceae bacterium; assembly: GCA_035526195.1. Lineage (GTDB taxonomy): Bacteria > Acidobacteriota > Terriglobia > Bryobacterales > Bryobacteraceae > CADEFT01. Next base: position 19,818 of record DATLCW010000320.1, read on the forward strand.
CTCGCCGGTAGCGATCCGCACCCTGGCTGTCCTCCCATTTGGCGCGATACGCAATTTCCATCACTCCTTTGGCAAGAGGCGGGCGGACGCTCCTGCCGCCGACGAGGGGATTGAGCAGACCGCTGGCGGCGAGTGTCACATCGCGAACCAGTTCTGCGGGAAGACGGTAACGCGACTGCCGGGCTAGAAGCTTGTTAGCGGGATCGCGGGAATCCAGATCTGTGCGCCTATGGGATAACTGCCGATAGGTGGCCGATTCGACGATCAGCTTTTGCAGCCTCTTCACGTTCCAGCCGCTCTCCATGAATTCGACGGCAAGCCAGTCGAGCAGTTCGGGATGGGACGGCCGCTCTCCCTGAGTCCCGAAATTCTCGGAAGTCTCGACCAGACCGCGGCCGAACAATTCCTGCCAGATGCGGTTCACCGTCACGCGGGCCGTGAGCGGATTCCCGCGGGACACCAGCCAGTGAGCTAGCGACAAGCGGTTGGGAGGCAACGAGGAATCGAGCGGCGGTAGGAATTCGGGCGTGCCAGGTTGCACTTCGATACCGCGGTCGCGAAAATTACCGCGAATATGGATGTGCGTTTTTCGCCGTACCGGCCCTTCGGCGATGGTGGAAACTTCGCCCAGGCCAGGATAAGCATCATCGAGATCGTTCAGCTCCTTGAACGCATCGGCAAATTTCAGGTTTTTGCTTTCCTCTTCGGAAAGAAGCGGTCCCGGGCTCTTTAGAAAAGTCCGCAGCAAGGCGTGGCTTTGTTTCGCTGTTCTTTTTTCGGGGCTGAGTTGGACAATCTGCTGGCCGCCGTCCATATAGACGGCGAGATAGTCCCAGACCTTGGTCCAAGCCGGGCTTTTGTCAGGATTCCCGCCGGCGGCTCTCGCCTGCTGTTCCCATCGCGGCTGGAGTTCGTCCACTTTATATTTCGTTTTCAGCGCCTCCAGCTTATTCGCGTATTGCGGCCGCGTTTCGAGGTACCGCTCCATTTCGTCCGCGGCGGGCGCGTCGAGATTCTGTTCCATCGCGGTGTTGAAGAAGGCGTAGAACTGGTAATGGTTCTTCTGGGTGATCGGGTCGTACTTATGATCGTGGCAAGCGGCGCAGTTGAAGGTGAGACCAAGCCAGACGGACCCAACCGTATTGGCGCGGTCGGCCACCTGCTCCGTGCGAAGCTGCTCGACATCGATTCCGCCCTCGCGGCTGGTCAGCGTGTTGCGATGAAAACCGGTGGCGGCCTTCTGCTCCAGCGTTGCGCCGGGCAGCAGATCTCCGGCGATCTGCTCGATGGTGAACTGGTCGAAAGGCATGTTGCGGTTGAGCGCCTGGATCACCCAGTCGCGGTAGCGCCAGGCGTGGCGGCGGATCCCGTCCTGTTCATAGCCATCGCTATCGGCATAGCGCGCGAGGTCCAGCCATGGGCGAGCCCACTTTTCTCCATAGTGAGGAGAGGAGAGCAGCCGATCCACCGCGCTTTCATATGCGTCCGTCTGGCCGGGGGCGAGGCATTCATCCAGTTCCCGAAGCGTCGGCGGCAAACCGGTGAGGTCGAGGCTGAGCCGCCGCAGAAGCGTGACGCGATCGGCCTCGGCGGAGGGATGCAGCTTTTCGGCATCGAGGCGGGCGGCGACGAAGGCGTCAATGGGATTTCGCACCCAGGCTGGATTCGATGCGCGCGGCACGGCGGGGCGGACGAGCGGTTGAAACGCCCAATGGATTGATTTTATGGGAGCTGGAGCAGTCGTGGCATCCGACGAGGATTGCGGCCAGTTGGCCCCCTGATCGATCCAGTCGCGTAAGGTGGTGATCTCGGCGTCCGTGAGGCGAGGCCCCACCGGCGGCATGACCCTTCCTCCTACGCCGCTGGACACCATCTGGATCAGTTTGCTCTCCGCACTTCTGCCCGGCTGTATCACCGCACCCGAGTAGCCGCCGCGCAAAGCATCTTCCCGGCGATCCAAGCGCAGGCCGCTCATTTGTTGCGCCGCTCCGTGGCAGGGCAGGCAGCGTGCTTGAAGAAGCCGGTTCACATCGCGAGTATGGTCCAGCGGCTGAGCTTGCACAGCGGCAGCAAGCAGTGGGATGGCGAGGGCGAGGGAAGCAGGAAACATAACAGCCTCGGCGTGGCCGGTCCGGCAAACTGATGGTAAACCCTATGACCGGTTCGGGTCAAACAGTTTTTTTTAACTTAGAACAATGTGGAACCCGGTTCCCAAATTCTGGCTTGAATTGCGCTCAATTTCGGAGATGGTTGTGCTGTTCAGTGAGGGACTTTTATAAAATTCCCGCTTGACGCGGCGTACGCGAGAGGCTAGAATCTTCCGCGGAGGCCCGATGAAGCGGAGAGACCTGTTTCGCGGCGCCGGCGGCGCCTTATTGTGGAGTGCGGCGGCGCAGGAGCCCGAGCCGGTATTCGAGCGGCGTGGAAGCCGCCTGCGGATGGACCTCGACGGGGCTTGGCGGCTGTCAATGGAGACAAGGATGTTGGCATCGTCAAACGCTGGTTCGCCGAGAGCCCACAACTTTCGAAGCACGGCGGTTCGACGTGGAGCGGTCAAGGTGGTCTTTTGCACCTTGCGCCTGCTGGATAACCTCGGACGCGATGCACTGGCCGAAAAACTTCTCAGCAACCTGGTGGGATATCTGGATGGCGTACTGCCCGAGACCTTACGGCCGCAATCCGCTCGCGATGCGGAGGCGTTCCGGTTCCGGCTGACTCAGGTGCGGGACTGCCTGCGGCTGCTTCAAAGTTGAGCCTCCAGTGCTGGTTGGCGCGGCGGCGTAGCGGATACCCCCTCCAAACCCCCGCTCACTCGTATCACCTCCCCGGTGATCCAACCAGCGGCGGGCGAGGCAAAAAACGTAACCATACTTGCGATGTCCTCGGGCTCGCCCCAACGTCCCAGCGGGATGGATTTACGAATGCGCTCGATCATCTCATCCCGCGAGAGTTGCAGAGAGACGGCGCGATCGGCCATCACCTGTTCGTTCATTTGCGTCATGACGGGTCCTGGGCAGACGGCATTTACGCGAATCCCGTAGGATGCCAACTCGAGGGCAAGGGTTTTTGTCAGGCTGATTACCGCCGCTTTCGACGCATTGTAGGCGCTGACCAGGGCAGCAGGCGAGAGTCCGTTCACAGACGATAAATTGATAATCGTTCCGCTCTCCCGACGCTGCATCAGGCGGGCGGCGGCCCGGCTGCAATAGAAGACGCCGGAGAGATTGACGTTGAGCACCCGATGCCATTCCTGGTCGGAAAGATCGGCCAGCGCACAGACGCGTTGCTGCACACCGGCATTATTCACCAGGATGTCTAACGAGCTGAGACTGGCGAAAAACGACTGCACCGCCGCGCTGTTAGAAACGTCGAGGACGGCGGAGTCAACATCCAACCCCTCTTCCCGGAGGGTGGCGGCCCCACTTTCCACCCGGGACGCGTCCAGATCACCCAGTGTAACGCTCGCGCCGCTGGCGGCTAAACCGCGGGCGATCGCCAGACCAAGCCCTTGAGCGCCGCCGGTGACGACCGCCCGTTTCCCTTTGAGTGAATGCAGAAAGACCTCCCCGGTTATTCTAGCCGATTCTTATCGCTCCGGAACTTGATTCTCCGGCAAGCCAACGCGAAAGACTTTCTTTTATTCTTTAGTTGACTTATGATGGATTCTGCATTACTTGTATAACTTATGCCCGTAAGTGTCAAAAAGTTAGACGCTGCCCGAGGAATATCGCAGCGGGAGAGGTACCAGGATTTAATCAGCCGTACCTTCGTCGACTACCAACAAACCTCGGAGTTTTTGGCCAATCCGATCGTGATGCATCGGGCCGAGGGACTGTCCTACTGGGATATCAACGGCAAACGATATTTTGACGGGATAGGCGGCATTTTCGCGGCTACGTTGGGGCACGGGCACCCGCGAGTGCTGGATGCTGTCCGTAAACAGCTGGATGTAATGACGTTTGCGCCGCCGCTCCATTCCGTGGCGGATGTGACTTTGGATTTCATTGAAAAGCTGGGAAACGTCGCGCCCGCGAATCTCACCTTTGTCAAACCCTATAGCGGCGGTTCGGAATCGATCGAATCGGCGCTCAAGTTCGCGCGGCAGTATTTCCGCCAGACCGGACGGCCTGGCAAATACAAATTCATCAGCCGCTACATGGCCTATCATGGCGCCACGTTCGGGGCCATGGCCGCCAGTGGAACGGGATCCCGGAAAAGCTCGTTCGAACCGCATCTGGCCGGGTTCCTGAAAGTCGCGCCCCCGACCTACTACCGAAGCCAGTTTTCGGATTGGGAAGAATGCAACCGGTTTTGCGCGAGGCTGTTTGAGGACGTGATTCTGATGGAAGACCCGGACACGGTGGCCGGAATCCTACTGGAGCCGGTCGGCAATACCGGTGGTATTGTTACGCCAACTCCGGAGTACTTCCGGCTGGTCCGGCAGATCTGCGACAAGTACGACGTCCTGCTGATCTTCGATGAAGTGATCACCGGCTACGGAAAGACCGGCGCAATGTTTGCCGCCCAAGCCTTGGGCGTTACGCCCGACATCCTATGCGGAGGCAAGGGGCTATCGAGCGGAGTGATCCCGCTGGGGGCCATGATTGCGCACCAGGATTTGGGGGACAGCTTCCGCGGTCCGGCCGAACAGATGTTGAGCTTCGCCCACGGCCACACCTATGCGGGGCATCCGCTGGCATGCGCGGTTGGCATCGCGGTCCTTGATGAGATCGTAGAAAAGCAATTGGCCCGGAAGGCGGCTGTGCTGGGTGCGTATCTGGCGTCGAAGCTCGAGTGCCTGAAGAAGTATGGCGTGGTTCGCGAAGTGAGAGGACTGGGCATGCTGCGGGGCGTCGAACTGGTAAAGGATACTACCCACATGCAGCCCTTTCCGGAACTGGGACGTGTGTTGCGGCGAACCGCTTTGGACAATGGCTTGATCCTGCGAGTGGACCCCTCCTGGTTCGCTGTCTCCCCGGCTTTGACGGCCGAGCGATCGGATGTCGATGAGCTGTGTCATTTGATAGAGAAGAGTCTGGTGGATGCGCTCAGACAGGTTGGCCTTTAACGGCAACGGCTTACTCACGGGCGCCGTTCGGTAATGTAAACACCACGGGTCTTACTTTATACGTTTTTATAAACAAGTCCTTGACAGGTACGCGATTCCGCTTTATGATCGCGTGCAGGCGATGAAACTCGTATCGAATCGTCGGCGCCTTTTGCAAACCCTCGTGGCGGCCCAGGCGGGATTTGCGGCGGCTCCGGCAAAACACGATTGGCGAAAAACTCCTTTTCGTACGGCTGTCGCTTTTGGCGAGAGCACGACCGCTGGCGGCTCGGCCACAACGAGAAACCTCTCCTGGGTGAACCGGCTGGCGGACCTCATCAATGAAGCCCAGCTCGAGCCGGTTAAGATGATCAACAGCGGACTGGGCGCCAACCTGATCTCGCCCCGCAGCAGCTATTACGAACAATCGGGCAAGCCGGCCGCGATGCTGCGGTATCAGAAGCAGGTCATCGAGCACCGGCCGGACCTGGTGCTGGTGTCGTTCGGGTTGAACGATGCGCGCGCAGGGACGCCGGTGGGGCAGTTCATTGAGGACCTGCGCCACATCGTTGTTGATATCAAAGCGAAGACCGGGGCCGTGGTGGTAGTCCTGAATGCCTATTTCATGACGGATTTCGACCGTTATGACCCGTTCAAGCTGGGATCCGTCGCCTCCTTCAAGGCCTATAACGCCGCGGAAGAAGATCTGGCCCGCGAATGCGGCGTGCTTTACGCCGATGTGTTCGATGCGGAAGGCATGGCGCCATGGACAATCGACCCCGACGGCGTTCACGCCAATAACCTGGGCCATCGACTGGTGGCTAACAAAGTGTTCGAAACACTGGCCAAAAATTGCAGTTGTCTGGCGGAATCCTCCATCGAGGCCCGCAAAACCTTCAAACCGTGGCGCGACGAATCGGTTCTGAAGAAATTGTACTAGACGTTACAGCCAAAGACCGGATAGGGGTGGATGAGCTATCATGACGATACTTCCTCAACACCTTAGGTGGAAGTTCGTATCCCGATGCCCAAAATCCGGAATACCAGTCTTCACGCGCTTGGTCTGCTGAAGCTGCTTTACCAGAATGTGCGTATCTCGCGCTCGGACCTGAGCGCCATGACGGGTTTTAGCGCCTTTCTGGTCTCCAAATTATGCGATGCTCTTTTGAAAAAAGGATTCATCCATGAAGTGGGATCAGGCGATTCCAGCGGGGGCCGGCGTCCCACGCTGCTGTCGATTGCGCCGCGGCTTGGCAAGATCGCCGGCTTGCATGTTGGCCGCGTGAATGCCCGGTTGGTGATCACCGATATTCGCGGAACGGAACTGGCCTTTTTGAAGATGCCGAGCCGGGTGAGCGCCGGTCCGGACGTGGCCATGCCGCATCTGATTGGCCTGGTGGAAAAGGGCTTGCAGGAAGCCAATATTAGGCGGGAAGAGCTATTGGGAATCGGGGTAGGCATTTCCGGGATTCTCGACCGGGGTACAGGTACCACGCTCTACTGGCCCAAGGTCCCGCAATGGGTGAACGTACCGGTGCGGCGAATCTTCGCGGATCACTTCGGAATCGCGCCGGAAATCGAGGATACGCCGCGCACAATGGCTCTGGCGGAGCGGCGTCTGGGGCTTGCCCGGCAGGCCGAAAACTGGGTTTACCTCATGATTGGAGCTTCGATGGGTTCGGCGGTCTTTATCAACCGGGAACTATATACGGGAAGCCGGGGATTCTCGGGCGAATTCGGACATGTGAACATCAAGGATGACGGGCCTTTGTGTGGATGCGGAAACCGTGGATGTTTGAATACTTTCGTGTCGGCAACCGCGCTGATCCACGCCGCCCAGGCTGCGGTTTCCGAAGGATTGAGCGCGCAACTGTGGCAGTTGTGCGAGGGCGATGCGGGCCGGATTTCGGTGGCTCTCATCGTGCGGGCGGCAGCGGCGGGCGATCGTTATTCCGTGCGGCTGCTCAATGATCTGGGAGCATGCCTGGGAAAGGCAATGGTGGTATTAATCCACCTGCTCGACCCGGAACTCATCATCGTCGGCGGAGGGTTGGCGGCCGATGCCGGGCAAATGCTGATGCCGGTAATCCGAAAAGCCGTATCGGACGGCGTCCTGCCGCTAACCGCGAAGAACCTGAGTATTCAGGTTTCGGAGCTGCGCGAAGTGGACTGGGCGATCGGCGCCTCTCTGCTGGTTGGCGAGAAGGCTCTCGAAAAACTGTTTTTGTCCAAACAGGAAGCGCCGAAAAGCGCGAATCGGAAGAGTGAAACGACCCGGCGAGGGCGCATTGTGGAAGGGGTTCCGGAGTGAATCGAGCTCTGGGGAACGATCCAAGCTTTGCTGCGGTTTCGCTCCATTGTTTCTAAGAACGGGTTGTGAACCGGCAAACAAATACCAAAGTGATAAATAAGTGTTGACGGGTCCTGATCGCAGCGCTAACATGAACGTGTACGGATCGTGTCCCTTCAGCCTTATTTACGAATGATCGGGCTTACGCTTTGTTCGGGCGTAGGCGTCCCGGCACAAGACGCCGGAACTTCCCCAATTATCTTCGAAAAGAAGATCCTTCCCATTCTTGAGAAGAACTGCGTGAAATGCCATTCGGGCGATGGCGCGCAAGGCGGCCTCGATGTGCGCACGCCCGCCGGTCTGGTTCGGGGCGGGGCAAAGGGCGCGGCTATCATTGCGGGAAATGGCGCGCAAAGTCTGTTATACCAGCGCGTGGCCAGCGGGCAGATGCCATTGGCGGCAAAACCGCTCACGTCGTCCGAGAGCGATCTGATCAAACAGTGGATTGACCAGGGCGCGAAGGCGGAGAACCCCCAGGCAACCACCGATGCGATCGGGACAAGCACTCGCGATCGGTCGCATTGGGCTTTTCAGGCGCCCCGGCGGCCCACGGCGCCGCTGGTAAGAGAGCGCGCCCGCGTACGGAATCCGGTGGACGCTTTTCTGCTGGTCGAATTAGAGAAGCGGGGCTTGAGCTTTTCGACAGATGCGGACCGCATAAAACTAATCCGCCGCGCGACCTTCGATCTTACGGGGCTGCCCCCTACGCCGGTTGAAGTGGCCGATTTTCTGAACGATGCGTCTGCCCAGGCGTATGAGAAAGTAATTGACCGGCTCCTGAACAGTCCCCGCTACGGCGAGCGCTGGGGAAGGCATTGGCTCGACTTGGCCGGTTACGCCGATTCCGAGGGCGTGCTGGGCGCGGATGTGCTTCGTCCGAACGCGTGGCGTTATCGCGATTATGTGATCCGTGCGTTCAACCACGACAAGCCTTACGACCAGTTCGTGAAGGAGCAACTCGCCGGCGATGAGCTTTCCCGGTACCGGCGGTATGACAAGCTGCCGGCTGGAGTCGTGGATATGCTGGAAGCAACCGGTTTTCTACGCACCGCCGTAGACGCAACGCGGGAGGATTTTCTGCCGGCCGACTTTGCCGAGTACCAGTGGAGGACGCTGTTCGACACACAACAGATCGTCGCCTCATCGCTCATGGGGCTGACGCTTCAGTGCGCGCGCTGCCACGATCATAAGTATGAACCCGTCAGCCAGAAAGATTACTACCGGTTGATGGCGATCCTCCAGGGCGCAATCCGCCCCAACGGTCCGGTGCTGCCTAGCGACAAACGGGCCATTGTCGAAGCGACGCGAGAACAGAAAGCCGCCGCCGGTGAGGTAAACGGGCCGCTCGATATGATCATCAAAGCGCTCGGCGATCTGAAGGCTGGACGTACGCAGGAGTACCGGTCTAAACATCCCGATGGCGAGGAAGTCACGGATGAGGAATTGCGCAAAACTTTTCCCGAGTACGCGAAGATCTCCGATGATCTGGCGGCGCAAATCAAAGCCGAGGATGCGAAGCGCACGAAATTTTCCACGATACGGGCGATCTACGATGTGGACGGATCGCCGCCGCCCACCACCGTGCTCGCTAAGGGCGATCCGCTGTCGCCCGCGGAAACCGTACAGCCTGGCGTTCCCGCAGTCCTCGACGATCCAGCGCAGCCGTTTCGGATTGACCCGAAACTGGCGGACCCATTCACTACCGGACGCCGGCAGGCTTTTGCCGAGTGGTTGACGCGGCCCGGCCACCCGCTGACCGCTCGGGTGCTCGTTAATCACCTTTGGGCGCATCATTTTGGCGCGGGCATCGTGCCGACTCCCGACAACTTCGGAAGGTCGGGAGCTGCTCCCACCAATCAATCGCTGCTCGATTGGCTGGCCACAGAATTCGTTGCCCAGGGCTGGAAGATAAAATCGCTGCACCGGTTGATCATGACGTCCACCGCGTACCGCCAGGATTCCGCCGTGCGGGGGACGGCATTAAAGGCGGATGCGGACAATATTTTGCTTTGGCGTTTTCCGCCACGGCGGCTCGAAGGCGAGGCGATCCGGGATGCGGTGCTCGCCGCTTCCGGCGCACTCGACCTGAAAATGTTTGGCCGGCCCGTGCCGGCCAAGACCAAGCCTACCGGTGAAGTTGTTCCGGTGGAAGAGGCGCAGAGCGGTAGACGGTCCGTGTATCAGGTGGTTCGGCGGTCCGCGCCGCAGAGCTTCCTCCAGTTTTTTGATGCGCCGGTAATGGAGACGAATTGCATACGGCGCGTGAATTCGACTTCGGCGCTGCAATCGCTGGCGTTCATGAACAGCGATTTTGCAACCGCGCAGGCCGGGCGGTTCGCGATGAGAATCATGAAGGAAGCGCCCCCGGCATCGAATGCCGACGCGGGAACCGTGAAGCGCGCTATTGAATTGGCGTTTTCAAGGCCGCCGCGCGAAGGAGAATTGGAAAGCATGCTCGCGTTTCTGAGGAAACAGGCGACCCGATATCCCGCGCTCGGTCCCGAGGCCCTCACCAAACAAATTTACGCCGATCTTTGTCAGGTGCTGCTAAGCGCCAATGAGTTTGTGTATGTCGACTAACGGACACGTGATCTACTCGCCGATCCGGCGTATGTTGAGCCGGCGAGGCTTTTTCAACCAGGTAGGAACCGGGTTGGGCGGTATCGCCTTATCGGCGCTGCTTGGGGAGGCGATGGGTGCGGAACGGCTGGCGCAGTTCGATGTTCTGCCGAAGAAACCTCATTTCCCGGCCAAGGCGAAACGCGTCATCCTGCTGTTTCAGAACGGCGGGCCCAGTCACATGGACTTGTTCGATCCGAAACCGGAGCTGGGCAAAAGACATGGCGAGAAGCCCGGGCCGGATTTCATGCAGACCATCGACGCCAAGCGGATGGGTGCGGGCTGGATGGGAAGCCCGTTCCGATTTGCCAAACATGGCCGGTGCGGCATGGAGCTTTCGGAATTGCTGCCGCATCTCAGGACGCATGTCGACGACATCGCGATGGTGCGGTCGATGGTGACGGTCCACAGCAATCACGAGCAGGCGATCTGGAACTTCAACACGGGAATGATCCAGCCCGGCCGGCCCTCCATGGGCTCCTGGGTGGTATACGGGCTCGGTTCGGAAAGCCAAAGCCTTCCCGCGTATGTGGCGATTCTTAATCCAGCGGGTCTGCCGGTGGACGGAGCTCGCAATTTTTCGAATGGTTGGATGCCGCCCGTCTACCAGGGCATGGCCATGCGGGCGGAAGGGACGCCAGTGATCAACCTGTCGCCCCCAGGGCCGGCCGAAGCCGCATCGGGCCGCCTGGAATTGTTGCGGCAATTGAACCGGCAACATTTTGCGCCCCGCGAAGATCAACTGGAACTCGAGGCGCGCATCGCGTCATTCGAATTAGCGGCGCGCATGCAGGTGGAGGCGACCCGCGCGCTCGACCTCTCCAAGGAAAGTGCGGAAACCCACGAGCTGTACGGCACCCAGCAGGGCGTTACCGGGATCTATGGGCGGCAATTACTGCTGGCGCGACGGCTGATCGAGAACGGCGTGCGCTTTGTCCAGGTCCTTCACCGAAACCAGCCGTGGGACACGCACGTGCGCAACGACAAGGAGACGAGCAACGTGTGCCGCAAAACCGACCAGCCGACGGCCGCGCTGCTCACCGATCTGAAGCGCCGGGGCATGTTGGAAGATACCTTAGTCATCTGGGCGGGCGAGTTTGGCCGCACCCCGATGTCGGATGGACGTCAGGGAGCAGACGGCCGCGACCATCATAAGTTTGCCTTTAGCCTGTGGATGGCCGGCGGCGGGGTGAAGGGTGGAGTGACGTATGGCAAAACGGATGATTTCGGCTACCACGTGGTGGAGAACCAAGTCAGCATTGCCGACTTTCACGCGACCATCCTGCATTTGCTGGGCTTGGACTACGAGCGCTTGTCGTATCGACACGGGGCGCGGGATGAGCGCCTTACCGACGTAAATCCTGCCAAGGTTGTTAAGGGTATACTAGCCTGATCGCACCGGGAGATTCCGATGGCCGTTCCTACGTCCGGTTTGCCTCGCCGCGCGTTTTGCTTGCTCGCCGGGGCGCTCGGCAGTACCCGAATTCAAGCTGCTTCACGAAAAATCCGCGTCGCAGTGTTAGGCACGGGCCACGCCCATGGCTTGAGCAAGATCAGCACGCTTCGCGGCATGCCAGAGTACGATTTTGCCGGCATCTGCCGCCCCGATGCGGATGAGCCAAACCAGGGGGCGGTGTTTGAGGGCGTCCGCTGGCTGTCGCTTGACGAGGTGCTGCGGGACGAATCCATTGAACTGGTGGCCGTCGAGTCGCGAGTCCAGCGCAACCTGTCGTATGCCCGGCAATGCGCCGCGGCCGGCAAGTACGTGCACCTTGACAAAGCACCCGGCGAAGATCTCGATGGACTCCGTTCCCTGCTTAGAGAGGCGGCGCGGCGCAAACGCGTCGTCCAGATGGGATACCAGTGGCGCTATCATCCGGCGATGCAAGCTGCTGTCGACGCGGCCCGGAAAGGCTGGCTCGGCCGGGTCTATTTCTTGCGCGCGAGCATCGACAAACCAATTCCGCCGGACGAGCGCCGGCAGTTGGCTGCCTTCCGCGGCGGCATGATGTTTGAGCTCGGCTGCCACCTGATTGACCGGGCCGTCGACTTGCTCGGTAAACCGGGCAAAGTGACTGGATTCATGCGGCACGAATCACCGGTCCAGGACGGCTTGGCCGACAACACGCTGGCCATTCTCGAGTATGACCGCGCGGTGGCGGAAATTCATGTAGCGGCGTTTCAGCCGCACGGCGACCAATACCGCCTACTGGAAATTCTGGGGACCAATGGCCGGGTGGTCGTCCAACCCTTCTCGCCGCTGCGGTTGACTGTTGATTTGAAGGACGCAGCGGGCATCTACAAGGCCGGCGTACAGACGGTTGAGCCAGCCAAGCCGCCAGGACCATCGTTCGCCCCGGATTTTTTAGAGATGGCCAGGATTATCCGGGACGGAGCAAAGCCATCCCATTCGGCGGAGCATGACTTGACCGTGCAGGAGGTCCTGCTTCGGGCCTGCGGAGTTTTGACCCACTGACATATCGGGGTCCCATCGGTTTGATATGCCACGATGGATTCTAACCGTGGTAACGTAAGCCACGATCGATGCTGTCCGAGCAATTTCCTCGCGGAGAAATTTCCGCTGGCGATCCATGCGCACCTCAATAGTTTTCGTGGCGGCCGTCCGGCCAGTCGTCAGCCGCGTTGACTGCTGCGGAAATTACGTATAGTTGGGATTGAGATTCGAGTGGGACCAGGACAAAAACGAGAGCAACCAGGCAAAGCACTGCCACGCAATTGGCTCCGGAAGGAGGTCGTACCTGTTTCTTACGGTTGTTCATACGTATGCCGAGGAAGAAGCGGAAGCAAGTCGTTCGGATCATTTCGGCGCGTCGCGCCACTCGCCACGAAAGGAAACTCTATGCTGAAACGATTCCGTGAAGAGGAGCTTCTCGGCAAGCCGCTCTCCGAGAAACAGAAAGAGGAAATCGCTCGTGCTCAGAGCGACCAGACGCGGATATCGACACGTCCGGCCGATCCGCGCCAAATCGGGGCTGTCGCAAGCTGAGTTCGCGAAGCGATACGGCTTCAACGTGCGAACACTGCAGGATTGGGAGAGCAGCGGGGCTCAACCGCCCAGCCCGCTCACCGTAATCGACCGCTTTCCCGACATGGTTGCGAACGCACTTAAAGGTGCCGCTTGAACCCGCGCGTGCGAAAGCGGCGCGGCCCGGCGATTTCCAAAGACGCACGGTGCAAGGAACAAAACAGGCTGAGTTTTGTTTGCTCCGGCGGCCAGGTCGACGTCCGTTGCGCCAGCCTGCATTCAGAGGCGAGGAAACGCGTAGAGAAATTTTGGTCGGGCTGCCGGGATTTGAACCCGGGACCTCTTGCACCCCAAAGCAATCCGTCTATAGATATTCGACTCTGGTCTGCATTTCCTCAGGCGAGAGTGTGGCGTGAATCAACACAAGGCGTCGCAGTACTTCTCCAAGACTGCGCGCTCGCGGGTGCCAGTATGCGATACCCACGTGAGGTACAGCCTCCGCGTGGAGCCTGAGGAAGTCAACGTCCTGAGTAACCACAATCCGTCCAGCATTGACCGCGAAAGCGAGATGCTCACGATCCTCTGCTCCCATCAGACCCGCATCCGCTGTGGTGGTGACATCGATTCCTCGACTGCGAAGGGCATCCGCCAGCGCTGGAGGAATGTGCTCGTCCAGATGAAACGTAACAGGCACCGATTAGGATGCCTCTTTCAATGGCTCCCGGCTCAACTTCTCGTCGAGCAGTGACGGGTGATTTCTGCGGAACTCCTCCGCGTAGGCGCGATCTCCCCGCATCTCCTCCTGAATCTCCTGCACATGATCGAAGTAGTAAGCGAGTGCGCTGTGAACGTCTGCGAGGGTGATGCTGGGGATCTGTGAGACGATCTCGTCGGGAGTCATGCCCTGGTGTTCATGCCAGATCACGATATCCTGCACTCGCACGCGATGGCCGCCGATGCGGGCCCGCCCACCACAGGTTCCGGGTGTCTTCACGATTCGTTCCTTGGAGGCGCTGTGCACGTTGCCCGCTCCAGGCGTCCAAAATGGACGCCATTTGAAATCTTTGGTCGGGCTGCCGGGATTTGAACCCGGGACCTCTTGCACCCCAAGCAAGCGCGCTAGCCAGGCTGCGCCACAGCCCGATCAATCGATTATTGTAGCAGGCGTATCCCCTCCACCGCTCCGTTATTCGAGAACCGCCGCGGCGTCCCTTGCCGCCCAGTAATCCTTCAGCCTCTGCGCCGCGACCCTTCCCGCCACTTCCCGTAACTCCGCTTCGGTCGCCGCCCGCACCTTTTCCAGACTTCCGAAGTGAGTCAGCAGTTTCTCCACGGTCTTCGGTCCCAGACCGGGCACATCCAGCAATTCCGTGGTCAGCCGCGAGGCCGCCCGCCGGGTGCGATGAAAACTTACGGCAAACCGGTGCGCTTCATCCCGCACCATCTGAATGAGGTGCAGCACGGGAGAGAACTTATCCAGAACGACCGGCTCACTTTCGCTGCCCAGCACGTAGATCCACTCCTCGCGCTTGGCGATAGATGCCACCGGCTGATTGATAATGCCGATCGATTCCAGCGCGTCCGCCGCCGCATGCAACTGTCCGGGCCCGCCGTCGATCAGAATCAAGCCCGGCATCTTCTGACCCTCCGCCTGAATCCGCGAATACCGGCGGCTCACTACCTCCTTCATGGAAGCGAAATCATCGTTGCCTTCCACGGTCCGGATGATGAATTTCCGATAATCGGCCTTCTTCATCCGTCCGTCTTCCCAGACCACCATGCTCGCCACCTTATCCGTCCCCTGGATGTGCGAGATATCGAAGCATTCCACCCGCTGTACGGGCTGTTCGAGGCCAAGCGCGTCCTGGAGCGCTTCCTGAATCGCCAGCGAGCTTGGCTTCAGCACGCGGAACCGTAGATCGAAGCTGTGCTTCGCGTTCGTCTCCACCAGGCCGAGCATCGCTTTCTTCTGCCCACGCTGCGGCGTGTGGATCTCCACCTTGCGCCCCCTCTTCTCACTCAGAAGCTCCTCCATCACCTTGCGGTCTTCAAACTCCACCGGCACGTGGATCAGTGTTGGAATGTACTGTTGGTCGAGATAAAGCTGCAGCAGCAGATCCTGAAAAAACTCATCCGGCCGGAGGTCGAACTGATCCTCCCAGAAGAACTCCCGCCGGTCTACGATCTTGCCGCCGCGCAAATGGAACAAATTGACTGCCACCAACGGTGGCTCGGCGTAATAGGCAAGGATATCGATGTCATCGCCTTCCGCCGACGCCATTTTCTGCCGCTGATCCATTTCTTCCACCGTGCCGATCAAGTCCCGCAGCGACGCTGCTTCTTCGAATCGAAGATCCTCGGATGCGCCCCGCATACGTTCCTTCAACCGCGCGATCAACGGACCATGGCGGCCCTCCAGAAAGAGCCGGACGTCGCGCACGGCCTGGGCATAGACTTCGTCCGTGGTTAGGCCATTCACGCAGGGTCCATGGCAGCGATGGATGTGATACTCCAGGCAGGGGTGCGTGTGGGTTCGCGTCAGATCTACCTTGCAGGAGGGCACCTTGAAATGGCGATGGACGAAGTTGACCACGCGATAAGCCAGATTGCCCGGGAAATAAGGGCCGTAATAGGTGGAGCCTTTCCGAAGCCGCCGCGTCACGTAGATTCGCGGGTACTTCTCGTTGGTGATTTGGATGTAAGGATAGGTCTTGTCGTCGCGCAACAGGATATTGAAACGGGGCTTGTACTGCTTGATCAGATTGTTTTCGAGCGCCAGCGCCTCTTTTTCGTTATCCACCAGAATGTAATCCACATCGGCGGCCTCGGCAATCAAGGTGCCCGTTTTTACATCCGCCAGCCGGTCATCATTGAAATAACTACGAACGCGGCTGCGCAGGCTCTTCGCTTTTCCCACATAGAGCACCTTGCCCGCCGCGTCCTTGTACAGGTATACGCCGGGGTCCAGGGGCAGTTGGGATACTTTTTCACGCCAATCCATAATCAGGATCTATCTCCATTCTGTCATCGCAGCTATACTCGTGGATGTGAGCCAGTGGTGCCGTCTATTGGTTGTCGCCTGTCTGGCGGCAGGGATTGGTTGGGGCCAGCAATCCAGGCAGAAGCTGCAGGAGCCCCCTGAAGAAGACGAGTCGCTGAAGCCGAGGGAGTACGGTTTCAACCCGTTACAAGCGGAAAAAGACATCAAAGTAGGCTTGTACTACCTGAAAAAGGGAAAACACCGCGCGGCTTCGCTCCGGTTTACCGAAGCCACAAAGTGGGATCCCACGTCGGCGGACGCCTTTTTTCACCTTGGCGAAGCGTTCGAAAAGATGAAAAACAAGGCGGGAGCCAAAGAGGCCTACGAGAAGTTCCTGGAACTGGCCCCGGACTCGAAGGCAGCCCCGGCAATCCGCAAGAAGCTGGGAACTCCGCCAACCGCCCCTCGCTAACGCTGCGCACTCCCCCCAGACTTTTTGAACCGGAAGACTTCAAAACAGGGACGGCCGTTGAAATCGTACACTGTCTCCAGCAGCTCCCGTTGGTATCCCAATCGGGCGGCGAGCCTCTCCATCCGTGCATTCACATCCGTAAAGGACTGCCGATCATCCGTGTTGCCCACCAGGATCGCGTTAGGGCTTTCCAGCATCGCTTTGCCCAGTCGGATATCCTCTTCCGTAGGCTCCTCGCGCATCAGCGGGTCGCTTCCTACATAGATCGGGAGGCGGCCGGCGCTTAAAAGCCGCAGGTTGTCCACCAGTCCCCAGTCGATCAGGAAGATCTTCTCGGCGCGGTAGGCAGGCAACCGCTTGGCCAGGGTCAGGACGGCGTTGGTCCAACTGCCCGCCGCCCCGTTGCGCACCGCCTGCGTCACATAATAGTTATTCACCAGCAAGGCGGATCCGCATAAGAGGACCCCGGTGGCCCATAGAAAAGCCGATCTCCAGCGCCCCAATCGGGAGCCAACCCAGGTGGCCGTGATGGCGATCAGCATCAGCGGGAATGGCCACAGCAGAATCGTGTGGTGCCCCCCTCCGCCGGCGCCCTTTGTGACCAACATCTGGGCCCACGCTACCGTCATCATGATGAGGAGAAAAAGCACTGGACGCCGCCACTCACTCAACAGAAGGAAGGGTGTCAGAAGAAGCGATCCCAAATAGGCATACGGATACCAGTGCTGGCGCCGGTCTCCCACGATGCGGCTCAGACCTACGGAAGTTCGCTCGAACCAGGTGCTCGGCTCGCGAGGCGTTTTCACCGCCCAGTCTTCCTCTACCAGATAGGCGAAGAACGCTTCTCCATTCAGGGTCTGGCGCAGGACTCGAGGTTTGGTCTCCAGATCGGTAGTGAAGGTGGTGTTCCCGCGAAAGGTTCTCAACGGCTGCCGTACGTTGTAAATAAAGAGGGGAAGGGCGCCTAACAGAAAAAAAAATCCAGCGGCCATGATCCTTCGTACCGTTAGAAAACGCCTTATCTCTGTGAGGAAGAGCAGGAGACAGGCGATGGCGGCTCCCGAAAGCATCCAAACGAATAAGGCTTTGTCCCAAAGTCCCAGGCCCAAAAAAAAGAAGCCGCCGCCAAGGGGGGGCAACTGGCTTGTTTGGTACGCCTTGAGAATCAGTAGCAGGCCGAGCAAAAAACATAGATGTTGAATTGCCACTGGCCCCCAGTCCAGCGTGGTGGCGATGAGATAACTGGAGTCGGTGGCCAGCAACGCGGCGGCCAGTAGCGCAGTGGAAGGTTCGGCTGCCCGCCGGACGAAGAAATAAAAGGCCAAGATGCTGATTGCCCCGAGCAGCAAAACCGGCACCCGTAAGGAGTAGACAGACGGCTCCCACAGCCTGAAAATGATCGCATACAGAGCAGTCTTTACCGTGCCCAGATACGTCATCACCATTAACGGAACTTTTTTATGGAAAACAGACAGGGTAAACAGGGCGCCGCCGGTTTCGAAAAGGGGAGCGGTAAAGATCGCTTCGTCGGTCTGCACGCCAATGTGAGGAATAATTGCCAACCCAAATGTTATGAATAAGATACACAATCCAGTCAAGAACAGGGCGACAGGCGCTGAGAGTTGGCGGGGCGCGTTCAACGTTTTGAGTATAGCGCCTCATGCTTTAAGAAAACGAACCGCTGCTGTACATCCCCCGTGGTACATTTTTGGCGCGAGGGAATCAGCGCTAGAAAAGCACGTTTATAAGGGGGGAACGGGCCGATCAGACTCCGGCAAGATACTTGAAACTTCCGTACAGAAACTTCGTCCATTAAGATTCTGACCGGCGTAATCAAACACAGCGTGGCGGCCGATTAGATTTTCAACCCCGTGCGAGAAATTTTGAGAATCGAAGCGGGCGATGGCAACTGAATTGCTTGGGGTGTGTTACACTATGTGGATTCCTGGACAAGATAGGCAGCCTGTGACGGTCGATGAGACCAATCGTGGACGGACTGTCATCATTTCTTAGCGGCCATCACTAAGGTTTGTGAAACCTTTTCCTGGATCCAGCGTCCAATCGGATGTTGAGAAGCGTAGAACTAAAAACAACAATAAATAATTAATCCGGCAAAACGGAGAGGAGCGAACAATGAGTAAGAGTGAGTTAAACAAATTCAAAACCATCCTGGAGGCTAAGCAGTCCGAACTGGCGCACCTGCTGCGGAATCGCGAAGCCATCGCAATCGAAAAAAGCCCCGACGCCCTGGATGAAGTCCAGCACGCCGCGGAGCGCGAGTTGGCCATCCGTAACCTGGATCGCGAATCCAATCTGCTCCGCAATGTGCGGGCAGCGCTACGCCGCATCGAAGACGAAAGCTTCGGCGTTTGTATGCATTGCGAAGAGGATATCAGCCCCAAGCGTCTGGCTGCGGTACCGTGGTCGCCCTACTGCATCCGGTGCCAGGAAATGGCGGACCGTCACCGCGAACAGAACGATGGCGAACTGTTCGAAGAGATGATGGTCAACGCCGCCTAATCCCAAATCACCTTTCCACGAGGGCGCGGTGCTTCCAGGTATCCGCGCCCTTCGTGCTTCTTATAAGCTCCGAATCCCGATACTTGAATCCATGCGTCCCGCTTCGACCCCATCCCGCCGGAAAGAGTGAAATTCTCCTTCGCCGCACTTAGTGCATAGCCCAATTCGGTGGATCTGGTCTTGCGGGATCCGCAACGCTTCCAACTGCGCGGCATTCACTGCTACCAGATCGAGCCATGCAGAAGTCCCGGTCCAACGGGTAAATTTTGCCGCGACCTCCGCCCCTACCTCGTAGCAACAGGACCTGATTGAAGGACCGATGGCCACCATCAGGTCCAGCGGCGATGTGCCGAATTGAACCACCATCCGTGCAACAGCCTTCGGGACAATCATTGCCGCAGTCCCGCGCCAGCCCGCATGTACCGCCGCCACCGCCCGGCGTACCGGATCCACCACCAGAACCGGCACACAATCGGCCGTCCGGATCGTCAACATCAGCCCGGCGTGGGTGCTTATCATTCCATCCGCCGCGCCGATACAGCCCGGTTCTCCGTCCGCCGTAACAACCACATCGGAATGGATCTGCTTCAACCTGACGAGCGACTCCCCAGGCGTCCAAGCTTCGGAATGGCGCGTACCAAAGCCATGCTCCAGCCAGGGCAGGGCCGCCATCGCTTCGCACCGGTACACATTCCGGGAGTCTCTATAAAATCCAGGCATCCTGGACCAAGCCTAGCATCCACGAACTCGACGGATGGCAAAAGCCGAAAAGTCTAAGCCCGCACAAGCCGTGCGGCGCCGCGCATGGTTGCGAGACCAAGACTTCCAGCGCCTCGAGCAGCCGATTGAGCGCGGCCGTTGCCGTCGTCGCACGGGTGAATGGTCACGAACCAGAGATGCGCAAGCCCGGCCGCGACAACCTGTCTATCGTCTTACGCTTTCGAACCATTTCGATAGATGCTCCGCCCTCGGGGCTTCGTAGTGGACGCGTTCTTTCCCCAGGGAACCTGCATCGGCCCCGTCCTGTCATCGCGCCAGCCGTCCACCGTGATGGCGGTCATGCCGCTGCGGCCCGTGGGGAAAAGCGAGGCGTGCCAGTGCGCGTGGCGTCGAGCATCATCTCGACGACTCCCTCGATATTGCGGTCCGCGGGTTTGAGCGCGCCGATGTCCACGTCCGCGGTGAGCGTTTGCCGCACGGCCTCTTGCTAAAGATGGAAGGCTAAGGCTTCGATGTGGCCGATCAGCGGGGTTTGACGGTCACGCGCCGCCGCGAGGCGCGGCGATCGTTTCTACGTTCCAATGTAACTGAGGCCAGTCGTCCAGCTTCCTGGCTATACATTCTCCGCCTCCTGGGGAGAATGTCCTGTCATCTCAGGATCTGTCCAATGGATCGGACCGGCAACGCCGCTCGCAGATATTCAGAATCTCCGCTTCTGATGTCCCGGCCGGTAAGTCGATGGTCGGACAAAAGCCGTGATCGAAGGACCGAACAGGCGCTGCATTCTTCAACTGTTTCCAGGAATGTCTTCGTGCCGCGGACGCTTACGGTTGCCGTGGCAAGCCATATTCCTTCGCGAAACCTGTTGATCGACCAGCAGCTTCGTTATGTTCCTTCCCGTACCCGAAAACCAAACTCCAAAATTGTGTCAGCAAGTTGGAGCAACGCTCTAAGTTGTTGATTTAATGGTAGCGCTAACTGGATTCGAACCCGACGGCTGGCAGTTCAGCTCGTCACAGCGCGGTCACAGCGCAGTCGTGGACGGAGGGGCGCGGGCGACCAGCGCCTCTGATGTCTGGGACACCATCGTCGGGAGCAAGGTGCTGTAGAATCCAAGTATGAAGCTGCTCGTGACGCTGGAGCCGTGACGAGACCGGCATGCTCGTTGCGGAGTGCCCTTCCATTCCTGGCTGCATTTCCCAGGGGCGCACGGAACCCGAGGCCCTGGACAACATCCGCGAGGCCATTGCTGGGTGTCTCGAAACACGCGCGGCTCATGGCATGCCAATTGACCGAGAGGTTGAGGTTCCTGCGTAAATGGCAGCTTTGCCCTCGATCTCGGGGGAGCGGGCCGTGCGGGTTTTCCAGAAGACGGGATGGGTCAAGGATCGCCAGCGCGGAAGCCACGTCAATAGCTCCGCGAACGCTGCGCGCGTTGATCCCGCGACGCGGATGTCGGTGGACGAGTTCGTTGCGTTGATGTGAATCGCGGCCACGTTTGGGACTCCATTGTTGGGCACAAGCGAAGCGAACCGTTGCTGTCATTCGCGAC
>DATLCW010000327.1:0-23283 GCA_035526195.1 Bryobacteraceae bacterium
TGGTCTGAATTCCTGGGACCACTATATGGGTTCTTGGCGACCCATGGATTTGGCGAACTGTCACCCGGCGAAGGGCATCATGGAAAATACACGCTTCAACCCTATACTTGCTTGGGTCAGTTTGAAATTTAGGGATGGCTATCAATGAAACTTCGAGCATCTTCCAGAGCCGACTCCTTTGCAGACTCTCTCACCGTGAATACTCTGTTCTTGTCCGGCTCAAGCGTTTCACTGCGACCGTCCCGCCAAGCGAGAATGGCAGTGCCGGTCCACTTACCATCTTTCGTTGTGGAAAGATCAATCTTGATTTCTACGCCCTTGTGGATCGCCCGTATCATGGGCACGATAATATCATTTCGACGCTCAGGCGAAATTTGGGGCGTGCGTCGGGCCACCCGATTTAGGCTTAACCGCCCATGGCCCAACGCGGATCCGAATGGATTATAGGGGCGTTCTTTCCGTTCATCAGATGCAGCCTTCTCCTGCTCTGCCCACACGGTCTGATAGCCTTCCAACATCGTCACGATATCCGAGATCTCCCAAACGCGCTCCGTAACACCGGCTGCCATGGCGGGAGTGATCCGCAGCGTCTGGTGAATCCGCACAAAGTTGTAGTACATGAAGTGCAGCGAGATGGCCGCGATGTGGTTCTCGGTCTTCTTTGAGAAGCCGTTGGTCAGCCGGGTAAAGCGCCTCATGTGCATGCGCATCGTGAGGTTTTGACGCTCCACGTAGCTGGTGCTGATGTGCTTGCGATCCGGCTTGCCGGAGATCTCTTGGCGCTGGCACCCAGTGCAAACGGCCGGGCTGTACCGCTTCTCAGCTTCCGCGTTCTCGCCGTACATCTTCACCAACATGACGTAATCGATCTCTGAGCCGAACGCCTCTTCAACCGCACTCAGGTATGCTCCGTGGCCGTCCGTGGTCAACTGGACGCGGTTGCGAAGCCGGGACGCCAAATCCCGCATGAACTCGCCAGCGGCCACGGCATCGCGAACACCTACCAGCCAGCTGGCGATGAGCTTGGTTTCTGCATCAATCGCCGTCCATGTCCAGACGCTTCCGTATCCAAACTCACTTTTTCGTGCAGCCGGGACGTTCTTGTCTTTGGCGTAGCAGAACGACCACATCTCATCGCATTGAAGCCGCTTGCAGGCAAGGTCGCGCAAGACTTCGTTCTGATACATCGCGCAGGCTGTTCCAGACTCAACCAGCAACTTCGCTACCGTGTTCTTGGCTACGCCGGTCATGCGAACCGTGGCGCGGATTGAGTTTCCCTCAACCAAGCAGGCGATCACTTTAGCGCGGGTAGCTGCATCTAGCTGGTTCATACTGACCATTATTCTTGAGTGGTCAAGAATAGTCAACATACTCAGCTATCGGTTTATGCAAGAAACTTGAGACTAGGTAAATTGGGTATAGAATATGCACTCAACAGACTATATGATCAGAGTGAGGCCTACTTGCATGGAAAACTTCCCCACTCGCCATGAAAAGGATCAACTCGAAGCAGCCTATAACGGTCTATTCGAGCCTTTCACTGACACCAACGACAACGGTAGCTTGGCACAGCCGTACCCGCAAAGGTATGTGCAAAGCGTAACCACCGATCATACTTTGCTTAGTCCGCAACCCTGGAAGAAGCCGTAAGTCCATAGCGAGACGATATTGCCCAACTGGAATGAGGTACTTAAAAAGCTGGCTTCCGGAAAAAGCCCCACTCGATAGAACTCGCCGGAAGTACATCTCTGATCTGTTTGAGTACACTGGGCGAAACGTAATCGCATATTACTCAGGATTCTTATCCAAGCCTACAATTTTACTCCTAGACATAAACGATGAAGACATGAACGGCTTCATGATGGCCGTTCATAAGCTTGAGAGATCAAAAGGGCTCGATCTTGTCCTGCATACTCCCGGTGGGAGTATTGCTTCTACAGAGTCTATCGTTCGATACCTCCACCTGATGTTCGACCACGACATTCGGGTCATCGTTCCTCAAATCGCTATGTCTGCTGGCACGATGATAGCCTGCTCTTCCAGGGAAATCATACTTGGCAAGCAATCAAGCCTGGGACCGATCGATCCACAGATGCGGGGGATACCCGCTCAGGGTGTAATTAGCGAATTTAAGAAGGCGCTCGACGACTACAAGCAAGACCTGACTCATTGATGATCTGGCGTAATATCATTCAACAATACAAGCCTACTTTTTTAGGACAGTGTCAGCAGGCGATCGACTGGACCAATACGTTTGTGACAGACCAACTCAAATCCGTAATGTTCAACGGTGACCCCGAGGCTCAGGCCAAGGCTGACAAGATAGTTCAGTTGTTAAGAGATGCTGACGAGCACAAAGCGCACGCGAGGCATATACCTGCCTCCAAATGTATCGAAATGGGTCTCCGCGTGAAAATGATGGAAGAGGACAACAAGTTGCAGGATCTGATCCTTACTCTCCACCATTGCTATATGCACACCCTAATGAATAGCCCGGCTTACAAGATCATTGAAAACCATCTCGGCACGGCCTTCATCAAGAACCAGATTCCTCAGGCGAATCAGCAATAAACGCCGTACCGGCCCAGCGCTTGTCGGCCGCCTTTTTCGCAATCACCTTCCGCTCCTCAGGTGTGAGTTTCTCTGCTCGTGCCTTGCCGCCCTTCAGCCCGCCCAATCGCCCCAACGTTACCGCAGCCGGGTTCTTCGTGCTCGGCTCCTCTTTGGGAATCTCGCCGGTGGCCTTCTGGGCGATCATAAACGCCAGTTCATTGAAATCCTTATGTCCCTTGTCGCGAGTCGGCGATTTATTGCCGGAACGTGGCTTCTTCGGTGTGCTTGAGCGCTCATCCATAACACCAGCGTGAGCCCTTCCGGGGCTGGAGTCAAGAGGAGCCAAAATTCAAAACTGACCCACTACCCTTGCTTGAGCTATTTCGAAATTCGCCCGCGGTAAGGTGCCGAAGGAATTCCTGGCCACTCATTCTGAGATAATGGCGGCATGTATGGTCGAATGCGTCCCTCGACTCCTGGGTCCGAGGTCCTGATAGGCTGAGACTCATTCATCCCTTGAAGCCACAGACCCCCTCGCAGCCCCTGGTATTCCGATTGCTCCATTTATTCGCCATGCAACCACACGAACTGCAGGATCTTGATGCGTATTGGCGGGCTGCGAATTATCTGGCCGTAGGGCAGATCTACCTCCGCGGGAATCCCTTGCTGAAGGAACCCCTTCGTTCCAGTCACATAAAGACGCGGTTGCTCGGCCACTGGGGCACCACTCCGGGCCTGAATCTCATCTATGCCCACCTGAATCGCTTAATCCTCCGGGACGATCTAAACATGATCTTTCTTGCCGGTCCGGGCCATGGCGGGCCGGGGGTGGTTGCCAACACGTATCTCGAGGGCACCTATAGTGAGTTGTATCCCCATGTGGGGCAGAATGTGGAGGGTTTGCAGCGTCTCTTCATGCAGTTCTCCTTCCCCGGAGGCATTCCCAGCCATGCGGCGCCGGAAACGCCTGGTTCGATTCATGAAGGCGGAGAGTTGGGTTACTCCCTGCTGCATGCTTACGGCGCTGTTTTCGACAATTCGGACCTGATTGCGGTTTGCGTAGTGGGCGATGGTGAGGCGGAAACCGGCCCGCTAGCTGCCAGTTGGCATTCCAACAAGTTCCTGAATCCGGTACGCGACGGGGCAGTGCTGCCCATTTTGCATTTGAACGGGTATAAGATCTCCGGCCCCACGGTGCTGGCACGGATGGAAAAGCAGGAACTTATCGACCTGTTTTCGGGATATGGCCATGAAGCGATCTTCGTGGAAGGCAATGACCCCATGACCGTTCACGCGCAATTGGCCTCCGCGCTGGAACTCGCACTGGTTCGCATTCAGGAGATCTGGAAAAAGGAAGAACGGCCGCGCTGGCCAATGATTGTGCTGCGCACTCCAAAGGGTTGGACAGGCCCGCACCAGGACACCTTTCGATCCCATCAGGTGCCGTTAGCCGATGTGGTGCATCACGAGGAACGCATTGCGGAGTTGGAACGGTGGATGAAAAGCTACCGGCCGGAAGAATTGTTCGATGAAAACGGCAGGCTCATCGCGCGGTTAGCGGCGTTGGCGCCGCAGGGCGAGCGCCGCATGGGAGCCAACCCTCATGCCAACGGAGGACTTCTTTTAAAAGACCTCGCGATGCCGGACTTCCGCCACCATGCGGTGGAGGTTCCGCATCCCGGCAGCGTGGAGGGAGAAGCCACCAGGGTACTCGGCCGCTTCTTACGCGACGTGATGCGGTTGAACATGGAGAGCCGCAATTTCCGCGTCATGGGACCGGATGAGACGAGTTCCAATCGTCTGGATGCGCTTTTTGAAGTGACCGCCCTCATGTGGATGGACCGGATCGAACCGGCCGATGAACACATGGGGAAGGACGGACGCGTCATGGAGGTGCTGAGCGAGCACATGTGCCAGGGCTGGCTCGAAGGCTACCTGCTCACGGGACGCCACGGCTTCTTTTCCTGCTATGAGGCGTTCATCCACATTGTGGATTCGATGTTCAACCAGCATGCCAAGTGGCTCAAGGTGACACGCCACATACCCTGGCGGAAGCCTATTGCGTCTCTGAATTACCTCTTAACCTCGCACGTCTGGCGGCAGGACCATAACGGTTTTACCCATCAGGATCCCGGCTTTATCGATGTCGTGGTAAACAAGAAAGCCGATGTCGTGCGCGTGTATCTGCCCCCGGATGCGAATACGCTCCTCTCGGTGTCCGACCATTGTTTGCGCAGCCGGCACTACGTGAATGTGATTGTGGCGGGAAAGCAGCCGGCTCCGCAATGGCTAAACATGGAGTCGGCAATTCGACACTGCGCGGCGGGGGCGGGGATCTGGGGCTGGGCGAGCAACGACCAAGGCGTGGAGCCGGATGCCGTGATGGCCTGCGCGGGCGATGTACCGACGCTCGAGACGCTGGCGGCGGTCGATCTGCTGCGGCAGCATCTGCCGGACCTGAAGATCAGGGTGGTTAATGTGGTGGATCTGATGACTCTGCAACCCGCGAGCGAGCACCCTCATGGTTTGCCGGATCGCGAGTTCGACTCGATTTTCACCGTGGACCGGCCGATTGTGTTTGCCTTCCATGGCTACCCGTGGCTGATCCACCGCCTTACCTACCGGCGGCGCAACCATGACAATCTGCATGTACGAGGTTATAAGGAAGAAGGCACGACAACCACGCCGTTCGACATGACGGTTCTGAACGAAATCGATCGCTTTCACCTGGCGGGCGATGTGGTGGATCGTGTCCCGCGGGTGCAGCGAATCGCCGGACATTTTAAACAAATGTTGCGGGAGAAGCTAATAGAACATAAGCGGTACATTGAGGAGTACGGCGATGATATGCCGGAAATCAGAAACTGGAAATGGCCCGGCGCGGCGCGGCAAGGTCCGGCAATGGACAAGGGATGACGGTCGTTAGTATGGGCGTTCGCCGATGAAGTTCCCGGCGGGATCATAATTGCACACCCAGACTTCACGATCGCGGCCACGCGCCACGCCGCATCCTACCTTTGTGGTGCGCCGCCATACAATCTGCGTGTAGTGGCCACAAACGCCGCGGCAAAGATTTTTCCTGTGGTTGTAGTTAGGGGCTTCCGCCGCCCAACTATCCACGACCCCGGCGGGGGTGGCTCGCGCTCCCGTGACGCTATAAAGATTCTCGCCATATGGGGTATTAGGGCGGTGCTGGAAACGATTCCTTGCAAGCAGGTGCTTCGCCCACTGCTGCGCGTAACGGGCAAGCTCGTCAGACCAGGTGAGCGGCGGCACAGACACACGGAAGCGAATGGAATTGTGGCTTGATACAAATTCCCGCGCAAAAGGGGAAGTGCGCTGGCTGTCTGGCGGAGGTTGGGCGGCGGCCGACGGAGAGAGGCTCACAAGTAGCCAGACAATACCGATCATGTCTGATGGACGGTGCGTCAAAGGGATTGGTAACTAAGGTTTCTACCCGCGAGAAGCCGAGGAAGCTCTAATACTTGATCTCAACGGATACTCAAGCTATTCTGGCGAAAGTAGCGGACGCTCTCCGTAGAGGGATGTTGCCGCAATTCAATAGCTTCGGGGGCCCGAATGTTCCGTTTAAGATCTTTATTCATCGCTTATGCAAGCGTTGCGCTGTTCCTGATTCCCGCCTATTCGCAAACGACCTTCGCCACCATTACCGGCACGGTCACAGACAGCACCGGCGCGGTGGTCCCAAACGTGAAGATAAGCGTCACCAACCGGGAAACCAACATTAAGATGGAAACTGTTTCCAATGAGGCGGGCGTATACACGATTCCGCAATTGAAGGAAGGAAACTACACCCTTCGCGCGGAGGCAGCCGGCTTCAAGGATTTCGTCGCGCAGGATGTTACCCTGGTGGCCCGCGACCTGCGGCGTGTGGATGTGCCCCTGCAAGTCGGAGCGGTAGGCACTTCCGTCGAGGTCTCGGCCGGCGCCACGCTGATCGAAACCGAGACGGCGCGTATCAGCGACACCAAAGGGGCGATGGAACTGAAGACGCTGCCGCTGAACACACGCGGGATGTGGGCGTTTCTCGCGCTGGCTCCCACCGTTCTGCAAAGCTCTTCGGGCAGCACCATCCGCTTTGCCGGCAGCGGCTCGAATCAATCGCACTGGGCCATTGATGGCACTACCATGAGTGACGGCGTGGATGAAACACAGATCGGCCCGCTCGCCAATTACATCGAGTCTTTTCAGGAAGTCAAGATCGACAGCGCCAACAACACCGCCGAGTTCAGCACCATCGGGCAGGTGACCATCGTTTCCAAATCGGGAACCAATCAGTTTCACGGCGCCGTTTTCGACTATTACTCGACCCCCTGGTTCCGTGCCCGCAATCCCTTTGCGCTGGCGCGCGCCGGCGGCGTATCGCATGCGCCCGGGGCGGGAGTTGGCGGCCCGATCCTGATACCCAAGCTTTATAATGGCCGCAATCGCACGTTCTTTTACTTCTCCTTTGAAACGAGCCGCGGCAGCTCCGCAACCGACATCCTGAATCCAACCGTGCCCCTGCCGGCATGGCGCGATGGCAATTTTTCCGGCCTCTCCACGTTGATCTACGATCCAGCCACGGGCGCTCCATTTCCGGGCAACGTGATTCCGGCAAACCGCATCAATCCAGTTTCCAAGTTGATTCAAGACCGCTTCTATCCGCTGCCGAATTTCGGCAGCAACACCGTTTTGGCAAGCCAGAACTTCCGCCAAAATTTGACGCGGCCGTGGGATCCATCCACTTATTTCGTGCCGCGCGTGGATCACAAATTTTCCGACAAGGATTCGATCTTCGGGCGATTTACGTTCTTCCGGGCCTTTAACAGGACCTATGAAGGCAACCTGCCGACGATCGGGCGCCGATTCCAGCAACGGGATAACCGCGGCGCCACGATTTCCGAAACGCATATCTTTTCGCCCTCGCTCACCAACGAGTTCCGCTGGGGATTCGCGCTCAACAACAACCCTGTGATCGGTCCCCTGAATGGTCCGCAACAGATAAAGGAACTGGGTCTCGTAGGACTAGCTCCCGACCTGCCGGATATCAGCGGTATGTTGCAGCTCAGTTGGACCGGTATCGGCCTCACCGGGCTCACCCAGCCCAATTACACAAATCCCGGGTTCCGCAACCATTTGCAGGAGTTTCAGGACCATGTGAGCTGGTTCCGCGGCCGCCATAACGTGAAGTTTGGACTCAACTTCACCCGCGTCGAATACGACAGCCTGACGGCGAACGCCAACCTCTTCGGCAATGTCGGATTCTCCAATCGCTTCACCAGCCTCAACCAGGCGGGTGCTGTCGGGGGCCATCCGTATGCAGATTTCCTACTTGGGATCCCCACTACCGCGTCACGCGCCTTCGCCCCGGTAAGGTTCGATGCCAACCGCTGGCAGTACGACTTTTTCGCCGCTGACGACTTTAAGATCAACTCTCATCTGACGCTGAATATGGGATTGCGCTATGAGATGCACCTGCCATGGCGGGAGAACGCCAATCGCATGGCGATGTTCGACATCGGGAGCGCCAGCATCGTGGTGCCGGACGGCATGAGTTCCAAGGTCAGTCCGCTGTTTCCCAAGAATTACGTGCCGATCATCGAAGCGAGCAAGGCAGGGCTACCTTCCAGAACGTTACTGCGGGCGGACCGGAACAACGTGGCCCCGCGAATCGGCATCGCCTACCGGCCCTGGAGCAACCGGACGGTGTTCCGCGCCGGTTACGGCATCTTTTATGACGTGGTGCCGCGTACGCTTACGCTCGCGGGATTGCCTTACGTGCTTAATGAGCCGAGCTATACCAATCCCATCACCAACCCAGATGTGGTTTTCCCACGCGTATTTCCGTCCACGGGAGTGAGCGGCCCTTCCACGGTGGGCATCCCGACCGCCTACAACCCGAACCTCCGGATCCCTTACAGCATGCAATACAACTTCACCATCGAGCATCAGGCATGGGATACCGGCTTCCGGATGTCTTATGTCGGAACAGCGGGGCGCAAGACGGAGTACGCGTACAACTTCAATCAGCCTGTCGCCGACAACCGGCTGTATGTGAACAAGCCGCGGCCCTTCCCGCAGTATCCCAACTTCAACTACATCACCAATGGCGCCGGCCACCAGTACAATTCGCTTACCTTTGAAGCACAGCGGTCCATGGCGAAAGGGCTCTACTTTCAGGGCTCGTACACGCTTGCCCGCGACATTTTTGATCTGACTCGCGGGGGAGCGCCGGAAGATGCCTACAATCGTGTGCGGGAACGCGCCGTGGCCCAGGACATTCCGACGCATCGCGTCAATGTGAACTACGTGTACGAATTACCGTTTGGGACCGGCCGTAAATATTCGAGTTCCTACCGCGCCGTGAATATGGTTGCGGGCGGCTGGCAGATCACGGGCATCTACAGCCTATACTCGGGCCAGTTCCTGACACCCTTATGGAATGGTCCCGATCCGACTGGCACAGCTTTTACCAACTCGACTTCGATTCCGCTGGTGACGATTCGTCCCGACATTCTTCGGGATCCCAATCTGCCCTCGGATGAGCGCACCGTGAACCGTTGGTTTGACGTCGGGGCTTTCGGCGCGCCGGGCGCGGGCCGGTTCGGCACATCCGCAAAGGGCGTAATCAAAGGCCCTGGCACCAACATCTGGCACATGGGCCTGGCCAAGAACATTCCCTTCGGCGAGCGCGCCAGGCTGCGGGCGGAAATCACCGCCACCAACATTTTCAATCACCCGCAGTGGAGCAATCCGGGGCTGACCATCACCGCGGCGGCCAACGCTGGAATCATCACGGGGGTCGGCGGTGTCAACGGCTCTTCCACGGGCGATCAGCCGGGGCCCAGGGCGTTCCGCGCCTCGTTGCGTTTCGAGTTCTGAAAAGTGCTTTAATCAAGGTGTCCGTACAATCGGTTTCTATGGCTTCTGTTATTACAAAACGAATGCGCCTGTCGCGGCGGGCCTTCCTGTCGGGGCTCTCGCTCGCGCAGGCTCCAGTGGTTATCGGCTTGCCGCCGATGATCTCGATGTTCAACTCGACCGGCACAGCCTATGCCGCGAGCAAAGCCCCCGCGCCCATTGAAACACGCTTTGTGTTCTGGTTTAACGGCAACGGCATTCCGGAGCGCTATTGGATCCCCACGGAGACCGGTCCGGACTATCAATTGAGTCCCTGCCTTACGCCGCTGGCGCGGCTGCGTAACGACGTGCATGTGATTACCGGGCTCGATAACGCCGCGGGTAAGGGCGGAAACCATCCGGCTTCCACCAGCGGAATCCTCTCCTGCATGCCGTTTAACGGGCGGGGCGCCGGCGGGCCCTCCTTTGACCATCTGATCGCCAGCAAGATCGGCAACGATTCCCGATTTCGATCCTTGCAACTGGGCGTGTCGCAGGAATCTTTTGGTGGAATTCTGCAACGCAACATGACGTGGGCGGCGGCAGACCGTCCGCTGCCGCCGGAGGAGATCCCGCACAGGTTGTTCGACCGGCTCTTCGGAGTCCATGACGAAGGCTGGACGAAGCGGAAGCGCAGCATTCTCGATGCCGTCCGTCAGGATGCGATCATCCTGAAGAAAAAGTTACCACGGGAAGATGCGCAGCGAATGGATGAGCATCTCTCCGGGGTGCGCGACCTGGAGCGTGCCATCTCCGGCCTGCCGCCGCACTACCGGCGGGTAGATCCTCCGGAATACGATGGCGACATGCGCGACTGGCCGCGGGTTGCCAAGATTCAAAGCGATCTGCTGGCGTATGCCTTCGCGACCCGGCAGACCCGGGTAGCTTCCTATATGCTGACGAAGAGCCAGGGAATTGCGCGCTTCCCGTGGCTCGGCTATACGGCGGCCCGGCACCACGATTACACTCATCGCGATGGGCTCGCGCCGGGCGCCGATGGACCCGCCGGCCAGCGCATCTTGCGCGATATCTGCCGTTGGCATGTCGAGGAATTCGCCTATCTCACCGCCAAGTTGAAGTCCATTCCCGAGGGTGATGGGACCGTGCTGGACAACTCCTGCCTGCTGTTCGTCCATGAGCACGCAGAGGCGAACGTCCACAAGAATAACGGAACGGCGTTACTGTTAGCGGGGCACGCCGGGCGGCTCAAGACGGGGTTGCACAGCCGCATGACCGGTACCATCGCGGAACTGTACCTCTCAGTGGCGAATGACATTCTGGGCCTCGGCTGGGACTCTTTCGCCGGCAACACGCGGAAACTTTCCGGCATTCAAGCCTGATCGCTCACTCCTGAACCGCGGCGCGGATAGGCTGGCCGGCGAAAACGCCTTCCACCAGCCGGCCATCCCGAACCACCGGCTTGCCATCTACCAGCACCCAGCGCATGCCTTCCGAAAACTGGCCGGGATTCTCATACGTGGATCGATCGGTGACACGGGCCGGATCGAAGATCGCAATATCCGCGTCCGCTCCCTCGCGAATACGCCCCTTGGCGCGCATGGAGGGAACGCGAGTCTCCAGCCGGCGCGCCGGCATCAGAGTCATTTTGCGGATGGCGTCCATTAAGGTCAACGTCTGCTGTTCGCGCACGTAGCGGCCGAGCACGCGGGAGTAAGTGCCGGTGGAGCGCGGATGGCCGGTGTTGTTGGCGATATCGAAGCCGTCGGAGGCGATCATCGTCAGTGGGCTGACGATCGCCAGCCGCACGCGCTCCTCGGTGTTGGCGTGGATGATGACGCTACCGCCCTGCTTCCGGTATTTGAGGAAGGTGTCGCGCGTAAGGCGTTCTCCAGTGGCGGTCCACTGAATCCGTTGATAGTCGGAAGGGGCGCGATCCATCCAGGAATCAAATACGGCGGACTCGATGCGGGTGGAGCCGGCCGTGTAAGGATACGCTTCGGTGGTCACGTCGATCCCATGCTCCCGGGCTTCCGCGATGATGTCGAGCATCGCGCCCGTGGCTTCCTGGCCGCTGGAATTGATATGCACAACCTGAACGGCAGCGCCGGTGATGGCGGACGCCGCAATCGCTTCGCTCAAGCCCTTTACCCGATCGGCCGACGTGAGCGCCGCACTGGACGCTCCGCGAATATGGACGTGGACGGACGCTTTATACCTTGCGGCCAGCCGGAAGATGTCGAGTATTTCCGAATAGGTGGCGGCTTCCGTGTAGGCGGCTCCGATTCCAACGGCCGGGGCGCCGCGGCGAAGACCATGCTCCACCATCCGCTTGATCTCCGTTAGCTCGTGTTCCGTCGCTTGGCGGTGCGCGGCCGGTCCAGCCGGGAGAAAGGCGCCGGGGTCTTTCATGACCGCCATACGCACGGGAGGATGGCCGATGGCCGCGCCATAGTGGAGGATGGATTTTCCGGCTCGCGCTTGATACCAGGCGTCGAGGTCCGCCACTCCGATTTCCAGTTCCAGCGCGGAGGTTACGCCGTCCATGGCCTGATAGCGCCCTGTAGACGGGTTCTGACCGTGCCAATGCAGATCGATGAATCCGGGGGATACCACCAAACCATTCGCGTTGATGGTAGTCTGAGCCGTCAACGGCTGCTGGCTGATGGTGGCGATCTTTCCGCCGCGGATGCCAATGTTCCGGGTTCCGTCGAGATTGGACTCGGGATCCATCACGCGCCCGCCCATGATCGCAACGTCGTACGTTTGACCATGGGCGAGTGCGAGAGCCAGCACCAGGGATGAAATAATCCGCATCCCGTTATCGTAGAACTAAAACAGCCTTTATACGGCCGGTGAGATGAAACGCACCTTGGTAAGTTTGGCGATCGCTTCCAGTTTGTCGAGAGCAATCCGGCCCAACACCATGCGATTGGCCTCCTCCGAGCGGGTAATTTCGAGGCCGGCGCCTTTCAGAATTTGAAGGACGGCGGAACTGACATCGCTCAGATAGATTTTCACTTCCACCTTCCTGGCCCCCGGGCCTTGCTTGACCGCGTCAGCCAGATCCGGATGTAGCCTGGACGGCGCCGCTGCGGCGTCTTCCCGCCTTTCCGCTGCCTCGTTCGCCAGTTTTGGCTGGCTTGGACTGTATGGCATGGAACTCATTTGCCTAGTTCTGTGCATGATAGTGAGGGGCGCACTGGAGATTGCTCTGTCACCGATCTCCGACGGCTCGCCGAACACGCCGCGGTAGCTCATGCCCTCCGGCATCTCTACCGGAACTTCGATACGGCGGGGCGGTTTGCCGTTTTCCGTCAACGTTCTTTCTTCTACCGCGACAAAGGCAGTGAACTGGGTCATCAGCCGGTAATCGAGACCCACCTTCATGATCTGATTGCGCAAATCGCCGGACAGCCGCCCGTTCTGAATTCCGCGGTAATCCTGCCCCATGAGATCGTCTATCTTCGTTCGCGCCCAAAGAGAGGCCAGCGTGTCATGCCGCGGCTCGGCGGCGGGCAAGTCGAGATTCACCGTACGGCTGAACTCCCGGCCGGCCATTTTGCCCAGGATACGTACGGGGCCTTTGACAGGTCCGGCATAGCGGCCGTAGACCACGACCGGCTTGGCGGAGAACAGATCGGGAATCTGCTTAGGATACACGTCGCTGACGGCGGCACCGCCCCAATCCACGCGCACGTCGGTGAGCAGCGGGCTGCGCATCCGCTCGAAGAACCGCCTGGCCGCGGCGGAACCGTCATCCTGAAGGGTGACGAACTCCGCCTCGCCGCGCCCGTATTCGGCCATTTTGGCAAGTAGGAAACGGTTAATGGAACTGCCGATTCCAAAGCTGAACACGCGCGCATTGGTATGTTTTTTTACTTCCGCGATGATCTCCATGTCGTTGCCTACTTCGCCATCGGTGAGAAACGCGACGACGCGCACGTGCTGTTGGCTGTTCGTGGGATCGAGTGCGGCGCGAATGGCTTTCATCATTTCGGTGCCGCCGGAGCCGCGGCGCCCCTCCACAAACTGGCGGGCTTTCTCGATGTTCTCCTGGGTTGCCGGTACCGGCTGCGGGAAAAGGATGGCCGTGTCGCCGGCAAAGGTGATGATGTTGAAGGTGTCCTGAGGATTCATATGGGTGAGCGCCATGCGCATCACTTCTTTGGATTTCTCCATGGGATATCCGGACATGGAACCAGACGTATCGAGCACGAACACCAGTTCCTTGGGCGTGATTTCCGATGGGGTGACGCGCTCGGGCGGCTGCAGAATCAGGGTGAAGAAGCCACCACGGGAAGAACGGTACGCCAGCACGGCGTCCTCGATCTTCTTCCCGGCGACGTCGTACTTCAGCACGAAGTCTTTGTTGGGAATCACTGCCTGCTGCTTGAGACGCACTACCGCGCGGCTCGCGGCGGGCCGCTCGGTGACGACGTCGTGGGACGTGCACAACAGGGCGTCGACCGGCACACCGGCGTCGAGAGAGATTTCCAGTGTGACATCGTGGCCCGCGCGAGTGCCCTCGGGGGTGACTGGGGGCGTGATTCGGGAAGCGTCGGGCACACCCGTAGCCCGCCGGCCCGGAATATAGCGCGGCGCGACCACCATCGGAAAGACGAATTCGTAGCTGCCGGCTTCATACTTCAGGGTTTCCACATAGCTGATCACGATCCTGATTTTCTCTCCCGGGCGGATATTGGCAACCGATTGCGTAAAGATGTTTGGCCGCTCCTGCTCGAGCATGGAGGCGGTCCGGCCGCTCTGGCGGGCGGCATCATAGATGGCCCGAGCCTCTTCCCTAGGCTTGATTTTTCCCTTGATGATACGGTCGCCAACAAGCATCGTCATGTCGTCGACGGCGGCGCTATGCGGCAGCGGGAAGGCATAGACCGCTTCAATGTTCTCATTCAATGGATTTTCGAAGCTCTGCGTCACGGTGACGCGGGCCAGGAAGCCGGTGATCTCGCCCTTCATTTCGGTACGCTTCAGCGGGCAGGCGGCAGTGGGTCTGCCCTCTTTGTCAATGATGGTTAGTGAGCTTGGAGGGAGAGGTTTGGCGATACAGGTCAGGCCTGCCATCACCAGGGGAGCAAGGTAGATCCAGGGAGTTTTTAGAAGTTTCATGCGGTCCTCAGTGGGGATATGCCCGCGGGCTGCCGGTCCTTTCAGGAAATCTGAACAGGGGCGGCATTGCGCTTTGCCTTGCGCCGGCCATGGCCCTACGCTACGTTGTATCTTGGTAGAAGCCGATGATGAACCGAATCCTCCGCATATTCTTCGCGATTTCCTGTTCCTTCGGCCTGCTGTACGCCGACGATTGGACCGATTACCGCGGCCCGAAACGTGACGGCAGCTCGCCGGAAAAAAATCTGCCCGCTGCCTGGTCCCCCGCTGGGGAGAACCTCGCCTGGAAGGCCGCATACGGTGGCCGGTCAGCGCCGGTGGTTCATGGCAATCACCTTTATCTGATGAACGCTGTAGGCAAGGGTCCCACACTGCAGGAGCGGGTGATGTGTTTCAACGCCGACACGGGCCAGGTCCTGTGGGAGCATCGCATTAATGTATATCTCAGTGACGTGCCTCCGCATCGCATCGCGTGGTCCTCGCCGACGGTAGACCCGGAGACGGGCAACGTCTATGCCTATGGAGTCCACGGCGTTGTGCTCGCCCTGAGTCCCGCGGGAAAACTCCTGTGGCAGCGTTCGATGGTGGAAGAGCAGGGTCTCGTCACCACGCACGGAGGAAGAACGGTTTCGCCGGTCGTTTATGGAGACCTGGTCATCGTGAGCGGCGTATCCACGGGGTGGGGCGATCAGGCCCGCGCCGCGCATCGTTACTTCGGGCTCGATAAGAAGAGCGGGCAGTTTGTCTGGATCAGCACGCCCGGAGGCCGCCCGTTTGACACCACTTATTCTCCGCCAGTGATTGCCGAAGTGAACGGCACCAGGCTAATTGTGGCGGGAGGCGGCGATGGCGCGGTCCATGCCATGAAAGTGCTGACCGGGGAACGTGTGTGGACGTTCAACATGAGCAAGCGCGGGATCAACACCGGTGTTTTGATTTACAACAATCAGGCGATCGTCAGCCACAGTGAAGAGAATCTCGACACCAGCGAAATGGGATTGATGGCGTCGGTGAACGCAGCGGGAACCGGCGTGCTGGGGCCGAAGGACATCAAATGGAAGCTGCCGGGCTTCCAGGGTGGCTACTCCACACCCACGATGGACGGTGACCGTATTTTCCAACTCGACAACGGCGCCAATATCTTCGCTTTTGACTTTCATACGGGCAAAGAGCTCTGGAAGCAGAACCTGGGAACGATTCAGAAGGCCTCGCCGGTGTTAGCGGACGGAAAGATTTATGTAGGTACCGAGAACGGGAAGTTTTTCATCCTGAAGCCGCATTCCGACAAGTGCGAGATTCTGGATTCCGATGAGCTGAACCCGGTTCCCGGAAAAGAGCAGATCCTCGCGTCGGCGGCGGTGGCGCGAGGCCGCATCTACATGGTGTCGACCGAGAATATTTACGCGATCGGAAAGAAGGGAACCGGGCCCGCCGCCGCTCCGTACAAACCCGAACCGGCGCCTTCGCTTACCTCAGAGAATTCCCCAACTCATCTCCAGATCATCCCCGCCGAGGTGATTGCGAGGCCGAACGAAAAAGTGACGTTCAAGGCGCGGATGTTCGACGCCAAGGGCCGGATGTTGAAAGAGACGACCGCGGAATGGAGTCTCGAGGGATTGAAGGGAGCCGTGCAGAACGGCGTTTTCGCCGCCGCCGCGAATGAAGGGCAGGCGGGGCTGGTAAAAGCTTCCGCAGCGGGCATCACGGGTGCGGCCCGCGTCCGCGTAGTTCCGCCACTTCCCTATGCCGAAGATTTCGATGCTCTGCCAGGCGGTAAAGTGCCTCCGCAATGGGTCAACACCACCGGTAAATTTCAACCTCGCGAGGTGGACGGCAAGAAAATCCTCGTGAAGCTGGCCGATAATCCATTCACGAAACGCGCCCGGGCCTTCATTGGACCTTCCAACATGAGTAACTACACGACGGAAGTGGATGCGCTTGCAACCGAGAAGCGCAGGCAGATGGGCGATGCGGGCGTGGTGGCGCAGCGTTATCAGCTCGCCATTTTCGGCAATCACCAGCGCGTGGAGTTGCAATCCTGGCAGCCGGAGACAGAACGTACCGTCCTGAAGGATTTCCCATGGAAGAAGGATACCTGGTACCACCTGAAGCTCGAGGTGCAAAACCTGCCCGACGGCAAAGTGCGGGCCCGCGGCAAAGTGTGGCCCACCGGGGAGGCGGAACCCACGGCCTGGTTGCTGGAAAAAGTGGATGCCATGGGTAATAAGGAAGGCTCTCCCGGCCTCTATGCGGACGCTCCGTTTGAAGTCTACTTCGATAATTTCAAGGTGACGCCCAACGCACGGGCGGCGTCCAGCTCAAAACCATCTACGACGGCAAAAGCCAACCCGGCAAAGGCACAGCAATGAGTATCAATCGTTCGATTTTGATGACCGCCTCGGCGGTAGTGGCGGCGGCGGCTTTATGGATCGGACCGCACTTCGCGTATGTACTCGCATCGGACCCCGGCAGTGGGGATTGGCCCATGTGGGGCGGGACTGCGGACCGGAATATGGTGTCCAAGGCGAAGGGCATCGTGACCAAGTGGGACGTAGCCAAGAAGGAGAACGTAAAGTGGGTGGCCGCGCTCGGCTCCCAGACCTATGGCAATCCGGTGATTGCGGGCGGCCAAGTGTATGTGGGAACCAATAATGAGGCGGTGCGCGACCCCAAGCAAGGGGGAGACCGCGGCGTGATGATGGCGTTCCGTGAATCCGATGGCGAGTTTCTGTGGCAGCAGGCGAATGAGAAGCTGGCCGCCGGACGCGTGAATGACTGGCCGTTTCAGGGCGTATGCTCGGCTCCGCTGGTGGAAGGCGACATTCTGTATTACGTCACCAACCGCTGCGAAGTGATGGCGCTCGATACCAAAGGGTTCCGTGATAACAAGAACAACGGCCCGGTGATGGATGAAAAATTCAAAGGGCAGAACGACGCGGATATCCTTTGGAAATTCGACATGATGGAAGAAGTCGGGTCGCAGCCCCACAACATGTCGAACTCGTCGCCGGTCAGCTATGGCGATCTGCTTTACGTGATGACTTCGAACGGACAGGACGAGAGCCACGTGCACGTCCCTTCCCCCAAGGCTCCGGCGATTATCGCGTTGAACAAGAAGACCGCCAAGCTGGTGTGGGAAGACAACTCGGTGGGCGAGAAGATTCTGCACGGACAATGGTCGTCTCCGGCGGTGGGCAAAATTGGCGACGTGGTGCAAGTGGTTTCCCCGCAGGGTGACGGCTGGGTGCGCGGGTACGAGGCCCTTAGCGGCAAGAAGCTTTGGGAGTTCGATACCAATCCGAAAGATTCGGTGTGGCCCAAGACCCGCAATGAGACGATCGCCACGCCTGTGATCGTGGACGGCGTGGTGTATGTGGCCAACGGTCAGGATCCGGAACATGGGGAAGGCGTCGGCCATCTCTATGCCATTGACGGAACCAAGCGCGGCGATATCACCAAGACCGGCCAACTCTGGCACTACGACAAAATCCGCCGTTCCATTTCCACCGGCGCGGTTTACAACGGGCTCGTATTCTATGCGGACTTTTCCGGTTTCCTCCATTGCGTGGATGCCAAAACCGGCAAGCCCTATTGGACGCATGACTTGCTGGCGGCAATCTGGGGTTCCCCGATGGTGATTGACGGCAAAGTATATCTGGGCGATGAGGATGGCGATGTGGTTGTATTGGAAGCGTCGAAAGAGAAGAAGCTGCTGGGTGAGATGAACATGGGCAGCTCGGTGTATTGCACGCCGATTGCCGCCAACGGAACTCTCTTTATCGCGAATCGCAATCAGCTTTATGCGTTGGCTGAATCGAAGAAGCCGAGCGCCTGGCGGATTCTGAATACGCTTTTTGCGGCGAGATAAGCTTCAACGCCTCTGGTCCAGCAGGATCATCTTGGTGCGCGCTTCGAAATCGTTCGGCGACTCGCGCAGCACCCGGATCAACTCCGTTCTGGCTTCCTCGCGGCGGCCGGTTTGCAGATAGCATTCCGCCAACTGCTTGCGAGCCTCCCGGTGATCGGGCTTTACTTTCAGGACCGTGAGCAGATGCTGCTCGGCTTTCGCGTAGTCCCGCTTGCGCAGATACAGGCCGGCCAGCAGGTTGCGGCCCTCGACG
Organism: Bryobacteraceae bacterium; assembly: GCA_035526195.1. GTDB lineage: Bacteria > Acidobacteriota > Terriglobia > Bryobacterales > Bryobacteraceae > CADEFT01. The sequence goes on from DATLCW010000327.1 coordinate 18,666, forward strand.
TTGTTCGGCTCGATCTGTAGCGCGGCCTCGAAGTGCGGAGCCGCCAGATCGAGCCGTCCCATGTCCTGATACATGCCGGCCAGATTGAGATGCATCACATCGTTGTTGCTGGTGGCGGCGATGGTGTGTTCAAACAGCGTCACGCTGTTTTTCCAATGCGTGGTTTGGATAAAGGAGGCGAACGATAGAATTCCCAGCGCAAGACCGCCGGCGCCAAAGCGCAGGGGCAGCGGAACGTTCCAGTTTTGAAAAAGTTCGCCAAAGCCCCAACTCACCAGGATCGCCAGGCCGATCATCGGAAGGTAAGTGAAACGGTCCGCCATGGCCTGTACGCCCGTTTGAGCGAGCCCGATCATCGGAACCATCGCACCGGCGAACCAAAACCAACCCGTCGCCAGATAGGGGCTGCGGCGGCTTCGCCATATCACCAGGGCGGTGATGATGGTCAGGAGGAGGAATGCTCCGAGCACCTCCGAAGCCGATATCTTGCCGTAGGGATACAGAACCCCCAGGTCGGCAGGCCAGAGGAACTTGCCCAAATAGCGCACATAGGACAGCAGTGCGTTCCAGGTTCGAAAATAGAATGGAAGGGCGTTTAGAGAGACAGTGGCACCCATCTGTTGCTGCCCGAGAAAAGTCCACAGGCTGGAGGCTGCAACCACGGCCAGCATCGGAAGTTTCTCTCTCAGCCTCGGCCAGAACTGAGCGGGAGAATTCATGCGATTCAGTGGCCACCAGTCGAGCAGCAGGAGCACGAACGGAAGGGTTACCACGCTTGGCTTGCTCATTACCGCACACAGAAATGCGGCGAGCACGGCGGCGTACCCGCGGCGCGAGGGCTTTCGCACGTAAAGCGCATAGGTGATCAGGGTGAGCATCCAGAACAGGCCGCTGAGGACATCCTTACGCTCGGCCACCCAGGCCACGGACTCCACGCGAAGCGGATGTAGCGCGAAGAGCGCGGCGGCGAAGGCGCTACGCCAGAGGCATCCTGTCAGTAGCCTCAACGCTACCAGCAGCAGAACCGCATTGACGGCATGCAGCGCCGCGCTTTCGAGATGATGGCGGCCCGCGTTCATGCCGAACATTTGAACATCCAGCATGTGCGAGATCCATGTTAAGGGCTGCCAGTAATAGAAGTCGAACGTGGTGAATGCCCAGCGAATTCCTTGCGCCGTCAGGCCCCGGTTAACGTTCGTATTCGTTACGACATAATTGGGATCGTCGTAGTTGATGAACTCGTGCGATCCGGTCTGCGCGTAGATCAGGACGCATGCCAGGACGATGCCCGCGGCAGCCATCCAAAGTAAAGGCCGCGCGATGGGAACCGGCTGCTCGTCAAGCTTTCTGGAAACGCTTTTCTTCTGAGCCTTTGCCATGACGTGATCTTTCAGAATAGCCTGAGAGGTAGTGGATGTCGTACGCGTAACCAGACATTTAGATGAACCGGGCGTGCTTGCCGCCTATAGGCAGGGCATGTTCCCGATGGGCTATTCCGGGCATGGCATGATCAGCTGGCATCGCCCGAAAACGCGGGCGATCCTACCGCTGGATGGCGTGCACATTTCCCGTTCGCTTCGCCGGACTCTGAGGAAAGCGGCGTTTCGTGTCACTTATAATGAGGCCTTTGCGGAAGTGATGTGCGGTTGCGCCGCCAGGGAGTCCACCTGGATCACGGCGGAAATTTTTCGCGTCTACAACCGGCTGCATCGCGCGGGCAACGCCCATTCTGTGGAAATCTGGGTGGACAGTCAACTGGCTGGTGGCGTATACGGCGTACAAATCGGCGGCGCTTTCTTCGCCGAATCAAAATTCCACCGCGTCACCGACATGTCAAAAGTGGCGCTGGTCCATTTAGCGCAGAGATTGCGCGAGCGCGGTTTTACGCTGTTGGAGGTACAGTACTGGACTGAGCATCTCGCACAATTCGGCGTAATCGAAATTTCAAGCCAGGAATATAAGACGCTGCTGACGGATGCGCTAGAGCGGGAGTGCCGCTTTCCGTAGTTCGGGGGTTCCTCAGATGCGGTTGAATTTCTCAATCGCCTTGGTCAGAGAGCGGAACTGCTTGATGAAGGGAACCATCTTCGTTTCTCTATCATCGATTTCCTGGGACCGCTTCAACACCTCCGCCGCGCGGTCCTTGGGCACTACCACTACCCCATCTTCCCCGGCCACAATGATGTCTCCGGGACTCACCTTAATTCCGGCGCAAGTCACTTCCTGATCCATGAAGACGGTTACATAGCGGCTCACGGCCGTGGACGGAACTACGCTGCGGGCAAAAACGGAGAGGCCCAGCGCGCGAATCTCCGCCAGGTCGCGCAGGCCGCCGTCGGCAATGATACCCGCCATGCCGCGGGACTTGGCGGCCGTCGCCATCAAGCCGCCCAGCACGGCGACGTCCAGACCATCCTCCATCACGATGACGCCGACCTCGCCGGGCTTTCCATCATCGATCATTGCCACCGAGTGCTTTACAGCGGTCTGCGGAGTGGATTGGCTGGCCGGCGCCTTCTTGACGTACGCCGTACGGGCGCGTCCCACTGCCTGATAATGACCGGTGATTTGCGGTCGCATATCATGAGACATGAAGCCCCGCTTGCCGGTGATCTGATCCACAGCGTCGGAAACAGAGGCGACGGTGCTTTTCCGGAAAGCTGCAACCTGCGGATCGCCGGGCAAGGCGGCTTTCTGTGCCTGAAATCCCATCAGCACCGCCAGCGGCAGCATCGCGGAAGCGATCGTCATGTATTTTCTATTCTTGCTCATCATCCATATCCTTTCACATCTTCGCGAACAGCGAGGGCGTCAGTTCAATGGTCCATTGCCACGCTTCCCCCGGCTTCAATTCGATCCGGCCGGCGTTCCCGTTCAAGGAATTCTGAATACCCATCCAAGGCTCGGGACTGAAGTAACCGGCCTTGGGATCTCCCCATAGGTTGAACTGGACAAAGGGCTGCGCCGGCAGCGTCCTGGCCGTATGCCGGATCCTCACGCGCAGCCCCTGCGGGTCGGTTAAGGATAGCGTGGGCTCGCCCTTGTATCCGGTTAACGACAGCGCGGGATTCCATGCGATACGGCCGAGGTCGACAGAACCGGTGAAAGGTGGGGCGGCGGTTTCACCAGTGGGCAGACTCTGTGCATCGCGCTTGATCATCGTCGAAGCCGCTGTCTCCACGGTCATCTTCAACGGATCGGATCCTCGCAGGAACGGGGTACGGAACGTGATGTGATTGCCGATGGAGAAAAACATGGCGGCGGTGTTTTGGATGGAAGTGCCGACGTTATACACGAGATAGAGCCGCCCCTCCCGCAGCCGGTACTCCACACTCAGCCGCCACCCAAAGGGATACTGCTTGCGCGTTTCCGGCGTGTCGCTCAAGGAGAGCAGCGCGCGCGCCTCCCGCTGATCGGCCCTGGCAATATCCACCTTCCAAGGCATGTTCCGCGCAAAGCCATGGACGGGCATCTGGTATGCTTTGCCGGCGATGCGATAGACGCCCTGCTTGCCGCCAATCGTGGGTCCGGTTGCGGGCCACAACAACGGGGCTTTGCCGCGCCACCCGGCGGTTTCCGTGTAGTCACAGGCGCGGTAGATCATCTCCACCCATTCCTCTTTGACCTTGAAACGCAAGCCGCACAGCTCGCCGCCGGCCTTGGGCGAGATGCTCGCTTCGACGCCGGCTTCTTCGTCCAGCAGGATGACCAACGGATAATCGCCTGCCTGTTGGCGCAACTGGTAGCGCTCCGCGGGCGCGGCGGCGGCCGAGCAGCAAAGGAGCGTCAACAGGCGCAGCATCATCCCTTATCATGCAGGATCACGAAGCTCAATTCCAGCATCGCGACCTTATACAATAAGACCCGATGTTTCAAATCCAGCTTGCCGGCGTGGATTACCTGATCCTCGGGGCCTATATCGCGTTCGTGATAGGAATCGGTTTCCTGCTCAAACGGTCGATGCGCACCTCGGAGGACTTCTTTCTCTCGGGCCGTTCCATCCCCGCATGGATCACCGGCCTCGCTTTTTTATCTGCCAATCTTGGCGCGCAGGAGGTCATGGGAATGGCAGCCTCGGGGGCAAAATACGGCATCGCCACGAGCCACTTCTACTGGGTGGGCGCGGTCCCCGCCATGCTGTTCGTGGGTGTCTTCATGATGCCGTTCTACTATGGTTCGCGCGCCCGCTCCGTTCCCGAATACCTGAAGCTGCGGTTTGATGAAAAGACCAGGGCGTTCAATGCCATCTCATTCGCCGCGATGACGATTTTTTCTTCCGGCATTTCGCTGTATGCGATGGGCCTCCTGCTCAGCGCGCTGCTCGGATGGGACTTCAGCGTCTCCATCTGGCTCGCGGCGCTCATCGTCCTCGCCTACATCACCTTCGGCGGCCTCACATCGGCCATCTACAACGAAGTGCTGCAGTTTTTCCTCATCGTTGCCGGATTCCTTCCGTTGGTCTTTCTCGGTCTAAAGGATATCGGCGGCTGGGACAATCTGGTGGCACGGCTTTCCACGGTCGCCACTTCGCAGGGCTATCCCGCACGGGCATTCACCAGTTCCTGGCGCTACCTGGACGATACGACGCATAACCCGATGGGCGTGGAATGGTTCGGCA
>DATLCW010000339.1:0-22204 GCA_035526195.1 Bryobacteraceae bacterium
GCTCTCATTAAGATTCTCGCCAAACAGGTCCACGCAGCCTTGACACTTCCAGCGGCCTAACCCTTAATCACACCCATCGGCCGCAATCGCGCTACAGGCTTTGCCAAACCCGCCCCCGTCACCACTGCAATTACCTCGTCCACGTCTTTGTAAGCTTCCGGGACCTCTTCGAGGATCCCATTCTTTGATTCACTGCGAACGATGATTCCGCGGCTCGCCAGTTCATTCTGCACCGTGAGCGTATCGCGTCCCTTCTTTGCGGCAGTACGGCTCATCAACCGGCCAGCGCCATGGCAGACGCTGCCGAACGTCTCGCGCATTGCCCCTTCGGCGCCGGTGAGGATCCAGGAGGCAGTGCCCATGCTGCCGGGCACCAGTACCGGCTGGCCGATGTGCTTGTAGTCGGCAGGGATGTCAGCATGACCGGGCGGAAATGCCCGCGTGGCGCCCTTCCGATGCACCAGCACGTCGCGCTTCTCCCCGTTCACCATATGCTTCTCCCGTTTAGCAATGTTATGGCAGACATCATACAGCATGCGCACCCGCGCGTCGTTGCCGAACAGCTTCGCAAAGCTTCCGCGCAGCAGGTGGAGGATAGCCTGGCGGTTGGCCCAGGCAAAGTTCGCCGCCGCCCGCATGGCCTTCAGATAAGACTGGCCCTCCGCGGACTGCACCGGAACGCAGGCGAGTTGCCGGTCCGGTACGGAAATGTTGTGCCGCTTCATCGCGCCGCCCATGTCCGCGAGAAAATCCGTACATACCTGGTGTCCTAAACCCCGGGAGCCGCAATGCAGCAATACCACGATCCGGCCCACTTCCAGATTCATGGCCCGCGCGGCAGCTTCATCGTGGACACTCTCTACATACTGGATCTCGAGAAAATGGTTTCCGCTGCCCACCGTGCCAAGCTGCGGACGGCCGCGCTCTTTCGCCCGCGGGGAGACGGCATCGGGATCCGCGTCCTCCAGGCAGCCCTCTTCTTCCGTAAACTCCCAATCCCGGGTCTCTCCGTAACCCTGCGTAACCATGTAGGGCGCGCCTTTTGCAAGGACTTCCTCGAGTTGCCGGTTGCTGATCTCGAGGGGACCCTTGCCGCCGGTTCCACAGGGAATGTCGCGAAAGACCTGGTCAACCAGCGCCTTAAGGCGCGGACGAACGTCCTGTTCCGTCAACGCGGTGCTCATCAGCCGCACGCCGCAATTGATGTCGAAGCCGACGCCGCCCGGAGAAACGACTCCCTGCTTGTAATCGGTCGCCGCCACTCCGCCGATCGGAAAGCCATAACCCTGATGAATATCCGGCATGGTGAGACTGGACCCTACGATGCCCGGCAGCGTCGCCACATTCATCGCTTGTTCCAACGAGAGATCCCGGCGAATCTGTTCCAGGAGACGCTCGCTGGCGTAAGCGATCACGTCCGTGCGCATGCCCCGCGATTTATCCTGCGGAATCCGCACTCGCCATTCATCGATCCGTTGAAGCTCCATAAAGTGTGACAACAGCAGGTCGCTTGCAGTGATTATAAATCAGTCTTCCAAAATGACGAACGCCATGCCATGCTCCGCGGTGTGCGTAAGGGAGAGGGACACATGCTTCACCCCGAGAGTGGCCGCCACCTCCGCAGCCATGCCGTGAAGCAGCAGCGTGGGCTTGCCCCCAGGAAGGTTCATCACTTCGAAATCCTGCCAGCGAACCCCTCTCTTCCAACCCGTGCCAATCGCCTTCATGCCTGCCTCTTTCGCGGCAAACCGCGCGGCGTAGCGTTCAAACCGGTTTGCTTTCCGTTCCACGTATGCAATTTCGCGGGTGGTGTAAATCCGCTCGATGAATCGTTGCCCGTGCCGCTCAATCGCTTCCCGGATGCGGGCGACCTCCGCCAGATCGATGCCGGTGCCGACGATCAAAGCTCTGCCCCGGTGGTGGTGATGGTAAGCCGGCCGTGCTTCACGCCTTTTGTGCTGATCAACGCGTCCGCCAGGCGCCGCACCAATGCGGACTTGCCTCGCAACACCAGCACTTCCAGACAATTGTCGTGGTCGAGATGCACATGCAGGGTGGAGAGCACGGCGTGAAAAGCGTCATGCTGGATGTCGGTGAGCTTTTCGCTCAGCATGCGGACGTGATGATCATAGACAAGGGTAACCGTCCCTACCACGGGCGCATCGGGGCGCTCCCAGGCCTTTTCCACCAGTTCATCCCGAATCAGATCCCGGAACGCCTCGGAGCGGTTGGTGTAGCCCTTCTTCGCGATGAGGGCATCAAACTTCTCTAAAAGGTCGGAATCGATCGCTACTCCAATCCGGCTGAGTTCACTCATGCGTATGACAGGTTAGCGGCACTGGTACTTGCGGCGCAACGCAGTGGCACGCTTTCAGAATTCGTGATACTGTCGGAAAGAAGAATCGATCCTCATGCACATCCCTGATGGATTTCTGTCCACGGCCGTGTGGGCCACAACAGGAGCAGTCAGCCTCCCTTCCATCGCTTATTTTGCCCGCCGGACGCGCAACATCCTCGAAGAGGGCCGCATTCCGCTGATGGGTATGATGGGCGCTTTTGTCTTCGCCGCCCAGATGATTAACTTCCCCGTGGGCGTCGGCACCAGCGGACATCTCGTCGGTGGAGCATTGCTGGCTGTCACGCTGGGTCCGGCGGCTGCCTGCATTGTGATGACGGCGATTCTGGCGATACAGGCGCTGCTATTCCAGGATGGCGGCGTTCTGGCGCTGGGGGCTAACGTGTTGAACATGGCTCTTGCCGGGGTAATCGCCGGCTATCTTCCCTACCGGTATTGGGGCGCGACGCGGTATCGCAAGGCGGCGATTTTCCTGGGAGGGTTTTTTTCGGTTTTCGTAAGCGCCTGTATGGCGATGGCTCAACTGCTGATGTCCGGAGTCCTCATGCCATCCTCGATCGCGATGATCTCGATCGGACTGTTCGCGGTGAGCGCTGCCGTGGAGGGTGCCATCACGGTGGCGGTGATCGGAGCGTTGCAGCGCCTCAATCCCCGCTGGGTGCGCACGTCCGAGGAGGGCAACCGTGCCGGAGTGGGGGTGGTATTACTAGCCGCCGCACTGCTCGCATCGATCGGCGCACTGCTCGCATCGTCTCTGCCCGACGGCCTGGAAATGCTGGCGCAGAATATCGGCATCGCCGGACAGGCACGCAGTCTGATCCAGACTCCGCTCGCCGATTACGATGCGAAGTTCCTGCATTCGGATTGGATGGGTAAGGCATTTGCCGGATTGCTGGGGATGGCGTTCGTGTATGCCGCGTGCCGGGGGTTAGGCAGACTGGCCATACGCCGGAGTGCCTGAACTTGCACTACGTCGACCTGGACCGATGGAGCCGGCGTGACAGCTTTCTTCACCGCCGCGATGCCCGGGTGAAACTGCCTGCGCTGCTGGTTTTTCTCATCGCTCTGGCCACCACAAAGCCTCTGCAAGCCGATTCCGCAGCCGCTTTCGCCGGCCTCGCGCTGGTGGGCATCATCTCTTCCCGGCTGCCATTGCTTCCTGTACTGATGCGTGCTTCGGTCGTGCTTCCTTTCACCGTCACGTTCGCCCTCATCTCCTTCTTCTCCGGCGACGCCGCCCGCGGCCTTAGCCTGCTTTTTCGCAGCCTGGTCTCCGCGCTGGCTGTCGTGCTGCTGGTTGCCACCACCCCCATGCCGGCGCTGCTGCACGCCGCCTCGTCGCTCGGTGTTCCCCGAATCCTCGTGTTGGTTCTACAGTTTCTCTATCGTTACCTGTTCGTAGTCATGGATCAGGCGCAGCGGATGCGGACAGCCGCATTATGCCGGGGTTCGGCCCTGAAACGCCATCACGGCAGGAAACGATTTCGAGCCGCGGGCAGCGCCTTGGCGGTATTATTCGCGCGGTCTTATGAAAAGGCGGAAGGCATCGAACGGGCGATGCTTGCCCGCGGGTTCGACGGACGCATGCACTTACTTTCTCCGCCGCGCCTCGGAGCCGCCGATGTTACTTTCCTGATACTGATCTCCACTCTGGCAATCGCCTTCCGTTTCTGGTTTTCCCGAAGTGCATGATTCCAGTAATTGATGCCCGGCAGGTCCGTTATCGCTACGGCGATGGCACTCTTGCACTCGATGGTGTCGACTTTCAACTGTTCCCGGGCGAAACAGTGGCCCTGCTGGGGAGGAATGGCTCGGGCAAAACCACGTTTATTCTTCACCTGACCGGCTTACTCGCGGGCGAGGGAGAACTTACAGTGTGCGGACTCCCTTTGAAAAAGGAGAACCTGCCCGGGATACGGGCCAAGGTCGGCGTGGTATTTCAGGACTCCGACGAGCAGTTATTCCTGCCAACGGTGTTAGAGGATGTGGCGTTCGGACCCGGAAATCTTGGACAAACCCCGGAACAGGCGGTTGAAACAGCGAGGCAAGCCCTAACTCAAGTGGGGATGCTGGCGGCGGCGCAACGCGCTCCGTATCATCTCAGCGCGGGAGAAAAGCGTCGCGTCGCACTCGCCGGAGTGCTTGCCATGTCCCCAGACATCCTCGTTTTGGACGAACCGACCACGTTTCTCGATCCGCCGGCGCAACGCGACCTGATCCAATTACTCAAACAACTTCCCCAATCTAAAATTCTTGTTACCCACGACATACCTTTCGCACGAGCCCTGTCCACTCGCGCGGTGTTTTTCGATAGGGGCAGAATCGCGGGCCGCGGGTCCGTCGATGAAGTGGTGAGCCGCTTTCAATGGGAGCTTTAATTCACCCTTTCACCTTTTGCTTGCGGAACTCCGCCCACCGCTTTTTTTGCGCCGCGGCGATCCGCTCCCGGGCCACGGCACTCAGCACCCGCTTTCTGCTCTGACTCTTCGTGGAAATTGCGTGTGCATAGATTCCGGCGGCGCGGCTCCGCGCCTGCCAAGCAATGCCCGCACGTGGCGAATCTGGTCGTCGATTCGCTTCCGCTGCAGCTCTAATCCTTCCAGTGCGGCCGCAAAAAAAGTGGAATCCTGGAGGGCCTTGCGGGATCTCGCCATGGTCTCTCCCCCTCTTATCGTTGTAAATTGGTTCAGCCATGTTATCACAAAGAATCGATTACTAACGTAACCGGACCATCATTGACCAGCGCAACATGCATGTGCGCCTGAAATACACCGGTAACTACCTGCAGGTTACAGGCTCGCGCCCGCCCGACAAAGTAATCGTAGAGGCGTTTTGCGTCTTCCGGCCCGGCGGCGCGGTCGAAACCTGGCCTTCTGCCTTTCCGGCAGTCGCCATAGAGCGTGAATTGGGAAACCACCAGCAACGCTCCTCCCACGTCAATCGCGCTGCGGTTCATCTTGCCTTCCTCGTCGGGGAAGATTCGGAGACCGGAAATTTTTCCCGCCAGGTAATCGGCGTCGGCGGGCTCGTCTTCGCGCGCGATTCCCAAAAGCACCAGGATGCCGGGTCCAATCGCTCCCGTTACTTTCCCATCCACGGTTACAGATGCTGCGCTCACTCGTTGAATCACTGCTCTCATAAGATGGTTGGTCCGCTGCGGTAGAATGTTCTCTTCCGCAATCATGATCGAGACATTTGCATACGCCAGGGCCGGACTGCTGGGGAATCCGAGCGACGGCTATTATGGAAAAACAATAGCATTCCTGGTCCGCAACTTTCGCGCCAGAGTGTTGTGTTTTCCGAGCGCGCGGCTGGAGATCCGGCCTGGCAAAGCGGATACTCCAATTTTTGAGAACCTGTCCGATCTTTATCAAAGCACCCGCTGGCGTGGATACTACGGGGGTGTCCGCATCATCCAGGCGTTGATCGTCCGATTGGTGGACTATTGCACGGAGCAGGGGATGCCTCTGGAGGAGCGCAATTTCACCGTTGAATACGAATCCAACGTTCCGCTGCGTCTGGGTATGGGAGGATCGAGCGCCATCATCACCGCGGCGTTGCGCGCGCTCTGCCAATATTTTGAGCTGAAGATTCCGCTCCCCGTTCAAGCCAGGCTGGTACTGGAAACCGAGACCCGCGAGTTGGGTGTGCCCGCCGGTCCGCAGGATCGCGTCATCCAGTGTTTGGAAGGACTTGTATATATGGATTTCCGCCGCGATCTTATGGAAGCGCGCGGATATGGGGACTACGAGCAACTCGATCCGGCCCTGCTCCCCCCGATGTATCTCGCCTACCGCACCAGCCTGAGTGAGGGTACCGAGATATTTCATAGTAATATTCGCGAACGCTGGCGGAATGGCGACCCGGAGATCACGGCGGCGATGCAGAGTTGGGCGGCGTATGCGGAGCAGGGCCGGAGCGCGCTACTCCACCGCGACTACGACGCACTCGATCGGCTGATCAATGCGAATTTCGATTTACGTGCCAGACTTTACCAGATCGGTCAAGGGAATCTGGAGATGATCGACATGGCGCGCAGCACAGGAGTCAGCGCCAACTTCTCCGGATCGGGCGGTGCCATTACAGGAGTTTATCGCGGGGAAGCGATGTATCAGCGGCTGGTCGAGGTAATGGCATCTAAGCAGATTGCTGTGATCAAACCTAAAATTCTGCCTGACAAATCGAGGTAAGTTTCTGAGTCTCCCTAAGGGGGTTCGCCGATCTTAGCGATCCCCCTCGCGGCCGATAATAAGTTCGTGCAAAGTAACAATCGCCGCAAGAGAAGCGGGGCAACAGGCGGTTTCTACCGCTTCGAGGATCTCCGGACAAAGAGCGTGCTTTACGGGTCGGGATTTGGCGACTTTATCCGGCTGCGGGATGAATTCGGAAACGTCTGGCGCGGCGAGGCGGAACAGATGTCCGATGAAACGGTACGCTACCGCTTCCGTGATTCCAATGGCAAAACGATCAGCGGACTCTCTGATTCCTATGGCATCGTGCTGCGCGACGACAAAGGAAACACCTGGCGGGGATTTGTCGATTAAGGGGAACCCCGGGGTGCAACACTTTAGGGACGAGCCGCCACTTCTTTGCTCTGTTTGGGACCTTCCACCTTCTCCACCACGAGAATGTCGATCCTGCTTCCCTCGGACATTACGGATTCGATCCGGCCGGTGACCTCCACTTTCTTGTTGTAGAACATGCGGAGGCCCATTTCTTCATCCCGGACGCGGATCGCCTCATTGAGTTCCGGGATTTTGAGAGTCGTGATGCCGCGGTCGACCCAGGCCACTCCGCGAACCGTGACCCTGGTTTCCTTGGGTTTGAAACCGCTCTGCTCCACAAAGTCGCGCACCTGCCTCACACGCACGGTATTACCGGGCTTCAGTATCACCCGCACCACATTCCTCTTACGGTCCACTTCCACCGATTGCACGCCCTGATTTTTGTTCAGTTTGTTTTGAATGAACTCGGAGCAGGAAGCGCAATCCATGGCGCCGAAGTCCTGTTCGATCCGCAGATATTCGGCCCGGAGGGGAGCCAGACTGAGCAAGATAAGGAGGATTCGCATCTAAGATTAAGATTAGCGCCGAACGGCCTACGCTACAATGCTACTGATGAAGAGAAATTCTGTTTGGCCAGCGTTGCCGGCGATAGTGCTGTTGGCTGGCTGTGGCGGCGGTTCGCCGGAAGTAAAGAAGGAACCCGCACCGGCGGCTCCGAGCGCCGCAGCCGATCCGGCTTTTACCGGCAGCGTGAGCGGCAAGGTGGTGTTTACAGGGACAAAACCTGCCCCGCGGGCACTCAGTATGGACGCGACCCCGGCTTGTGCGCGGATGCACAACGGTCCCGTGTACGCCGAGGATGCGGTGATCGCTTCGGACGGCGGGTTAAAGAACGTGTTTGTGTATATTAAGGCCGGCTTGCCAAAACGCGATTACCCCGTGCCTTCGACGGCGATTAAGCTGGATCAGAACGGTTGCATCTACGTCCCGCACGTGCTGGGTGTAATGGTGAATCAGCCCTTGGAAATCTCCAACAGTGACTCGACCAATCACAATATCCATCCGCTTCCGAAGATCAACCGGGAGTGGAATGAATCGCAGCCGCCGAAGGGCGATTTGAAGGTGAAAACCTTTCCGAAAGAGGAGGTTCCGCCGATTCTCTTCAAGTGCAACGTGCATCCCTGGATGAGGGCTTGGGTGGGAGTGGTTTCGCACCCCTATTTTGGGGTGACGGCGGACGACGGCACTTTTTCGCTTAAGGATGTACCCGCCGGAGAGTACACGGTGGAAGCGTGGCATGAGCGATTCGGCGTGAAGGAAGTGAAATTGAAGGTGGAACCGAAAGGCTCGGCGGCCGCGGATTTCACGTTCAAAGCGGTAGAATAGGTTTACGGAAGTGTTATTACCCCTCCCGGTCCGCGTATCCACATGAAAGACTATCTTGAACTGACCAAGCCGCGGGTCACGTGGCTCATCCTCATGAGCACGGCGGTAGGGTATTGGTTTGGCGTTCGCGGCGCAACGGACTGGCTGGTATTGCTAAATGCCATTTTGGGTACAGCGCTGATCGCTTCGGGTACTTTCACGTTGAACCAGTGGTATGAACGCGAGGCCGACAGCCGCATGAGGCGTACGCAAGCGCGGCCGCTTCCGACGGGACGGGTTACGCCGCGGCAGGCATTGCTGTTCGGGATTTTGCTTTCTGCGATTGGATTTGCCCAGTTGTACTTCGGTGCCAATGCGCTCACCGCCCTGTTGGGGCTGTTTACGGAAGTCAGCTACCTGGGACTGTATACTCCGCTCAAGCAGCGCTCGTGGCATGCGACGACCGTAGGCGCGATTCCCGGGGCGATGCCTCCGCTGATAGGTTTTGCGGCGGCGGCGGGAACGCTGACGTGGGAGGCGTGGGCGCTTTACGCGATTCTGTTCCTTTGGCAATTTCCGCATTTCTACGCCATCGCCTGGATGTACCGGGACGACTATGCCCGGGCGGGGATTTGCATGCTTCCGGTGGTGGAACCGGATGGCGCGTCAACCGTGCGGCAGATTCTGATCGCGTGCGTGGTGCTGATTCCGGTTAGTCTTTTGCCCGGATATTTATCCATGGCGGGTTGGTGGTACATGGGAGGGGCAATGGTATTGGGGTGCTTCTTCCTCTACTCGGGTGTGCGGGTGGCGATGGAAAGAACGCAACTTCGGGCGCGTGGGGTGCTGCTTGCATCGGTAATCTATCTTCCGGTGTTATACGGTTTGCTGCTGCTCGACCGTTCGCGGTTTTGAAAATCGTGTCTTTGCGTGTTTTGATTTATGCGGCTGTCCTGATGAGTGGGTGCGCCCGCCGGCAGCCTCCTCTGGAAGTCCTGGGGACGGTTCCGGATTTTACACTGACGGCGCACTCCGGCTCGCCGTTTGAGAGCGCGATGGAACTGCGGGGCCGGATCTGGGCGGCGAATTTCGTGTTTACGAACTGTACCGGACCGTGTCCGCGCATGACCTCGCAGATGCGGCGCGTGCAGGATGAAACGGAAACAATCGCGGATGTTCGGATGGTTACGTTTACGGTGGATCCGGCGCGCGATACACCCAAGGTGCTGGGGGAATATGCCACGCGGCAGCATGCGGGAAAGCGCTGGTTTTTCCTCACCGGTACGATGGAAGCGCTGCATAAATTAAAGCGGGAGGCCTTCCTGCTGGGGAATATTGATGGTGAGTTGAATCACAGCACGCGGTTTGTGCTGGTTGACAAGGAGTCCCGCATCCGGGCTTATTACGACACCTCCGAGCCGGATAGCATCGCCAGACTGGTGAGCGATATCCGGCGGCTGAGCGAACAATGACGCTCCAGGATCTTCCGACGGTGAATGCCTTGCTGAACGCGATGTCGAGCGTTTTGCTGGCCACCGGATATGTGCTGATCCGGCGGAAGAAGCGGGAGGCACACCGGAAGGTGATGCTGGCGGCCTTTGTAACGTCGGTGGTGTTTCTTGTTTGTTACCTCGTGTACCACTTTCAGGTTGGGTCGGTGCGGTTTCAAGGCGGGGGCCCACTCCGGACCGTGTATTTGGGAATTCTACTTACGCATACGGTGCTGGCGGCCACAGTTCCGTTTCTGGCGATTATTACGCTGCGGCGGGCGTTTGCGGCTCGATTCGACAAGCACCGGCGGATTGCGCGGTGGACGCTTCCTATCTGGTTGTATGTGAGCGTCACCGGGGTGGTGGTGTACTGGATGCTGTACCGAATGTAATGCCATTATGTAATGCCATCAGCCCGGAGTCGCCCGAGCCATTGCGCCGGAACCCATCGGTGCATGGTTGAGAAGGAGCAGCGTCCGGGAGGAATCTAGCCGGCTAACGTGACCAAGGTCGAGCCCCAGCCGCCTGCCTCCGGTGGGGCATCGCCATAGGACAGAACATAGGGGGTGCGGGACAATACGGCGCGAACCATCTGCCGTTGCACGCCAATCCCGCGGCCATGGATGATACGGAGCGCCCGCAGGCCCATGGCGTGGGCTTCCTCGAGGTACGCCTCGACGGCGGCCTGGGCGTCGCGAGGCGCGATGGTGTGCAGGTCGAAGACGCTACAGATGGGAATGGGAACGGGCTCTTCGAAATCCATTCTAAGTAAGCAATTCGCCCTATCGGGTCTTACGTAAAAAGCCGATAAAGATAGCGATCATATTAGCTCAGCTAGACCCAAGAGCCAGTGGAAGGCCCTAAATTTTGACCTAAGTTCCCTTAGTAGGGTAGCATTTGCCAAGGCCCCTGTTACGATGGAGACGGTTATTCGTTAAAGACTCTATATGCGCTGCTTGTATTGCCGCCGCGGAATCGGTACTTTGCGCCATCTGGTGGACCGGGAATTCTGTTCCTCGGAACACCGGAAGCGGTTCCGTACTACCAGCGCTCGGGCTGCTCGCGACGCCTCGGAAATGTTGGGGGACTACGAGGACTATCTGGCCCTGATCGAGCCGCCGGAAAAGAAACTGGCAAAGAATGCGGGGAGCAGGTTCGGCTTGATCCTGGCCGGCACTGTGGGTCTGATTGTCGGCTTGTGCCTCTGGATCGTGCCTTCGACTCCGGTACCGATGCCATCCGCCGACCTGCGCTATGCGCTGGGTTCCAATCCCATCAGCCAAGTGATCCGGTCCTGGATTCCCGATACCCCCAAAATCAATCTGCGCCAGGATTTCCGGATGGGTCCAGGTGATTGGCTGGGGGCATTAAACACGCCGGATGCGCCGGGCGCGCTGCGAACGGACCATCTGCGGCTGTGGAAGCCAACCCTGCGCCTGAGTGATTATCAAATGGAGTTTCAGACCTCCATCGAGCGCAAGGCGGTCGGCTGGGCGTTTCGCGCCAGTGATCTGGGGAACTACTACGGCACAAAGATTACAGTGGGCAGTAAAGATGGGAGGCGGGCGGAGGTCGAGCGCTTTGTCGTGGTGATGGGTAGAGAATTCGACCGCGTACGGCTACCGATCCCGGTATCCATTCGGGCGGACACGCTCTATCGGGTGAGGATGAGGGTGCGCGGGGACCAGTTCTCAACGTCAGTGGACGGGCAGATCATCGATGCGTGGAGGGATCGCCGGTTGAACAAAGGTGGCGTGGGATTCTTCGCGGAGCGCGGGGAACAGGCAACGGTTCGCTGGGTGAGTCTCTCTGAGCCGGACGGATTTTTCAGCCGTCTGTTGGCGATGGGCTTTTTCGTTCATCCGATCGCCATGATGGCGGGAATGCCAGGCTACGGTCTGCCTCCAAGGCTATAAGCTTTCGCAGCGGAACTCAGCGGGGCCGCACGGCTCCTGCCCCGTGAGGGCCTGATGACTGCTCCCGCGTCAACTCGCGTGCGCCGGAGGCGGGCGCCGCCAATCCGTCATGAGAATCCGGGCAATCCTCAACCGGGCTCCGTTCAGGCGCTTCGCGAAAAGCCCAGTTCCTTTGAAGTTCGCATCCACGAAATTACAGAGAGATCGATTCGCCCGTGGGAAGACGCTGCGAGACAGGTCCGCTTTGAGGAAATCCTTGCGCTGCAGGCCGGCCCCCGCGAGGGCACTCCCGCTAGTCCGTTTCCGGAAGGGGCGCTTCCAAGCGCTTGCCCAGAAATTCACGGATGTGCGTCCAGCGGGCACGGACCACAGAGACACCGAGCATCAGCAGAATAACCGCAACGGCGGCGAACACCGTGTGGCCGGGACTGAGCGTTTCTTTGTAGGAACCGAACCAGCGGCCGTAGACAAGTTCGGTGTGCACCCAATAGACCAGGAGAGAAGTGGTGCCTAGTTGACGTACCCAGCTCCAGCCGGACACCATGTAGGTGTTCCACAGGTAGGCAAACGACAACAGCATGAGAATGATGCCAAGTTTAATAAAGATCAGTGCTGGACCGTTAATCCAAAAATCCGCCTTGGTGTAGAGGGAGTAAGGGAGGCTCGAGAAATACTGCGCGGCCACGATCATGGCAACGCCCATCCAGGCGGACCATTGGAGCACGTTGCGAAGCTCCGCCGAAGGAGCCAGCCGGAGGATACTGCCGGCACTTAAACCGAACGCAAGAAAGGCGGCCCAAGGGAAGAAACTAAAGCTGTCGGCGCTGGGTACGAAGTAATTTCGTAGGAACGGGTGCAAGGCGCCGGTTTCGAGCATGGAGATGAGCGGCGACGCGCAAGCGATGGCAATGCCCAGGATGGCGCACAGCCGGACGCGCTCCAGGGTGCTGAATACCGCCATCACGCTCATCACGGCTATGGCCAGAGCCATTGCGTTCAGAATATCCACACGGAACAAGGAGGTCCAATCGCTCTGCGGCCAGGCAAACAGCCATAACTGCAGACGAAAGAGAATTGCGAGCGCGGCCAGGTAGCCAGCGCGGCGGAGCGAGGTGAAAACCCGGTCCCACCCGCCCGCGCCCTGACGCTCGCGGCTTTCCATGAGAAAGGCTAGGGTCACACCGGTGAGAAAGAGAAAGACGGCTGGGGGCAGTCCACCGATGAATTGCGAGAGGACGAACGCGTCCTGGTTGCGCTGATCGGAGCGCAGAAAGGAATGGAACACATGGCCCTGCAGCATGATCAAGGCGGCCACGCCGCGCGTCCAATCGAGGAAAGAAAGACGCCCGGGAGGAGGTGTGGTTTCAAGGAGTGGGGTGCTGGCAGACGACTGATTCATTAGTAGCTAAACTTATTTCTGGGGATACTCACGTTTGACATTGGACGGGAGACGCAGACGGACGGCGGCTTCGGGCAGGTTAGGGTCCAGTTTGGTCTCTGAATAGCGCACAAGCATGTAATCGCCGGAACCGAGGTAAAACTTCTGCTGTACGGGCGAGCCGCTTTCGGAAGGAAACCAGATCTCGACTTTCTTTAGATGCTCGCGGGCTTCTTCGGATTTAGGAATTAGCTCCAGTTTCGATGTTTTCCGGCCATCCAAGGTCTCATCTGGCCCGAGTTTCAGGGTGTAATTCTTTTCGAGGTCCTTGCTGTTGGAGCCAAACCCCAGGAGGAGAAAACCGTCGATGAGGCGGCCGTGCTTGCCCAAATCGTACTCCTGGACGGTGTTCATCTTGGGG
The DNA here is from genome assembly GCA_035526195.1 of Bryobacteraceae bacterium. GTDB lineage: Bacteria > Acidobacteriota > Terriglobia > Bryobacterales > Bryobacteraceae > CADEFT01. The sequence continues at coordinate 13,432 of DATLCW010000339.1, forward strand.
ACGAAGAGTTCGGCCTTGCGCCCGCGGAACGCCCACGTCTTCTGGTCGGGCGAGGAGAAGTCAACGAGCACTTGCATGTCTTTAGGCTTGGCTTGACGGATGACGATGGAGCCCTCTTCCTCGCTCGTGTCCTTGATCACGGCCGTATAGGTGGTGCGGTGAAGTTTTGCCGTCATCCCACGGAAGACGGCTGCCGATTTGTCCATCTGGGCGAGCAGAGTGGCCAAGGGGTCAGCGTGCAGGGACAGCGCGGCCGCGGCCCAGACGCACGATATCAGTACTGGTGTTGTAAGCCTCATCCTAAGTTGTGGATGCCGCCGAAGCCTACTCCGTTGCGTACGCCATGTAACCTTTGACGTCCTGTTCGGAATCGAAGATCGGCTCGAGCCGCTTCACCTGGTAATGTTTTCCCGTACGGTTCTTCAAAAGTTCGTGGGCGCTCGCCAACCGCTGCGGAGCATCTAGGCCAGTCAACAGCGCGGGTTCCAGCCAGAATTGGGCGAAACCGTTTTCCGGGGGCAGCATAACGACGCTCAAGGCGCGGGGTTGATCGCGAAACAACTCGCGTGGAGTCAGGAATATGAAGGCGAGGATGAGCCCAACCATGACGTCGTATTGCCAGGAAGCCCGCGGGAATTCCCAGAAGATGAATTTGCGCAATCCTATCTCCCTAACTCACTCATCTTAGCACGCGCGTCGGGGTCCGGCAGGAGAAATCGTACCATTCAGATCGCATATCGACCGTTCAGTGCTAGTTGCAACTCGCTTGCTGTTTTTTGTTGACAGGGATCCGGCGATTTCTTAAGCTGTGAAAGTCACTTATTCGCGCCGTAGCAAGTAGCTTTTTGCGCCCCCGCAGGAGTCACGGCGGGTGCGGGTTGGCTGCCAGTTGCAACCTTTAAGCAACTGGCACTTCTCGTAGCGGTCATACGGCAACCGACAACCCGAAGGCTGGCGGACTCTCATTGCAGAGGGCCGGCCGGAACCATTGCAGGAGAGAAATACCTATGGCTGGCCGGCTATTCAGGCAAATCATTGCCGCAAGCGTGATATTGATCGCGGCGTTGGCTCAACAGATTACGGAGCCCTTTCAGGGAAGGGTGGTAGATCCTTCGCTCGCTCCCGTCGAAGGGGCGCGGATTACGGTCAGGCCCATTGGCGGGACTTCCGGGGTTTCCGCGGTAACAGGTAAGGACGGAGGTTTCGGGCTCGATTTGGAGGCTGGTTCCTACACACTTACTGTTGCTAAGGAGGGTTTCGTGGATTTCATGCAGGGCATAGACCACCCCCGGCAGTCACGTTCGGGGCCGGATGTTATTCTCCAGATTGCTCCCATGCGCGGCGCGGTGACGGTTTTTGAAAGCGCGGATTACGCGGCATGGGATACCATGACGGCGACCAGGACGCTGACGCCGTTGCGGGATGTTCCGCAATCTATCACGGTAATCGACCGCGCGCTTATCAGAGATCAGATGATGATGAGTATTGGCGACGTGGTTCGCTACGTTCCCGGCGTCACGGCGCATCAGGGGGAGAATAATCGCGACCAGGTGATAATCCGGGGCAACAGCTCGACGGCGGATTTTTTCCTGAACGGCGTGCGCGACGATGTTCCCTATTATCGCGATCTGTACAATCTGGAGCGAGTGGAAGCGCTCAAAGGACCGAATGCCATGATTTTCGGCCGCGGCGGGGGCGGCGGGGTCATCAATCGGGTGATGAAGGAGGCCGGATTTACGCCCTTGCGGGAGATTACGCTCCAGGGCGGGTCGTTCCGCAATAAACGCTTTGCCGCCGACCTCGACCAGCCCTTGGGCGAAAAGGCGGCGCTGCGATGGAACGCCATGTACGAGAACTCCGGCAGTTTTCGGAACTACGTCGATCTGCAGCGCTACGGCATCAATCCCACACTGTCCTGGACGCCTGGGGAGCGGACGAGACTCAGCTTTGCCTATGAACATTTTCACGACCAGCGAGTGGGGGACCGGGGCATTCCTTCCTTCGCCGGGCGGCCGGCAGAGATACCTATCGCGACATTCTTCGGAAATCCGAAGGATAGCCCCGTGAAGGCGAACGTGAATTTGGGCTCGGCGGCCGTGGAGCATCAATCGGGCTCGCTCGGCATTCGTAACCGCATGTTGTTTGGCGGATACGACCGGTTCTATCAAAACTACGTGCCTGGCGCGGTGAGCGCGGATCAGACCCGGGTCGCGCTTTCCGCGTATAACAACGCGACCCGGCGGCTTAATTTTTTTAACCAGACGGATGTGAACTACACCGCGCACACCGGGCGCGTGCGCCATCACATTCTAAGCGGCATCGAGATCGGCCGCCAGTTCACGGATAACTTCCGCAATACGGGCTATTTCTATGATTCAGTAACCTCGATAGCGGCTGCTTATGAGAATCCCACGATTGGCATTCCGATCCGTTTCCGGCAGAGCGTGAGCGATGCGGACAATCATATTGGTGTCAACGTGGGGGCCGGCTATTTACAGGATCAGATCGATTTGTCGCGATATGCAAAGGTGGTGGCGGGCGTGCGGTTCGACCACTTCGATCTCCGCTATCACAACAACCGGAATGGCGAGAACCTCAGAAGAATCGACAATCTGATTTCTCCGAGATTGGGGATGGTGATCAAGCCGATGGACGCGATCTCGGTATACGGCAACTACAGTGTGTCGTACCTACCTAGCTCCGGCGATCAATTCGCATCGCTCACCACGATCACGCAACAGATGAAGCCGGAAAAGTTCAGCAACTATGAGACGGGCATCAAGTGGGACTTGCGCCGGTCCCTCTCGCTTACCACCGCGGTGTACCGGCTGGACCGAACCAATACGAGAGCGACCGATCCCAATGACCCCACGCGGATCGTGCAGACGGGAAGCCAGCGCAGCCAGGGATTTGAGCTGGGAGGAAACGGGAGCATCACCCGGTCCTGGCGCATTGCCGGCGGCTATGCGTACCAGGACGCATTTGTCACCAGTGCCACCACCGCCGCCAGAACGGGAGCGCAGGTGGCGCAGGTTCCGCATCATGGCTTCTCCTTGTGGAACAACTATCAGATCCTCAAGCGGTTGGGAGCGGGGTTGGGGATTCTGAACCGGTCCGACATGTTCGCAGCGATTGATAATACGGTGAAGCTGCCCGGATATACGCGGGCGGATGCGGCGGTGTTTGTATCCCTGACGGAAAAAATGCGGTTGCAGATGAACGTGGAGAATGTGTTCAACAGAAGATATTACATGAACGCCGACAGCAACACGAACATCTCGCCTGGTTTCCCGCGGGCCGTGCGAGTAGGTTTGACAGCGCGATTTTAGCGGCTACTTTGAGGCTGCGCCGGCAAGCGCCTCTTCCAACAACACATTGTTCTTCTCTAATGTTTCCCCGAGAATCTGGTCCAGCCCGATGCGAGCCCGGGCGTAGGCGCCGAGCGCGGTAACTTCGCTCGTCTCCGCAGTCACCAGGTCGCGCTGCGCATTGATTACATCATTGATGGCGGCTGTCCCCAAGCTGTACATGCGCTGCTGTTTCTGAAGCAGCTCCTGCTGTAGGGCGTGGGTATCGACAGCCGCCGCGTGGCGGGCCCGCGACTGGCGCAGCGCCACCACCTGGTTCGAAATATCCACGACAATCCGATTGCGGTCGCGGTGCGCCATGAGCTGGCTCTGGCGAAGCTGCAGTTGCTCAATGCCGTAATCCCCCTGATCGATCCGGTTGTTCAGAGTTCCCTGAAGGAAAATGGCGGCGCGTTCATTGTGGAAGTTGCGCCGGAAGACCTGTCCAAGCGCTGTGCCCAAACCGCCGACGAAGTATGGATTGGGACCCACGCCGCGGAACTCCTGTGCTTCTCCGGCAAGTCCACTGTTGTAGATTTGCGTAATGCCCACGAGTTGCGGAAGGACGCCGCTGGCGGTTCCCACCGCCGAGGTCTCGGCGTTCTCGAGACGGATCTCCGCCGCTGCTACATCGGGACGCTTGCTGAGCGCGGTGGCCAGCAGTTCCCGCAGCGGCGGCAGGTTGTCACGCTCGGGAATCAACAGGGAATCCACGGGGATCACTTCGACGCTGTCCAACAGCGGATCGGCCATTCCGTTAAGGCTAAGCATGCTTTTCAGGGTGTTCCCGCGGAGACGGACGGCCGCTTCGGCCTCGCCGAGTTCGCGCCGCCGCGTTCCCGTCTCGGCTTCGGCGCGATAGATATCCACCTTCGATAACACGCCGATGTCGATCTGCTTGCGGGTATCGTTGAAGAACTTTGTGGCCACGTCGAGGGCGCGCTGCTTCCCCTTGCGGCTTTCCATATCCACAACGAGGCCCCAGTATTGATTAAGGACAATGGAAACCAGATCGATCAACTGGGAGCGAAATGCGTGAGAAGACCCCTGAACGTTGCGGTTGGCGACTTTGATGAAGCGGTAATTTACTTCCCTCCCGAAGCCCTGCAACAGGTTGTGCTGCAGGTAGAGATAAAGACGCGGAGCGACCGAAGGGTTCAGGATGTTGGTGGGAGAATTCTCACGGAGGTAGGACTCGCGGAAGCTGATCTGGGCAAAGCCGCCCGAGAGCAGCCCTTGTTGCAGGCTGGTGTTGTAAATGCGCGAAATGTCCACCAGCGCGCTGGTCCGGCTTTGGCGTGTGTTCACCTGGGGAAAGGTGGTGTGGGAAAACAGCGTAGTGTTTTGCAGGACAGGATCGAGGTTTGCGGTGACGGGGCCGATCTGAGAAACAGCTGCTCCGCCGGTACCGCCGTTACCGCCGTTACCGCTTCCGCCTCCGAGGCCGGCGCTCGACTGGCTGCCGGAAATCCCCTGCCCGCTGGCCACCTGGCCGATTTGAGAATTGCCGCTGGCGACGCCGCGCAGGGGTCCGCCGGCTTCGGCGCGGGCGCGGTTCCATTCCGCGATTAACGGGCCGTAGCGGCTGATTTCGAGATCGAGGTTGTTTTCGATCGCCAGTGCGATCGCGTCGGCCACCGTCAGATAGAGCTTGCCGACACGAATCAACTTGTACAGGCGCGGGGAATTCTCAAGCCGGACGGGTGGCAGGGTGGTGCTCCGGTAAGACCGGACAGGCGGCCTTCCATCGGGCTTTCGCACCAGGATCGGCATTCGTTGCGCACCGCAGGGAATGAGTAGGTTGATACTGAGGACGAGAGCTGTGAGCCTGCGATAAAGAATCATGTGGGTGCGCTTCTTCACTTTGCCACCGGGAGGACATCGGGGATCACGGACTGCCGGGCCACCTGCCCAAGAGCAGCTTCCTCCATCGAGATTTTGTTGACTTCCAACGTTTTCCCTATGGCTTCGTCAAAAGCGATCTTGGCGTGCATGTAGTTGGACATCGACTGCACTTCCGCGGTCTGACCGGCGGCCAGGTCGCGCTCGGCCTGAATCACGAGACTGATGTCGGAAACACCGAATCGATAGCGGTCCGATTCGGCCTTGAGGGCCTTTTCCGCGAGGACGCGGGTGTTCACCACAGTTTCATAGCGGGAGCGCGCCTGTTGCAATCCAATCACTGCGTTTTTGACGTCCACGCGTACCTGGTTCAGGGCGCGCTGCAGCTGCAGTTCGCTCTGGCGCAACTGCAGTTGATCGGTGACATGGTCCGCTTGGGCGACTCGATTTCGAAAAGGAATGTTGAGGGAAAAGCCGGCTGAGTAATTCGGGAAATTGCGGCGTACGAGTTGGGATAGAAAATTTCCGTAACCGCCGACGAAGTAGGGATCGGGAGCGCCGCCGGAGCCGTTATACAAGGGGTTTACGGGGCCGGAAAGGCCATTGTTTGTAAGATCGGCAAAGGCTTGCAGGTTAGGCAGAAGGGCATTTTTGCTGCCGTTCAGATTGATTTTGCTGCTCTCGAGATTGATGCGCGTCTGCTCGATTTCCGGCCGTGTCTCGAGGGCCATGCGGATCAGGACCGGCAGTGGCTGCAGATCGTCGTTTTCCGGCACAACGATGCGGTCGAGGGGCACGATATGGACTTCATCCAGCCAGGAGTTGGCGAGCGCGCTGCGGCTCAGCGCATTCTTCAGGATGGTTTCCTGTTGGGCAAGATTGGTTTGCGCGATAAGCAGATCTTCCTTCACCGAGGAGACTTCGGCGGCGCCCCGGGTTACCTCCAGCGGAGCGACGGTGCCGACTTCCACACGTCGTTTGTTATCGCGATAGAGTTTCTCGGCGCGGCCGAGGGCCTGCTCTTTGAGACGCACGTCTTCGTTGAAGCTCACGAGATCCCAATAGAGCCCGAGGATCGAGGAGACGGTAACGATCACCTGGCGACGGAACTGGATATCGGTAACCTTCAGGTTGTTTTTCGCGACGCGGATATTGCGGTTGTTGACGGCCCGGCTCAAGCCCTGCAGCAGGTTCTGGGTGACGTAAAGATCGATATTCCCGGAGGTGGCGGGGTTAAGCAGGTTGGCCGGGCTATTGACCCTGCTGCGTCCGCTGTAATAGGAAACGGATACGCTGCTGCCGGTCAGAAACTGCTGGTTGTAGCCGATTTGATACTGGCGGACGTCATTCGTTAGTGCGGTGGTCTGACTGAGAATCGTGTTGCTGAGGGGAGTGGTGTTGTGGGCGACATTCGCGAAAAAAGATAACGAGGGATCGAGGTTGGGGGGAGTGGGGCCGATCTGGGTCACGATTCCCCCTCCCGAGCCCACGCCGGAACCACCGGCGAGGCCGTTGGTGTTCACACTGACGCCGGCGAGACTTACACTTACGGGGCCAGCGGTCACGGGGGTGTCAATGCTGCGCAGGAATCCTCCGCCCTGTGCACGGCGCAAGACTTCGTTTGCGAGCAGGGGTCCATAACGCTGGATGGCGATGTCGAGGCTGTTTTCAAGCAGCAGCGCGATAACATCTTGCACCGAAAGGTAGAGATTGCCCGCGCGGACGAGACCTTCCAGCCGGGGCGAGTCATGAAGCTTGGGCGGGGAGACCATGCGCCTTTCGAAGCGAAAGGGCCGCAACACGGGCGAGACGTAGGTAGGGAGCCTTTGTTCGCGGATGGTGACTTCAGAGGATTGAACAAACGCCTGGGCGTAGACTGCGGGCGCGGGAAAGATCGCGGCGGCAGCCATGAGCAGAGGGAAGTAACTCATTAGAATGTACGTCTGGCCGCGCGCAATTTTACCGCCACTGCGAAATTGGGCCGGTTAACCGTATTTCACGAGGTGTTCCGGCGGGGAGTAGGGATACGTTCCCAGTTATGGGATTTCGTGTTCGCTTCCGCTACAGCAGTGCTCTAAAATTTCTAACAGACTCCTGAAAAACCCTGTTTTGCTAGTGCAGATCCTTTGGCCACCGGAGACCGAGCCGGGTCCTACCAAATCACGAATGTGTGTAGCGGGCGCGACACCGAAGCTTGTGCAGCTTCATCTCTTTTGCCTTAAATGCACCTCTGCGACGTTTTCGGCGAGTTAATTCAGTGCAGGGATCCCATGGTTTGGCAACTCCATACGCCGTGGTGCATCACAGACAGCTCGGCTCCCAGCAAACCGCGCTTAGAAACGACCCCGCTTCAACAAGAATCGGGATCCGAATCGTCGTTGTAACATCCTAGGGAGCGAAGTAGCCGTTGATATCCAGAATGACGTGAGTAAGGTTGGTAGCGAAGATGGTGACCGCCCCCCCCGCACCCGCGGGGACAATGGCTGCATTCGCGAGAACTCTTCCCTGGAACGAGTTGAGTGTGGAAACGGTGGGCTGGTTCTGACCCGTCGGCCAGAGGGTGAGATATGCCAGCGGTCCCGAGGGCACGACGGTGACGTTCAGAGAGAACGCCTGGGCCGTGAACGGAACACCGCAAACTCCAGCCATGGGAAAGACTCGGGATGTTGCGCCGGCCATGATGGGTCCCTGGCCGCCTCTTGTATCGGCGACTCGGCAGGGAGTTACGGGATAGAGCTTAAGACTGCCTGGTGAAGCGGGGGCGAAGTAGCCGTTCATGTCAAGTACGAGATCCGTAGGATCCGTGGCGAAGGCATTGATAGCGCCGCCGTTTCCGCCCGGTACGATGGCGGCATTCGCGACGATGCCGCCTTCAAAGGAGTTAAGTGTCGAGACAAGAGGCTGGGTGGTTCCCGCGGGGTAAAGCGTGAGATAGGCGAGCGGACCGGGGGGAACTACCGTGGCATTGAGTGAGTAGGCACGCGCCGTGGTGGGAACGGCGCAGCTACTTGAAAGCAAGGGGAACAGCCGCGAACCTGGGGAGAGGTTTGGTGGCCCGAACATGCCTGCAAAGCCACCTCGAGTATCGGCGGCGCGGCAAGGAGTAAGGGAATAGAAGTCGAGAGCATTCGAGGCGGTGGGGCTATCGAAATAGCCGTTGATATCCACCACGACGTCGGCGGCTTCGGTGACAAAGACGTTGATCGCACCATTGGCACCGGCTGGCACGATCGCCGCATTGGCCACGATGCCTCCATGGAAGGAGTTAAGCGTCGAGACGAGCGGCTGGGTCTGACCCGCGGGCCAGGTGCTGAGGTATGAGAGAATACCTCTGGGAATCGTAGTGAAGTTGAGTGAGTAGGCCTTCGCAGTCGATGGAACGTTGCAGCTACTCTGCGGGATGGGTATTTCGCGAGTGGAGCTTGCCGCGAGGTTGGGAGGACCAAAAGGTCCGGTTTTTCCCCCACCGGCGCGCGTGTCCGCCACTCGGCAAGGTGCCACCGGAACGAAGCTGTAGGATGACGAAACCTGGAGCGTTGCGGTCCACGTCGTATTTATAGTCTGGTTGCAGTTCTGAGGAGGCG
>DATLCW010000348.1:0-25047 GCA_035526195.1 Bryobacteraceae bacterium
GGGTCCTTCACGCGCCAGAACGCGAACGTGCGCAGCTTATCGGTTCCCAGGATGTGCGCGGAATCAAGCGCCCGCTTCAACCGCTCATCCCGCGATGCATACATCGTTTCCGGCGTCAGATGAAGCCGCGCGTACAGCTTCTCGTACCAGTCCTCCTTGGTCACCGGAACCGTCCCGGGCAGCGTGTACTTCAGCAGAGCGCTGTTCAGGAAGGACACCCGCAGCCCTTCGGTGGCTAACCGTTTCGCAATAGGCCGCAGCTCTTCCGGAGCCATGGAATCGAGCATCACGCCATTGCCGTCCTTCTGGATGGCCCTCATTTCCAATGCCTCAAGCCGGTACTTGCGGGCGAATGCGATCCAATCGTCAATGCTGGAGCCCGATTCATCGGCGATGATCGTGAGCCGGGACCGGCTCAGCTTGGCGAGACATGGCAGGGCGAGCGCAGCGCCGAGGAACGCGCGCCGCTTCATGCGGCTACTTGCCTTCTTTGGCAAGCCGCACTTTGGCCGTATCCAGCTTCTTCTGGATTTTCGCCACTTCGCGCGGATCCTGCTCGTTCGGGGGCGTCGCTTCCCATTCCTTGAGGGAAGTCTGCCACTGGTTGATCGCGCCCTTCAGGTTTCCCTGTTTCATGTACACATCGCCCAGATGCTCATGTACGGTGGGATCCTTGGAAGTCCGCTCGATCGCTTTCTTCAAATAATCCACCGCCTCATCGAGCCTGTTCATGCGGAATAAGACCCAACCGAGACTGTCGAGGTAAGCGCCATTGTTCGGATCCTGTTCGAGCGCCTTCTTGATCATCTCGTGTGCTTCCGCCAGGCGAACGTTGCGGTCGGCCAGCATGTAGCCGAGATAATTCAGCGCCGAGGCGTTCGCGGGGTTGCCCGCCAGCACCTTGCGAAATTCCGTTTCGGCGGCATCGAACTTCTTCATCTTTTCGTACATGGCGCCGCGCATAAAGTAGATGCCTTCTTTCTCCTCTTTGTCATCGGAGAGCTTTTCGGCTTCATTCAGCGCGGTAGCCATTTCGGTGTAGTTCTTCGTCCGCTCGGATACCTGCGCCAGCGTGATCCAGGAATCGCGATCTTTCTTTTCCGCCACCAATTCCTTGGCTACTTTTTCGGCTTCAGCGCTTTTACCCGAATCGGCGGCCACGAAGGCGTACATCGCCTGCACGCTACGCTCTTTGGGATACTTGTCGCGAGCGGATCGCGCCTCTTCGAGTGCCTTCGGCAACTCCCTGGACTGCCTGTACGTTTCGATGATATGAACAGCAGCGCGGGCGGCGACTTCGTCATCCAACTTCTGCATTTCGCGGAACGCTTCGACCGCTTCCGGATATTGCTCGGCACCGCGATGCAGGAAGCCCAGCCGTTCATAAAGCACGGCGCGATTGGTCTTCTCACCAGGATGGTAGGTCTTCTTGGCGGTAGCGGCGAGGATGCTGCGCATTGCCTCGATTGCCTCTTTTGTCTTACCCTCCGCTTCCAACAGACTTACATTGTTATAGCGAATTTCGAGGCTGTTCGGATCGATATCCTGCGCTTTCTTCGCCTCTTCGCGGGCTTTGTCAAACTTGCGCTGCTGGCGGTAAATCTGTGACATGCGCAGATGGGATACGGCATCTTTCGGCTCCTCGGCGGCAAGTTCGTTGAACAGCGTAAGCGCCTCGTCGAATTTCTCCGCCATCAGCAGGTTCTGGGCGAGACCCCTCTTGATCTCCGCGTTTTGGGGGGAAAGCTCCATCGCCTTGCGTAGCGTCGCCGCGGCATTGGCATAATCCCTCAACTGCTCATAAGCGGCCGCCAATGCCGCCAGCGTACGAACCGACGGATTTTTCTGGGTCGCCTTTTGCAGCAACTGGGCGGCGGCTTTGGTGTCTCCGACGTCGGCGTACACCATGGCAAGACCCGTTAGCGCTTCCTCGCTGTTGGGGTCGATTTCCAACGCTTTCTTATAGGCTTTTTCCGATTCCGGAGAATTCTGCGAGACCTTATAAAGCCGGCCAAGCATGAGCCACGTGGTCGCATCCTGCGGAGCTTTTTCGGCAATCTTCGAATACTGCTCGATTGCCTTCTTCAACATCTCTTCGTTTACTTTGTTGTTTTGCGTATCGCCGATCATGCGCGTGTAGAGACGGCCGAGCATGCGGCGCAGATTGAGATCATTAGGGTTCTGCTTCAGCGCGTCTTCGGTCTCGATCACCGCGTCGCGAATCTTTCCCGATTGAATGTACAGCTCGGCCAGTTCTTCAGAAAGAAAACTGGCGCTGGGATCCGCCTTGATCGCGGCGCGATAGTGTTCGATCGCCTTGGCGACATATTCTCCACGATTTCCGTAGGCGCCTGCCAACTCCGCGTAGAGATGGCCCATCGAAAAATTGTAATAGGCCGCCGCCTTATCCGTCTTCTTCCCCTGACCGGCATCGGCAGCCCCGGCGGCCTGTGAAAACGCTTGGGCGACGCTGCAGAGCGTGACTAGCGCGCAAACGGCTAAGTTTTTCATTCGCCTGAATTTCTCTCCCTGCGGCTCGTCCTCGTAAAAGACGACAAAAATCCCAGTCCGCTACCAGTATAACGCTGCCGGACCTACCCGCGTTTCCGATTCATTTCGGAAGCTTCGGCGCGGCGGGCAGCGGGGGCGGATTGGCAGGCGCCGGCATTTTCACCGTTTTGTAGTCGGGGGGAATCTGGAAAAGCTCCGGAGAAGACTCCTTTAACTCCGAGCATTTGCAGTGGCGGATGGTCTCGCCAAAGGCGCCGGCCGTCTTCGTCAAAACGGGAAGTTGCAGCTTTGTACTGGTCCAGACCTCGGAGGTGATCTTAGATGGATCGGGCCCCTGGGGCAAGTTGGGTATTTTCGGCGCGGGTGGAAATCCCGGCGGCTTCACCGGCAGGTCAAACGTATACATCTTGCCATCCACCTCATGGCCTTCGATAAACTTTTTGCCCAGATCCTTCACATTGACCGGAGGACCGGGAGGTGTCAGATCCGGCAGCCCGGGTGGGCCGAATTGCGGAACCTGGGGCATCTGCGGAAGCGAGGAAAGATGCGCCTCTTTCGTAAGATGATCGAGCACGACCGACTGTTTGGACGCGGGGTCCGTAATGACCGACATTCTCCCGGAATCGACGCGAATCTTGCCATCCGCTGAGCGAAACATCTTGGATACGGACCGTTGAGGATCGGCGCCGGGCACCGCCGATTGTACCGTACTGAAGCATTCGGCGCATGCCGGAGGTAACGAAGGCGGCGGTAGGGTAGCCACATCGCAAAGGTTACCACGCTGGGTTACCATGAGGCTTGCCATGGCCTTTATCGGAGTCCTTACTCTCGAACTGCACATCGAAGACTCGCATTCCCTCAAGGACAAACGGCATGTCGTCAAAGGCCTGAAGGATCGCTTACGTCATAAATTCAATGTGTCGGTGGCGGAAATCGCCGGCCAGGACACCTGGCAGCGCTCGGTCATCGCAGCGGTGACGGTTTCCGCCGACCGTCCGTATGCGGAACAGCTACTACAGGCGGTGGAGAACGATGCCGCCACCCTGCTGGGAGGCATGCTGGTCGGTTCCGGGGTGGAGTGGATCGACTGATCTAAAAATCAAGCTAAATGTAGTCTATGGGCGTTTTCGTTGCTAGACTCGGGGCATGGACGAGCGTCGCAACGCGCGTGTGACCGAAGCTCTGCGGGAAGAGCTGAGTGAAATGATCGCTTTGGAGCTGGCGGACCCGCGAGTGGAGGGCGTTCAGTTGACGGACCTCCATGTGAGCCCGGACCTCAAGAAGGCGATCGGACGTCTGGCAATTCCTCAAGGCGCTGATTCCAAAGATGTTCTGGAGGCGATGGAGCATGCCAAGTCCTTCATAAAACGCGAGCTGGCGGCGCGGTTGGACATCTTCCGCATCCCGGAATTGCGCTTTGAAGTGGACCTTTCGGTCGGCGCCGATCCCAAGCTTCAGCACTTGTTGAAAAGGATCAGGAAAGGGCGGCCGCGGGACGGGGAGTCCAGTGAAAACGCCGAAAAAAAACCGGAAGCGTGAAACGGGTTGTGCTACTTTTGTTTGTGGGGGCCTCTGCCGCCCACCTCCTGGCCGGGGATTTACTCCGGTTAGAACAGTCGCTGGACGCCATGGGTTCGGTTTACACCGTGGTGGCGTATGGCGAGGATCGGGGTAAGCTGTTGGCGGCAGTAGACGAAGCCTTCGATGAAGTACGCCGCCTTGACAGAATGCTGTCTAATTACCGTGCTGACAGTGAATTAAGCCGGGTCAACCGGGAAGCCGGGCAGGGTCCGGTTAAGGTGAGCGAAGAATTGTTCGGGCTTTTGCAGGCGTGCGATGCGTACAGCCGGCAAAGCGAAGGCGCATTCGATATCACCGTGGGTCCATTGATGAAAATCTGGGGCTTCTATAAAGGCTCGGGCAGGCTGCCGCACCGGGCGGAGATCCGCGGCGTATTAAGGCGGATCGGTTACTCAAACGTGACCTTTGACGCTGCTGCACGAACCGTTCGCTTCGCTCGTGCGGGGATGGAACTGGATCCGGGCGGAATCGGCAAAGGGTACGCGGTGGACCGGATGTTGGCGATCCTGAAATCGGCTCGCATCCACACCGCGCTCATATCGGCGGGCAATAGCAGCATCTACGCCTTGGGCGCCCCGCCCGCTGAGCCCGGCTGGAAGATCTCGATTCGCCATCCAAAAGATTCCACCCGTCAAGTCGATGAGGTCATTTTGAAAGATAAGTCGATGTCGACTTCCGGCACCTCGGAAAAATTTTTCAAAGCGGAGGGGCGGGTTTACAGCCATATCATGGACCCGCGCACCGGGTTTCCCGCCAAAGGAATGCTATCCGTGTCGGTGATCGCGCCGGCAACTACGGATAGCGAGGCGTGGACCAAGCCAGTGTTTATTAACGGCCGGGAATGGACGGCCAAACATCTACGCGGAAATCCCCGGATGAAGGATTTTCGTTTCTTTCTTTGTGAAGACAGACAAGGCGGATCGGAACAGGCATGCGCGTGGCTCCAATGAACAGTCGATTCCTCGATGCCTGCCGGCGCCGTCCCACGGACGTGCGCCCGGTGTGGTTCATGCGGCAGGCAGGCCGTTATATGAAGCAGTACCGGGAGATCCGGGCGAAGCACAAGATCCTCGAGATATGCAAACGCCCCGACCTGGCTGCCGCTGTTACGTTGCAGCCGGTGGAGATCCTGGATGTGGATGCGGCGATTATTTTCGCCGATTTGCTATTACCCGTGGAACCGATGGGTCTGAAGCTGGACTTCATCTCCGGGGAAGGGCCGGTGATCGACAACCCGATACGCACATCGCACGATGTGGACACGCTTTCGATTTCCAATACGGACGATCTCTCGTATGTGGGCGAGGCGATTCAAATCGTCGTGCGCGCCCTGGGCGGTAAGGTTCCAGTGCTGGGCTTTGTGGGTGCGCCGTTTACGCTGGCCAGCTACATGATTGAAGGTGGACCTTCCCGCACGTTCCTGCGCACCAAGCAGCTCATGTATCGCGATGAGGTGTTATGGCGGCGGCTGATGGGTAAAATCGTCGACGTGCTTGGTCCTTTTGCCTTGATGCAGGTGGGTGCCGGAGCGCGGGCCATCCAGGTGTTCGACAGTTGGGTGGGCGCGCTGGGACCAGATGACTACGTGCGTTACGTGGCTCCCTATTCCCGGGCGTTGATTGAACGGATTCGCTCCTCATCGGTCCCCGTAATCCATTTCGGCACCGGCGCGGCGGGCTTCTTTAAAGAGCTGCATGCCGCGGGCGGCGATGTGATGGGCGTAGACTGGCGCATCAACATCGATCAGGCATGGATGGACATCAGCTACCGCTCGGCGGTCCAGGGAAACCTGGATCCGGCGGTATTGTTCGCTCCGCTGCCGGAACTGAAGGCGCGCGTGCATGAGTTGTTGAAGCGCACCGGCACGCGGCCCGGTCACATCTTCAACCTCGGTCACGGCATCCTGCCCGAGACCCCGGTGGAGAATGTAAAAGCAGTGGTGCAGATTGTGCGCGACTTCAAGCCGTGATCGTGGTCGTGGGCGGCGGCATCTCCGGATTGTCCGCTGCCTGGTATCTGGCGCAGGCCGGGCAATCCTGCACGCTGATCGAAAAGAATCCCCGCCTGGGCGGAGTGATTGAAACCGCCTCGTGGGAAGGGTGTGTGCTAGAAGGGGGGCCGGACTCATTTCTGGCCGCGAAGCCCGAAGCCTTGCAACTTGCCCGCGAAGTCGGCATTGACAACGAGATCATCTCGTCGAATGACGACCGCCGGATCACCTACATCTGGAAGCGGGGCCGGCTGATTGCCATGCCGGATGGAATGATAATGATGGCTCCCAGCAGGCTTGGGCCAGTAGTGACGACGCCGCTACTCGGTTGGGGGACGAAGATTCGCATGGGACTCGAGTACTTCCGCCGCCCCCAGGGGCTTCGTGAGGAGCGCTCGGTGACGGAGTTTGTGCGCGAGCACTATGGACAGGAGGCGGTTGACTATCTGGCGGAGCCGCTGCTTGCCGGAGTCTATGGAGGCGATCCGCAAGCGTTGAGCGTGGATGCGGTGCTCGCTCGTTTCGTCGACATGGAGACAAAATACGGCAGTCTGACGCGCGGCGCGCTGGAAGCCCGCAAGCAGATGCAGGCCGGGGCGGGATCGCTTTTCCGTACGTTCAGGAACGGGTTGGGGAGCTTGATCGAGGCGCTGGAAGCGAAGATTGGCGGACGCATGCGCGTGATTCGCGCCCAGGTAGAGGCGCTGGAACGTATCGCCGAGGGGTGGCGCGTGAGGGCCGGCGGCGAGTGGCTCGCTGCAACGGACGTGGTGCTCGCCGTGCCGTCCTATGCGGCGGCTGCTCTGTTGCAGCCTTTCGACGGGGAGCTTGCGCGGCTGCTCGATTCGGTGGATTATTCTTCCTCCATCACGGTAGCGCTGGTGTTTAAGCCCGGCCGTCTTCCGAAAGAATTAACGGGGTTCGGGTTCCTGGTACCGCGCAAGGAAAAACGCTCTCTACGAGCGGCCACATTCGTACACAACAAATTCCCGTTCCGGGCGCCCGAGGGTTACGCAGTGATTCGCTGCTTCCTTGGCGGGATGTTGGACCGGCCGGACGAGGCCATCTACAGCGCCGTGATGCGGGACTTGCGGGAAATGATCGGGCTCACGGCGCAACCAGATTTCCAGCGCTTATCCCGTTGGCCGCGCGGCATGGCGCAGTACACGCTGGGACATGCGTACCGGGTGCGGGAGATTGAAAACCGAGTCGCCGCCCTTCCCGGTCTACAGATAGCCGGAAACGCGTATCAGGGAATCGGGATTCCCGACTGCATCCGGTCGGGAAAGCACGCCGTGCAAAGGTTACACTTCCGCCATCACGCAGTGTGAGCTTGTGTTTTAATCGCTCTTTTTCGCCTTCACGGAGAAAGGTAGGCGAATGGAGCACACGGTACCGGTACCAATATGCTCAACATCTTAGCCCCCTGAGAAATTGACTTCTTACCTTCCGATACAATAAAATCTCGTTACACCGTGTTTCGCTCTGATTAGGTCCATAGGGGGTCTGTATGATAACTTTTGTCCGCCTGTTCGGTTTCTCCTTATTACTCGGCGCGTCTGTGTTCGCGCAATCCACTACCCAATCTATCCAGGGCATCGTAAGCGATGCCACGGGTGCATCGGTCTCGGGAGCCAAGGTCACTGCAACCAACCAAGGTACCAACATTTCCTTGACTACCATCTCGAACGAAAGCGGAAACTACACATTCCCGCTCATGCCGGTCGGCGATTACGATCTGCGCTGCGAGATGCAGGGATTCAAGGCTGAGGTGGTCAAAGGGCTTCGCCTGGAAACAGCTGCCCAGGTACGCCAGGATTTTAAGCTCGAGGTCGGCAGCGTCGCCGAATCGATCGAAGTCAGCGCCAGCGCGGTTACCCTGCAGACCGAGAACGCGACGGTCGGTGCTGTGATTGAAAACCGGCGTATTATTGAGCTTCCCCTCAACGGCCGGAACATGCAAAGTCTCGCTGTTCTGGTCCCAGGCGTACAGTTCGGCATCCGCACGGGTACAGGGGACGGCTCCGGTGGCTTTCCCATTCCAGGCCAGGGCTTCGCGGTAATCGCCAACGGCCAGCGCGAGACCAACCAAGTGGCTTCGCTGGACGGGGTGGATGCGAAGGATCCGCGCGTCCACACGATGAACTTCGTGCCTTCCATTGAAGCGATCGAAGAATTCAAGATCCAAACGAACGCCTACACGGCCGAATATGGATTCGGCGGCGGAGCGCAGGTAACCGTCACGATGAAATCGGGGACCAACCGGCTTCATGGAACGTTCTTCGACTTTCTTCGCAACGATAAGTTCGATGCCGAAAACTACTTCCTGAACTTCGAACTGGCCCCCGGAACCACGCGGCTCTCGAAGAACACGCTCCGCCAGAATCAATACGGCTTCGTGTTAAGCGGGCCGGTGCTCATTCCGAAAATCTACAACGGGAAGAATAAGACCTTCTGGGCCGTCAATTATGAAGCGCGGCGTACGCGTGAAGGGGTCCTCGCCACCGCCAATTTTCCTATCGATGAATTTCGCAATGGCGACTTCAGCCGTCTACAGTCGGGTTATACGGCGAGCGGACGGTTTGTGGCTCCCGTACTGATTTGGGATCCGGACAATGGCCAATTGTTCCCCAACAATGTCATCCCCAGATCGCGCTTGCATCCGGGTGCTTTGAAAATGCTGGAAACGTATGTCCCGCGGGCGCAATTTGTCCAAGCGGATCCGCTTGACTTTACGGCTCGTGCGGCGGTTCCCCAGCCCACCAATGTGAACACTTACTTCGCCCGCGTGGATCACAACTTCTCGGACAGAGATCGCGTCTTCGGACGTCTGGCATGGGACCGCTCCAACTTAACCAGCAACAACATCAATCCGAACCTGCCTGTGTTCCGCAAGTCCTGGATTACGAACCTGGCCACCCAATGGGTTCACACGTTCAACTCGAGCATGATCAACGAGGCGCGCTTCGGATTCAATATCAATAACGACCTGACTTCGAATCCACGCACCGACAACACCAGCTTCGACATGGATGCGCTGGGAGTAGGTCTGTTCCGCATCCCATCGGATAATAACCGTAAGCTCACTCCTCGAGAACATGGAATTCCCCAGTTCACCGGGCTACCGTTCCCACTACAGGAATTGACTAACGGCAACGGCTACGACACGATGAGCACCTATCAGTTCGGCGACCACTTGTCGATCTTCAGAGGCAAGCACAACCTCAAGATGGGCGCCGAATACTACGGTTTGTGGATCGAGCGCGGCGCTGCGAACCTTGAAGAAGGGCTGCTCGGATTCGCCGCCACGCAGACTGGAAACGCCTTCGCTTCGTTCCTGATCGGCCGTCCCAACTCCACACAGACACCAGAGGGGCTTCCTCTCACGTTCCCGCAGGCCAATCGCGGCGGAGCCTACATCAATGATGACTGGAAGGTCAGCTCCCGCTTAACGGTTAATCTCGGCTTGCGCTATGACTATAACGGTTGGCCGGTTGACTCCAAAGGCTTGCAGCGCACCTTTGACATTCCGGGTCTCGGTGCCGAAATCGGCCGCGGCGAAGGCTTCAGGAAGGCGGATGGCACTATCATTCCCCAGGTTTTCCCGAGAGCTTTAGGTGACGCCGGCGCGGTCAAGTTGGCGCGGCAGCAGCGGTTCCGTTTCTTCATGCCTCGCGTAGGCATTGCTTTCCGCCCCACCGATAAATGGGTAATCCGCACTGGCGCGGGCTGGTTCGACAATATCCAGCACCAGAATACCTTCACCATCTTTAATCTTATGCCGCCCAAAGCCGGCAGTCAGGTATACCTGACGTCCATGCGCGCCGCCAACACCTTTAACGCCGTCGGCGCGAACGGCCAAAACTACCCGATTACAACCCAAACGTACGTACCCGGATCCAACATTCTGACCCTCGACGATCCGTTTCTTACGCGCGGCGGCGGGACCAGTCAGCTCCGTCCGGTGGACGTGGTGTACCTTCCGCCGGACTATAAGGACGGCCAGGTGTGGAAGTGGAGTTTCGACATCCAGCGCGAATTGCCTGGCACCATGGCCCTCTCCATCGGATATGCGGGCAGCAAGGGCGCCAACGTCGGTAATAGCGTCATCAACTGGAATGATCCGATACGGCCTTCCGCCACCTTCCTGCAGGCGAACCGGCCCTATCCCGAATTCTACGATGCGGCTACTCCGAATATCGGTGTCCAGGCCACCGGCCGCATCCGCTACATCGATTCCTACGGCGAGTCCTTCTATCACGGCCTTCAGGTGAAGTTGGATAAGCGCACGAACAACGGACTCACCTTCGGTCTCGCCTATACCTACAGCAAGTCGCACGGGGATGGCGAGAATGGCGGACAGGAAGGCGCGTCGCTGCAGAATCCACGCGACCGGCGAGGTTCTCGCGGCGTGTTCTCCTTTGACCAAACACATCGCACCGTCGGGAACTGGGTCTATGAATTGCCCGGACGCAATATGAAGAACGCGGCGAGATATGTGATCGGTGGATGGCAATTGAATGGCATTGCCAGCATCGCGTCCGGATTCCCTTTCACCATTACGCAGGGCGCTGGCGATCTTTCTTTTCCCAATGGCTCCGTTCGCCCTGATGTGATCGGCGAGCCTAAGTTGGATAACCCCACACGCAAGCTCTGGTACAATCCGGCTGCGTTCCAGCGCGTAACCTGCCAGATTGCGACGCGTCCGGATCTCTGCCGGCTAGGCAGTAACGGTGTCGGTACTTTGCGCGGCCCGGGTGAGCGGCGACTGGACTTCTCCATGTTTAAGAATTTCGCCATTACCGAAACGGTAAAGGTGCAGTTCCGGTGGGAAGCCTTCAACGCTACCAACACACCGTGGTTCGGCGCACCGGGTGGCATCAGTTTCTCCAACGCCAACCAGATTACACCTAATGGCAGCCGCGATGGGGAAATCCGCAGCATCCGCAATCCCATGCGGCGCATGCAGTTCGGTCTCAAGTTTTCGTTCTAACTAACTATCCATCGGGAGGGCGGAGGATTTCCTCCGCCCTCCCCTTATAAAATCCAACTCCGAACATGCCATCGGACTATCGGGCGCGAATGACAACGACTGTTGCAGAGCTGCTTCCGCCTCATCCATTCTTTCGAGATCGATCAAACACCCACCCAATCCACGCCAAGCCCGCGCTTGTTGTGTTTTCGTCGCCCATGGCCGCATCGTGAGCGCTTGGCGGTAAGTCGCCACCGCGTCCTCAACGCAATCCATCTGACGGAGAAAGAATGCTTTCAAGCACAGCACGTCGGGATGATCCGGCTCGAATCTCAGCGCGACCTCCAGCAGTTCCAGAGCGGCACGATGGTCGTGCCGTTCATTTGCCATCCAAGCGAGCAGGTAGTAGCCATGAGAATACGATCCGCCTAACCATGCGATGGGATCGAAATCGCCGGCTCGTTCCCGGAAGTCCCGAAATGCGACAAACTCGTCCGAAGTCCAGGCATGAATCACATCCCTGCCTTTCTCTTTCGCGATCGAGGTCCATTGCCTCGGAATCTGCGCGACGGTTTGTTCCAGGAACAAACGAGCCTGTTCCATTCCGGTTTCCTCGATCATCCGCAGGGCCAGACAAATAAAATCGCCACGCACACAGACATAGTGGTGAGGCCCGGCATTTTTTCGCCTAAAGATTCAGCGCCGCAGCTTATTCAGTGTATAGGCGGCTTCGGTGGTGCATAAGGGGTCGCCATCCCGTCCCATAATGCCCTTAGGCCGCAACTCATAAACCCGCTTCGCTATTAGACTATCCAGTACCAGCCGGACCTTACGTCCGTCCGGCGATAGTTGTACCGCCTTTACCAACGCCGGAGTAACATCGGTCTTAGGAGATCCGTATGTCGAGTGATACTTATAGTAATAGTGAGTAACTGAGTAATTCGCCGCATCGCGCGCCGTGTCGCTCACGGGTTTCGTGAACTCGAGCTCAAATCCATCCGAGGTGAGCCGCATGTGGAGGATATCCATCGGCACCCGTCCGGTGTACACGATTCGCTGCAGCCCCTCACTGGTACCCCAGATCCGTGAGGTCTGCGACGTGTACAGGCTCTTCCCATCCGGGGCAAGCGCGATGCGATTATTCCCCGCGCGCAATCCGTTTCCCTCCACCAGCAGAAAAGCCGCGCCCTGATACTCTCCGCCAACCTTTTCCAGATCGGCACGCAGGATCCTCGGATACGTCCACTCCGCCACCAGCATCTGCCCCGCATAAGGTCCGAAGGCGCCTTTGGTAGTATCGAGCAATGGCTGCGTCACAGAGCCGCCCATATCGTTCTGCGGGAATTGGATAGCAGGCAGCTTTCTTACCCGCTCCAGTTCCGCCACCTCGGCATCCACCGGATCGCGTCCCTGAAACCACGGAGCCCAATTCAAGGATGCGGGATGCCCGTGAAAGGCGCCTTGCGTTACGTGATGCAGCGGCGAAGTCCCCACCCAGTCGCCTTGATTATCGGTGGCGAAGAGATCGCCTTCGGCATTAAACCCGAGCCCGTTAGGCTGGCGGAATCCACACGATACCAGTTCCACTTGGCCCTTCGGGGTAATTCTGATGGCGCACCCGCGATAGGTGGTCGGGGAGTAATGCCCGACTTTGCCCACTGTCCCTTCTTTCACTTGTTTCGCCTGGCGTCCTTTGGTGGTGTACTCACCGCGGACGGGCATTCGCGGCTGTGCATTGTTAGACGATAGACCCAGGGACAAATAGAAATTCCCCGCCTTGTCGCGCACCGGACCATAGAGAAACTCATGATAGTTTCCGGACACGCCCCAGCCATCCGCGACGGCTTCGTAGAGATCCGCCTTCCCATTGCCATCCGTATCCACCACGTGAGTTAACTCCGCCAGCTGGGCGACGTAAAATTCGCCGGGCTTCTCTCCGGGCATGATTCCCAGCGGTGATTGCAGGCCCTCGGCGAATTTCCTCCAGCGCTGCGTCTTCAGATCCATCAGGTAGATATAACCTCGGCGGAAGCTCGCGGCCAGCAGCCCATCCGCACTAAAAGTAACACCGGCCACTTCGGGCGCGATATCCCGCGGCAACGGCACATTCTCCACCCGGTAGCTGGAACTGGGAACCTGGGCGCTCAGGAGAGCGGCTGAGAGGAGCACGATAGCGGGTCTCATTGTCCTAGCGTGACCTCCAGGTTCCCATTACTCCCGGGGGCGATGGCGCGCCCTTCAAAAAAAACCGGGTGATCCACGCGGCTGATCCTGATCTGCCGCAGGATCGTTTTGCCGCCGTTTTGCGGAGACAGCTTCTCGAACACATCCATACCATCCATCAGGTAATGAAACTCAGGAATACCTTCGACGAGGCGGTATCCTTTGAACCGGCGTTGCGGGATGCGTTTGTCTGTACCTACGCGGAACGGGAATTCCTTGCTTCGCCAGAAAATTTCGCCGATCAGCTTCGCCGTGGGGGTCAGCTTGTTCTCGCCGGTCTTCTTCAACAGAGTGCCGGTTAGATCCAGAAACCCGCCGCGCCACGCATACAGCAAACGGCTCTCCCCGGCATCAAAGCAGTACGACAGCGCCCCTGGCAGCCCCACCGCGATAGCTGCCGGAGTAGCCTCAGGCATGTCCCAGCGGATGACAATCGCCTCCTTATCGGGCACCGGCTTTGCTTCGCGCGTGACCTCGAGATCGGAAGTCCGATACCCGTCCGGCACGGGCGCCTTCGCGCCCGGTTCCATCCCCGCCCATAACGTATGGATCCTATCCTTGGCGCGTTCCTCAGGCATTGAAGAAAAATAGTTTGGCATGGACGTGCCGGATAGGATCCGCGCCGGGTTGTGCATCCACCGTTCATACCAGTCAAAGCGCAGACGCGCGGCGGCATCGATCAACTGCGGGCCTTCCTCTCCCAGCGACTTGTAGTTTCCCCAATCGTGGCATCCGATGCAGGCCATGCCTTTCTTGCGCGGATTCGTGCCGAGCAGTCCCACACCCACGCTCCGTTTTTCTTCCGGGAACGCGGGCGGCGTGGGACCATCTCCCGGCGCAAGGCCTTCCGCCTTAGCGAAGCTTGCTATCCATGGCCGCATCAAATCTTCACTGTAATGGGGCATCCGCAGTTCACGCCCCGGACGCACTCTCTTTTTCTGCCAGAGCACGCCGCTAAGCCAGGAAGTCTTCAGCTTCTCCCCTACTCCCTCGAGCGGTGGGGCTTCGGTGTCCGCCTTATGGCAGGCCGTGCACGAAAACCTTTGCAGATTTCGCGGGAAATCGTAGACCGGCGCCGGACTGCGATCGGCGGGACCACTCAAGAAAGCTTGGACTGCTTGCTTTTCCGCCTCATTCCAGTTCAGGCGCACCACCTTGCACGCGGCGGATCGCAGCTCGGAAAGCGGCTTCGCGGCACGCTTCTGCTCATGGCAATTCGCGCAGCCGAGTGACGCCAGGGCCTCCGCTCCCCGCGCGCTATTCCCGGCGGGGGCGGCTTGTTCATAGCGCGCATCGGTGGAGCGTGTCAGATAGGCAGCCAAGGCGGTGGCGTCTTCCTCGTTCAGAAGCATGGAAGGCCGGTGGGTGGTCAGTAGCTTTGCCGCCAGTACGCTCAACGAATACTTGGACCCCATTCCGTGGAGCGTGCCATGGCAATTCGCGCAGCCCAGCGTTCCAAACAACTCGCCGCCTTTCCCTACCGCCACTTCATTTGATCTCCGGGTTTTCACAGTTGCCGCCGTTCGCAATGTGGAAAGATAAGCGGCCAAATCAGCACTCTGTTCCGCGGTATGTGGAATTACCGTATGCCGCTGTAGCCATGTGTAGAGCCAATTTAAATTCGTCTCGCTGCCGATTCCGGCGAGTGGGGGAACATCTCGCTCCATCCCCGTCGCGCGGTGGCAATTCGCGCATTGCGCATCATACACTAAAGCCCGTCCGTGCTCGATTCCATCCCCCGGTTCGTCCTGCTTGCGGTGCGAATACGCCGAAGCCGGCACCGGTTCCCAGGGAAACGCGGCCGAGCGCCACTGTAGCCGCAGCGCTGCCGCGCCAGCCGGCCGCGCATAACGCAGTTCGAACGAGTGAGCGCCCGCAGTGAGGGTATGCTTTTTTGCCGTTTTGCCATCCAGCGTGATCTCATGGCTGAACTCGTATGCTCCATTCTGGAGAATCTGCAGCGTGCCCCGCCACGTGCCCTGAAACGCGGGGCTAAGCGCGGGATGAACTGATTCGTTCGGCTCGAGATAAAAATTCGGAGTGGCAGCGGCAAACCGCGCCGATCGGCTACCATCGGTGAATTCGCCAATCAATCCGAGTGCGCCTTGGCCGTAAGCTAGGGTCGAGCCAAGAATCATCGAAACCAATAAACGATGGGCCATCTCTACAAGGATACCCTCCAGCCGATTAACATTAAGAAGCAGCCGAATGAACAAATCCAAGCCGAAGTTTTACGTGGTCTGGCAGGGCCGTACGCCGGGCATCTATGGAGACTGGACCACGGCGTCAGAACAGGTGACCGGCGTCGCCAACGCCCGTTTCAAGAGCTTCCTGTCGCGCGCGGATGCGGAGGCCGCGTTTCGGGGCAAGTATTGGAGTTACGCCGGCAAAGACCCGGCCGTAAAGAAGACGTCCGTCGCGCGCTCGACAGCGAACGTAATCAAGGAGAGCATCTCCGTTGACGCCGCGTGCAGTGGGAATCCAGGACGCATGGAGTATCGCGGAGTTCACACGCATACCCGCGACGAGTTGTTCCTCAAGGGTCCCTACGAAGACGGAACCAACAACGTGGGGGAGTTTCTCGCGATTGTGCAAGCCTTGCAGCTATCGGATTTGCCCATTTACTCCGATTCGCGGACCGCCCAAAGCTGGGTGCGTCTAAAAAAGTGCCGCACCACGCTCGAGCGCACTTCCCGCAATGGCGATATCTTCGATCTCATTGACCATGCCGAAGCATGGCTGCGCGCAAACCCTTTTTCCAATCCAATTCTCAAGTGGGAGACTTCGGACTGGGGCGAAATTCCCGCGGATTTCGGACGTAAGTAGACATGCGATTGTTACCGCTGCTTCTCTACACCTGCGTTCTCACCGCACAATCGCGTAAGGAGACGGTTGTCGTCACCGGTACGCTGGATCCGCTGCCGTTCGAGGAATCGGAACGCGTGATCGCGCTGCTTCCGCTACGCGCCAACAATCTGCTGTTCAACACATTTATGGACGCGCTGCGCCTTGACCCGTCCGTGGACATCCGGCAGCGCGCTCCCAATGGCATCCAAGCCGACGTCTCGATCCGCGGAGCTACCTTCGGCCAAACCCTCGTTCTCTGGAACGGCCGGCGCATGAGCGATGGCCAAAGCGCTCACCACAACATGGATTTCCCGGCTCCTCTCGAAGCCATTGAGCGGATTGAGGTGCTGCACGGCGCGGGATCTTCGCTCTACGGCTCCGATGCGGTCGGCGGCGTCATCAACTTCATCACCTCCGCGCCGGAAACCACGGAAATCCGTCTGCAGGCAGCCATCGGAAACTTCGGCGTGAACCAGCAACGCCTGGCCGCCGCGGGAATCAAAGGCAGGCTCAGCCAGCAAGTCTCTTTCTCTCGCGATTTCTCCACCGGCTTCATTCCCAATCGCGATTACCGTAACATGACCGCCAATTCCACCACGCGCTGGTCTTCCGCTTTAGGGTTCACCGATCTCGACCTCGGCTACAGCGACAAGCCGTTTGGCGCCCAAGGGTTCTACGGAAACTATCCCAGTTGGGAACGCACCAAGACATGGTTCGCGGGAATTCGCCAGGCACTCGGAGAACGCACGGAAATCGCCATGACCTATCGCCGCCACACCGATCTGTTCGTTCTCTATCGCGATCAGCCGCAGCGCTACATGAACCATCACACCTCGGAATCGTGGCAGGGCAGCCTGCGGCGGCGGGAAAGCCTCGGTCAGAACGTGAGGCTATTCTACGGCGGAGAAGGCTTCGGCGATGCGATCGTCTCCAACAATCTCGGGACGCACGATCGTGCCAGGGCCGCGGCCTACGCCTCCCTCGACGCACGTGTGTTGAAGCGCTGGTCGATGACCGCCGGAGTTCGAACGGAAGTCTTCAAAGGACTTCCCGGCCAATGGAGTCCCTCCCTCGGAGTAGGCTATTGGGCCTCCTCTATCCTTAAATTCCGCGGTAGTGTAAGCCGCGCCTTTCGGCTTCCCACCTACACCGATCTCTTTTATCGCGACCCGGCCAATATAGGTAACGCTTTGTTGCGGGCTGAAAAAGCCTGGAGCTATGAAGCCGGCGCCGACCTTCATCCGGCTGCCGCCTGGCGCCTCCAAACCACAATCTTTCACCGCCGCGATACAGATGGGATCGACTTTGTCCGGCCCATCGGTACCCTAGTATGGAACGCCGTTAACGTCCAGAAGTTGCGCTTCACGGGATTCGAGACCAGCGCGGCCTGGAAGCTTCGCGACGGCCTCTTCGATTGGAGTTACACGGGGCTAAGCGCGTCCGCCTTCCAGTTGACCGGAATGCAGTCCAAGTACGCTTTCAACTATCTGGTGCATTCCGGGCTATTCGGCTGGACGGGAACCATCCGAGGGAAAATCGTGGCCCGCACACGCATCGGGGCTGCGGAACGAAAGGCTTATAAAGCCTACGCCGCATGGGACATCTCTCTCGCCCGCGCCGTTGGCAGCCTGCGTCCGTACGTGCAGTTCACCAACCTCACCAACAGCTACACAGAAGACATCCCTGGAGTCGCCAACCCCGGCCGCGCAATTATCGCCGGCGTGCAATACATCTATCGCAAATAGGCTGGCGGCCATTTTATTGGGCGGACGTAAGTAGCGTTAGTTTGAGGGCGGGCCACCGCTCGAACCCACGATCAAAGGTGATCCATTGTCCTAGATGTTTCAGCTTCAGGTGATGCCGCGCACCTAATCGCCGTCTTCCGTACGTCCGGCCCAAAAACCTACGCGATGATCTCTTTGATGATCCGCCCGTGGACTTCCGTCAGCCGCTCTCTGCGCCCCTGATGCAAATAGCTCAACTGATCCTGGTTCAAGCCCATCTGATTCAACAGCGTGGCATGCAAATCGCGGAAGTGCACCGGATTATCGACCGCTTTCAATCCGATATCATCGGTAGCCCCGTACACGGTACCGCCCTTGAACCCGCCGCCCGCCACCCACATCGAAAAGCCGGTGTTATGATGATCGCGCCCTTTGCCCTTCTCAGACTCGGGCGAGCGTCCAAACTCGCCGCCCCACAGGACAACGGTGGAATCGAGCAGCCCGCGCTGCTTCAAATCCTTAATCAGCGCCGCCACCGGCTGGTCTGTCAGCGCCGCCATGCGGAAATGATTTTTTTCAATGTCGCTGTGCGCATCCCATTCCGTTTCGCCGCCGCCGCCGCCGGCTACCACGCAGACAAACCGCACCCCACGCTCCACTAAGCGCCGCGCCAACAGACAACGGCGGCCGTAATCGTCGGTGAGTTCCTTGCCGACGCCATAAAGATCCAGCGTGGCCTGTGGTTCATTGGAAACATCGAAGAGTTGCGGAGCCTCGGTCTGCATTTTAAACGCCGTATCGTACGCACTAATGCGGGCCGCGAACTCCGGATCCTCGCCCGGCAGATTCGCTTCATTCAAAGCGCGGATCAAATCCACGGTCTTCTTGCGCCGGTCAAACGCGATGCCCTTCGGGACTTCAAGATTCAGAACCGGCCGCTTGCCAGGCCGGAACAGCGCAGGTTGATAGACGGCGGGCAGAAATCCATTCGTATACATCGGCTGTCCGGCTTCCGGAGCGCCATGCGGGTCAGGCATCACCACGTAAGCGGGCAGGGAATCGGACTCCGTTCCCAATCCATACGCCATCCAACTGCCGATCGCCGGAAAGCCTGGAATCACGCGGCCGGACATCATCTGATATTGCGCCGCGGAGTGCACCACCATATCACCGTGCATTGACCGGAGAATGCATAGCTCGTCGATGATCTCCGCCTGATGCGGCAGCAGGTCCGAGACCTCGATCCCCGATTTGCCGTACTTTTTGAACGTCCGCTTGCTGCCGAGAAGACGGGAATTGGCGTTCACATTCTGATACTGTACGTCCCCGAATTCCGCCGGCCGTTTCTCCCCGTTCAGCTTGTTGAGCAGCGGCTTCGGGTCGAAGGTCTCCACGTGCGAGGGACCGCCCGCCTGGAACAAGAAGATAAAAGACTTAGCCTTGGCGGGAAAGTGCGGCTCCTTGGGAGCCAGCGGATTGTAGCGTGCCGCCCGCGCCTGCTCCTGCCCGATCATGGATGCAAAGGCGAGCGAGCCCGCTCCACCGAAACAATTGGTGAGAAACTCACGGCGATTCTTGGCGTATCGAATGTGCTCTGGCATTTTTAGTTCACGTATAAAAAGGCGTTGAAGTTGAATAAAGCGAGCGCGAACTCCTTCGCGGCCGTCGGATCCTTAGCTTCCTCGGCGAGGTAGGTCAAAGAAATATCCTTCTCTTTAGGCGTGGGCGGACGGCCCGCTACCAGGCGCCACCCGTAATCAATCCGTTCCGCCGCCGTACGCCGCTCCTTAGCCAACCGGGCCGCCAGCGCCCCGGCAAGATCATTGGATGTTTTGCCATTCAACAATTCCAGCGCCTGTGGGGCATGCGTCGATTGATCGCGGCGTGCGCAGGACATCAGCGTGTCGGGCGAATCGAACACCTGCATGAACGGCAGAATCAGGTTCCGCTTGTAAATCATGTAAAGCGTGCGGCGATCGTGTTCCGTCTTGTCGCGGGTTGCCGACCAGTATTGCGGACGCTTGAGATCGCTGATCAACTCCGGATCGATCGTAATCATGACGCTCGGCCCGCCTGTCTTGGTATTCAACCGGCCGGAAACCGCAAGCATGGAATCGCGAATCTCCTCTGCCTCCAGCCGCCGTCGATTGAATCTCCATAACAGCTTGTTCTCCGGATCCTTTTCCATTGCCGCCGCTTCCTGCGGAGCGCGGCTGGCTTGGCGGTACGCACTGGAGAGCAGAATCATCCGCTGCAGCGGCTTGAGCTTCCATCCACCCTCGACGAACCGGTTGGCCAGCCAATCTAAAAGCTCGGGATGCGAAGGCGCGGTGCCCATGCGGCCGAAATCGTTGGGCGTCCCTACAATACCGCGACCGAACTGATACAGCCATAGACGGTTCACCATTACCCGCGCTGTGAGCGGATTGGAGGGATCGGTGATGAACTCGGCCAGCTTCTGCCGCGGATTTTCCGTTTCCAACGGCAATTCCGGCGTCGCCGGAGCCAGCAGGATGCCCGGCGGCCGCATTCCCACTTTCGCCCCTTTGTTGCGATAATCCCCGCGGCCCAGAAGATGAATGGTGGTCATCTCCTTCGAATTGTTCTGCACCGCATACATGGAAGTAAGCGGCAGCGGCATCTTTTCATCCAGGGACTCGAGTTGCGTCTCGAGCTTTCCTTTTTCCTCTTCCGGAGCCCGTCGCATCTGGGACCGCAGGCGGCGCATTTCCTGCTCAATGGGAGTCACTTTGGCTTTCCATGCGGCCTGCTCTTCCGCGCTGGCAACGATTACGTCATTGGCTTGAGTCTGGGCGAAATAGCCCTGCATGCGGTAGTAATCCGATTGCCGGATGGGATCGAATTTATGATCATGGCAGCGCGCGCAGCCGATCGTCATACCGAGCATGGCGCCGCCCACGATGTTCGTCATCTCCGTCAATACTTCGGTACGGGAACTAGCGACGTCTTGGTTGCCGGCATTCTTTCGCAGGGGACCGAGGCGGTTAAAGCCGCTCGCCACCAGTAGGGTGTCGTTCTTCGGATCGATCTCGTCGCCGGCCAGTTGTTCGCGGATGAACTCGTTATAAGGTTTGTCGGTGTTGAAGCTGCTTACCACATAATCGCGGTAACGATAAGCGTCGGGACGGTGAGTATCATATTCATATCCGTCAGATTCCGCGAACCGGACCACATCCAGCCAATGCCGGGCCCATTGCTCGCCATACCGGGGCGACGCCATTAGCCGATCCACCAGATTTTCGTAGGCCCGCGGCGAGGGGTCGTTGACGAATGCGGAGACTTCCTCCGGTGTTGGAGGCAGCCCGTGCAAATTGTAGCTGAGCCTGCGGATGAGCGTCACGCGGTCGGCCGCCGGGGCCGGCCGCAACCCGGCTTTGCGCAAACCCGCCAATACGAAAGCATCGATCGGCGTTCGAATCCAAGCCTTCCCCTCCGCATCCTGTACCACGGGAGGCGCGGCGTTTTTTCTGGGCTGAAAAGCCCAATGCCGCCGTTCAGCAGCCGTATAAGTTCCTAACGGGGCAACGTCCGCTGTGTTGGACGCTGCCATCGCCATGCCAGCCGCCATCAAACTCAACAGCCGCATTTTACCCATTTTTACGAGCTTTCTCCGATCACACTCTAACTTTGAGCACACTATAACACAGTCCTGAACAGACTTAAGCTTTAGAGAGTCTGTCAGAAAGACGGTGGCGCCAGGCGTGAAGTTACCGGATCAACCCTCTGATTCGGCGTTCTGACTTTCAACCTGCCGCCATGCCTATAATGGGTCAGGGAGACTGGTGTTATGCGTTGCACCGGCAAGCACGAGGTTCAACTCTACCACGACAATCCCCGGACTCTGGCAGAAAGCGTGAGCCCCTTCCTTATGGAAGGGTTGATTGCCGGCAACGGGGTGCTGGTCGTGGCTACTCCCCAGCATTCCTCGGCGTTCCTTCAGGAACTGGCGCGTTTAGGGGCCGATACGGCGACGGCTGTAGGGGAAGGACGCCTTCTTGTGCTCGACGCCGTGAAAACACTCTCCCGGTTCAATTTCGGCGGCGGACCTCATTTCGATCTCTTTGACAGCGAAATTGGGACTACGCTCCGCGATCTCGCCACTCGTTTTCCCGGGCCGGTCTACGCCTATGGCGAGATGGTAGGAGTGCTTTGGGCCGAAGGCAGTTTCACTACTGCAATGACCGTCGAAGAATATTGGAATAAACTGCTGACAACCGTGCATTGCCACCTGCTTTGTGCTTACCCGATCGATGTTTTCGGGCGGGCGTTCCACCCGTGTGATGTAGATGCTCTTCTTTGCAACCATACCCGATTTCGTCCCGCTGCCAGGAATGAGGATCTGGAAAGTGCGGTCCATCGCGCCCTGGGCGACGTGCTTGGGACGCGGGCGGAGCACGTGAAGCTTCAGCTCAACGAAGAAGCGAGCCCGGCGTGGGCGGACACTCTCAAAGCGGAATCTCTGATCCTGTGGATCCGGCAGAACTTACGCGAAAGAGCCGATGAAGTTCTCGGTCGCGCCCATCAGTACTATTACGCCGCGTCCTCAAAATAACCATTTCTTTCTTGCCTCGAACCACATCGCTGTAGTTGTGCCAATATGAATCCAGGGGTCTAAAAGCGTGGCACTCTCGACCAGCGGCAAGGTAGCTTTATGAACCCTGCTTCCCAGAGCAACGTCGAGCTCTCCGGGTTGCTGGCGCAGGAAGCTCTACAGAACATGTCCGCCGGTGTGAGTATTTCTGATGACGCCGGCTACATCGTTTATACAAATCGCGCGGAAGACCAACTTTTCGGGTACCAGCCGGGAGAACTGATCGGGCGGCACTTCACCACTTGCCGGACTTACCCAATCGAGGTCAGCGACCTGTTCCGAAGTGCCGGAACATGGGCCGGCGAATGTTTGTGCCACAGAAAAGACGGGCGGCCATTCTATACTTTCACTCGCATCTCCGTCTCTAAGGCCAACGGCAAGACTTACGGGATCTTCGTCAACGATGACATTACGGAACGTAAAAGTGCCGAAGACGCCGTGCGCACCAGTGAGCGGCATTACCATAGACTCTTTGAGTCCACCGGCGAGGGTATTCTGGTCGTCAACCGGACGGGCCACTATGTCGATTGCAATGCGAGCTTCTGCCGGATTCTGAAAGCATCCCGGCAGCGGCTCATGGGGGCCCATTTCAGTGAATTTATTCCTCCAGACCGGCTGGCGGAGGCGGAAAAGGCATTTAAAGATTTGACCAGCGGGACGTCCACACGAGTGGATTTCCCCCTTCGGGCTGACGACGGAAGTATTGTTCAATTAACATGGACGTCCTCATTCGGCTCCGTTGCGGATTTGTACTTCACCGGGCGCATAGCGATGGATGAGGCGCTGGAGGCGCGCGATGAGACGCACCGGGAAGCCGGTCTGCCGGAGGATCTCTCCAACCCGTTGCGGGCCAGCCTCGGACGAGTGTTCGAGACCGGGAAAATCGATGTCAGCGATTTTGAATTGCCGTCTCCGTTGGGGAAGCGTCACTTCCAGGGCACGGCCGTCTTTGAATTCCCGCAAGGCGGAGATGTGTCTTCCGTGCTCTCCATTGTTCATGACGCCACGGGACAGAAGGAGGCGGAAGAGGAACGCCGGGCCAGTGAAATCCGATTTCAGGCACTGGCGGATACTGCGCCCGTCCTGATTTGGATGGCTGGCTCTAACAGGCAATGCGTCTGGTTCAATCGCACCTGGCTCCGGTTCACAGGCCAGACGCTCGGAAGAGACTGTGAAAACGGCTGGACCGAAAGCATTCATCCGGAAGATCGAGAACGATGCCTCCGCGTCTACCGCGATTGTTTTGACGCTCGGGAAAACTTCACCCTCGAGTATCGGCGCAAGCGGTACGACGGGCAGTACCGCTGGCTCATCGACACTGCCATTCCTATGTATGTTCCCGCAGGGGAGTTTACCGGCTACATGGGGACCTGCCTCGATATTACGGACCAGAAGACGAATGAGCAGCGTCTGCAGGAGACGGCGGACCGGCTGAGCGTGGCGCTCTCGGCCTCCGGCATGGGCGATTGGAGCTGGGATGCACCCACCGATCTCGTCACGTTGTCTGAGCGGGCCGCGGCTATTCTGGCTGTTCCCCTCGATTCACCGATGACAGGGATTCAAATTCGCGAGCTGCTCCATCCCGAGGATCGGGAACGAGTGCTCCGTGAAGTGGAGCGCGCCACTGCTCAAAAGGAACACTACGCAATCGAGAGCCGGCTAAGCGGGGAGCTACGGGAGAACCGCTGGGTATTTGCCGCCGGCCGGTACGTGATCCGGCCCGATGGCTCCCTGGGCGGCATCCACGGTGTATTGCAGGACATTACCGAACGCAAGGCGCTGCTGGCGCGGGAACAGGACGCCCGGGCCACCGCCGAGCTCCTCAACAGCGTCGGACCTCTGCTTGCCGCGGAGCTGAATCCCGACCGTTTAATGCAATCCGTCACCGATCTGGGCACGAAACTCATCGGGGCTGATTTCGGCGCCCTGTTTCACAATGTCGTTAATGATCGTGGCGAGTCCTACATGCTTTACACGCTTTCGGGAGTGCCGCGGGAAGCGTTTTCCAGTTTCCCGATGCCGCGCAATACCGAAGTGTTCGCGCCCACTTTCCGCGGCGACGGGATTCTGCGGAGTGACGATATTACAAAGGACCCCCGCTATGGAAAGAATGCGCCCTATGAGGGGATGCCGGAAGGGCATCTTCCGGTGCGGAGCTATCTCGCCGCGCCGGTGATTTCCCGATCCGGAGAGGTCCTCGGCGGCCTGTTCTTCGGGCATTCCCAGACCGGAGTCTTTACCGTCCGGCACGAGGCGATCGTCGCCGGCATCGCCGCCCAAGCAGCGATCGCCATGGACAATGCCCGGCTATTCGAACAACTCCGGCGGGAACGGATGCGGGTCGAGGAGGGGAATATGGCGCTGCGGCGGGCCAACTTCGATCTCGAGCAGTTCGCCTACTCGGCATCGCATGATCTTCAGGAACCCTTGCGGATCGTATCTATTTACAGCCAGATGCTCAAGAAGAAATTTTCGGGCCAGTTTGGCGCTACCGCCGACGAGTATCTCTCATACACGATTCAGGGCGCCGCCCGTCTGGAAAACCTCGTTAGGGACTTGTTGGAATATACGAAGGCCTCCAGTCTCA
>DATLCW010000359.1:0-3800 GCA_035526195.1 Bryobacteraceae bacterium
TCACTCACAGTTCATCTACTGTCCTACTCTACCGGCCCACCCATTCACGCACCCGCCTAACCTATTCCCCGCGAGGCCGGGTGTGTGCTCTTGTGCTATTATGTTGTTGTGCGCACTACGCTCGACATCTCCGATGAAGCCTATTACATCGCCAAGGCCATCGCGCGCGATCAGAACCGCAGTCTCGGACGAGTGGTTGGCGACCTCATCCTGCAATCGGCGAAAGGGGCAAAAGGCGCATCCATAGAAATGAGCGATTACGGGTTCCCTACTTTTCGCTGCGGCCGGCCCGTTTCCACCGAGGATGTCAAGGCTCTCGATGACGAAGAGTAACGTCTACCTGCTCGACTCGAATGTCCTCATCTCACTGGCGACGCCCGAACATAGTCTGAATGCGCGCGCGGCGGCGTGGTTCCGTAACGGGTATCGCTTTGCAACCTGCCCCGTCACGCAGGGCGCGCTTTTCCGGTTCCACCTCCGCGCCGGTGTGGAGGCGACAGCTGAGTCCGCAAAGGTTCTGCTCGCATCCATCTCCTCCCTGCCGCGGCACGAATTTTGGCCGGACGATGTATCTTATCTCGAGTTGCCCACCACTGGAATCTCCGGCCATCGGCAGGTGACTGACGCATATCTTGTGCTACTGGCACGGAAGCACGGCGGTTTAGTAGCCACCATGGACCGGGCGCTAGCTGCTGTTCACGCCGGAACCACGCTCCTCGCGTAGCTCCCGGCGAACTCCTCGTTCCCGGTGAATTATCGCGCCTTCGACGAGGGAGTCAAATGCGTTTATATAGAGTGATTTTCGCGCCGCTTCGACGTCGTCGTGGACAGCGGGGCCAATGCAGGGTGCGCCCTGCATTAGCACCGAGGCAAGGACGATTTCAGTGCGTACGATCAGTGGCCCCTGTAAGGGTTAGCCGAACAGCTTGGCGAATTCGCGTGCTGTGACGATCCGCGTCGCTTTGTGTCGATTGAGAGCGAGCAGCCCGCTCTTATCGCCCGTCACCAGATAATCTGCGCTGCCGCCTTCGCACATGGCCAGCAGAAAATCATCCATGGGATCGGGAGAGCGTTCCACGCGCGGTAGAGACGCCACGTCCTCGGCGAATCTTTTGATCTGGTTGACCAGCCGGCCGGCCTTATGCGGCTTGAGGCGTTCGGACACACGCGGCTTTTGCAGCGTGGAGCGAAGCTCGTCGTCATGCGCCGCGCAGGTCAGCAGTGTAAAGTTCCCGTCCAGCCACATCCGCATAACAGCAGCGGGCTTGCCGGCCGGGGCTAGAAGTGCGGACACGATGATATTGACATCCAGGACCACCCGCATCAGGCTTTGTCATTCTTTGCCTTGGCGCGGCGTTCCGCGCGGACCTCGCCCACGGCGTCGTCGACGAGACGCTCGACTTCCTCCGGGTCGGCGTCAGTGTTGCGCGCCCAAATGTCCTCTATGGTGCACTGAAGCACGCGCCGGCGCACGGCCTCCTCGATGAATCTCGAGAGATCGCCCTTTTTCATTCCTTGCGAGCCCAGGAAGGTCCGCAAGATCAGATCGGTATCTTTCGAGACCTTGATGTTCCAGCGGATGGTTTGTTCTTCCATTTTCATCACCTATCACAATCCGCTTGGGTGGATAAACACCCAAGCATCTATACGTCTATTTTAGCCCGGATGGACTCATCCGCGTTCACCTGCGTTGTTCTGAAAACAATCCCCCTTTACACCGCCCCCTGATCGTTCAGCCAGCGATGCAGGCAGTTGAGTCGGCGAGTGTGGTGGCGGACAAGCCGGTTGATAGATCGCGGAGAGAGGGCGCCTACGTGTGGCTGGTAGGGCAGCCCGCTTGCTAAAACCTGGTAAATCCTGAGTGCGAGCATATGCGCGGAGGCAACGATAGCCCGCTTGTGGCCGATTTTCGGTCGGAGTCTTTGATAGCGGTCTTGAAACTCGGATTGCTTCGACCGAGTTGCCGACCAAGCTGCCTCAACCAGAGCAGTCTTGATATGCGGGTTGCCCTTCATGGCCGGCGCCCGCTTTCTTTTTCCCGCGCTCTCGTTATTACCCGGAGCCAGTCCGGACCAAGAGCTGAAGTTGGCGGGCTTGGGAAACTGCTTCATGTCCGGCCCGCTCTCGGCTAGAATCGTCGCAGCGGCCTGGGACTGGATGCCCGGAATGGTTTGCAGCAACTCATAAGCTGGCGTCAGGCTCGCGTCCCGGATCAAAGCGGCAATGTCTCCATCTAAAGCTTCGATCTCCTCGGCCAGAAATGCCATGTGTCGCATCGCGTGCCGGATCAAAGTCCGATGGGAATTCCGCATCTGATGGCCTTCCAGCGCCGCCATCAACTCGTTCACTTTCTTCTTGGCATGGCCTCGTGCCAACTGAGCAATGTTCCTCGCGCTCGGCTGGCTATCGCCGCCCAACCCGTTCACCAATGCCTCCAGCATCAGCTGCCCGGATAACCCAAACACATCGCTCAGCACATCGCCGATCTTCACGTTGGCGTCGAAGCTCATTCCAGGGCGCGCTCCACGCCGGCCGAACCAGGTTCATCTTCGGGGCTTGCACCACCACTACGCAGAAAGGCTCACCTGCTCCAGCACCACTATTTTCCTTCCAATCGCCGGCACTCGTTTTCATTCGCCAGGGCGGCCGAAGGCCATGTGTGGTTCATCCGCGGCTCACAAAGCGTGGCGTCATCGAATATGGGCACATGGGTTGGCTGACTAGGCGGTAGACTGACACCATGGACGCTGAACTCAAACAGCACCTGATCCAGATGGAGAAGCGAATCGTCTCCATCGTCCGCCAACGTTGCGAACAAGTCGAAACGAACATGTTGACGGAGCTCCACAAGTGGGCTTCCCCGGCCGAAGCTCGCCATCGTCGGTTACCGCGCCTTCGACCAGGAACTGCAACGCGTTAGACAAGCCCATCCCTCATCGGCGTTCACCTGCGTCCATCCGCGGCTAACCCCGTTCACGCCCCCCGCCCAACTAAATCCCCTACAGCCCCCACCACATACAAAGTCCCCTCAACAGGCCGCTTCCCACCCCGCGCTACCGTCTAGGCGAAAGGAACCACCATGTCCTCACTCCGAAAAATCGAAGCCGCCCGCATCAATGGAGCCAAATCCCATGGCCCCAAAACCCCCGAAGGCAAAGCCATCTCGTCCATGAATGCCCTCCGCCATGGCCTCTGCGCCAAAGCCCTCGTGCTCTGCAATGAGGACGCAGCCGCCTTCGAGGCGATGCGCAATGCCTACCTCGAGGAGTTCAAACCCGTCGGAGCCAGCGAGCTGGATCTGCTCGACGAGATGGTCGCCACCCGTTGGCGTCAGTGCCGCGGCTGGGGCGTCGAAACCGCCATGATCGACCTCAAAATGGACCAGCAGGAGAAGGCTCTCGAAGCCCGCTTCAAGCGCCTCGATGAAGGCGCCCGCACCGCCATCGCCTACACCGCGATCGTCGCCGACGGCAATTCGCTCGATCAGATCCAGCGGCATGATACCCGCCTCAGCCGCATGTACCGCCTCGCGTTGAAAACACTGGTCGAACGCCAGGATCGCCGCAAGGCCGAAAACGCAAATGCGGAATTTCAGAACGAACCCAACGCGGACATGCCGGCCGGTCCGCCGCCTGCCTCCAGCGGCCCACTTCCAAAGACATTCCCCATCACTTCTGCATCGCCTGCGCCACAATGTGAGGAATTGCAGAACGAACCCAGCCGGCCGGCCATCATTCCCATTGTTCCGGACAAGCTCTTATGACCAATCCAGGGGCCGCCGCCGGTATCTGCCAATCTCG